>DASUAH010000151.1:0-26933 GCA_035763885.1 Gemmatimonadales bacterium
GGGCGGAGATCGGCGCATGATGCACCCGCGTCGCGGTGGGCGCGGTCCGCGCCGCGCGGGGTCGGGGCCATAAGGCGCGCGCTCGCGGCGGTCGGACTTGCGCTCGCCGCTCTGGTCGTCGTGCTGGTCGGGCGGGCGGCCGCCTCACCAGCCGCCAGCTCGCCCCGCCGCCGGGCGACCCGCTCGCGTTCGACAGCGCCGCCGCGGCGGCCCGCCTCGCGACCGCGCTCCGACGCGCGTCACTACACCCGCCTCACGGCCAACGTCCTCCGGTTCAATCCGACCCCGGAGACCGCCGCCGCGCCTCCGCGACAGCACGGCATGGACGAACGGATCGGTCTGGGCGAGTACGCCCGGTCGGTCCGGTTCTACGGCCAGCTCGTGCGGAACGCGACCCGCCGGTGACGGCGGTCCGCTCCTCCTGTGAGCTCGATCGTTGACCCTGCGCCGGAACCGCGCGCATATTTGCCGGTCGAATCGGAACCGGATGATTCGACAAACCTCGTCCCCCTCGAGGAGTGGTCATGGCCTTCACCCTTCCCCCTCTGCCGTACGACTACACCGCGCTGGAGCCGCACATCGACGAGCAGACGATGCGGCTCCATCACGACAAACACCACGCGGCCTACGTCAACAACCTCAACGCCGCCCTGGAGGGGCACGCCGATCTCCAGTCGAAGACGATCGAGCAGATCCTCGGCAACATCGGCTCGGTGCCCGAGGCGATCCGGACCCCGGTGCGGAACAACGGCGGCGGGCACCACAATCACACCCTGTTCTGGGCCTGGATGCGGCCGGGTGGGGACCGGGAGCCGACCGGCACCCTGGCGGACGCGATCGGCCGCACCTTCGGCGGGCTCGCCCAGTTCAAGGAGCAGTTCACCAAGGCCTGCCTGGGACGGTTCGGCAGCGGCTGGGGCTGGCTCAACCTGGACCGGAACGGCGCGCTCGCCGTCGAGAGCACGGCCAACCAGGACAGCCCGCTCATGGACGGCAAGACGCCGATCCTGGGGTGCGACGTCTGGGAGCACGCATACTACCTCAAGTACCACAACCGGCGGCCCGACTACGTGGCGGCCTGGTGGAACGTGGTGAACTGGACCGAGGTGGGCCGCCGCTACGACCAGGCCCGGAAGTGAGCGGCACCCCGCAGGTCGGCTCACCCGCCCCCGACTTCACGCTTCCGTCCACTGCCGGCACCGAGGTGACGCTCTCGGCTCTGCGGGGGCGGAGCGTCCTCCTCGCCTTCTTCCCGCTCGCGTTCACCAAGGTCTGCACCCGCGAGCTGCGCGAGTTCACCGAGGACTATGGCCAATACCGGGGCGCCGGCACCGAGGTACTGCCGATCAGCGTGGATTCGATTCCGACGCTGAAGGAGTTCAAGGCCAAGGAGCGCATCGGCGTCGACCTGCTGAGCGACTTCAAGCGGGAGGCGAGCCGCCGGTACGGGATCCTGCTGGATACGTTCTTCTCGGCCCGGGCCTACTTCCTCGTCGATCGCGATGGCGTGGTGCGCTGGTCCTTCGTCGAGGAAACGCCGGGCACCAAGCGGGACACGGCGGAGCTGCTGGAGCAGATCCGACGGGTCGCGGTATAGCCCCCGCAGCGGCTGGCGTGCCGCCGCGGTCGGGCCGATACTTCGGGAGGCCGCCTCGGAGGCGCGGGACCCCCAACCGGTGTCCGCGGCTGCCTTTCCCGGGGTCCTCGCACCGATGCCCGAACCGGAGCAGGCCGAGCTCCGTGGCCGTGAAACCGTGCTGCTGGTGGACGACGAGTCCGCCATCCGGCGGGCCGCCGCGCGCATGCTCGTCCGCTTCGGGTATCGCGTGCTCACGGCCCAGGACGGCCGCGAGGCGCTTGGCTACCTGGCGCGCCAGGAGGGACGCATCGACGTCGTCGTCACCGATATGGTGATGCCGACGATGGACGCGCGGGATCTGATCGTCGCCGTGCGGGCGCGGTGGCCCGCGCTCCCCGTGCTGCTGTCCACCGGCTACGACGCCGGGCGGCTCACGCAGAGCGAGATCGCGATGTTCACCGGATTCGTGCCGAAGCCGTACACCCCCGAGGAGATGCTGCGCGCGGTGCGCAGGGCGCTCGACGCGCGCGCCTGACCGCGACGTCGAGGCCCATGATGATCCGCTCCACCCGCGCAGCACTGAGCATCTGCCTGGTGCTGGCCGCGTGCGCCATCGAGGACCACACCCCCGCCGGGTCCCGCCGGGACGACGAAGCGATCCAGCGCCTGCTCGCCGACTACGGGCGCGGCCTTGCCTCGGGCGACTGGGGCGCGCTCCGCGGGCTGTGCTGGAGCGAGGCGACCTACCACGTCGCCACGCCGACCGGCAATCTCGTGCTGCCGATCGATTCGGCGCGGACCCGGCTCCTGGCCCTGATCTGGGGCGGTCCGGCGCCGGAGCTCCGCATTCTGCGCCTCGACACCCGCCAGGAGGGCGATCTCGCGGCGGCCTGGCTGATCGCGACCCGCCGCCCGCGCGGCGCACCGGCCGGCGACCCGCGCGAAACCGAGTGGACCGAGCACCTCGTGCTGCGGCGGATCGGGGGCGAGTGGCGCATTCTCGCCATCCTGCCCGCCAACGGCACCCGGCAACGGCAGTCGTGAACCTCCGATGAGCCCTGCAATGCCCTCCCGCGACCCGGCGCTCGACCTGCTGGCATCCGTGGGGCGGCTGCTGAACGCGGGGCTCGGCTTCGAGGCGACGCTCGCCGCCGTGGCCGATGCGGTGCGCACCGGGCTGCCGGCCGGCCGGGTGCGGATCTGGCTGCGCGAGCCCGGCGGGGTCTTGTGGCGGGCGGTGAGCGCGCCAGCGGGACCGGCGCCGGCGCCGGTCCCGTCGCTGGACGCAGTGCCGCCCCTCGAGGCCGGCGCAGTCCGGCTGCCGCTGGTGCAGGACGGCGACCGGCTCGGCGTGCTCGAGGCGGCGGTCGACCGCCGGGCCCGGGACGCCGGCCTGCTGGAGGTCCTCGCCGACTTCCTCACACCTTACCTCGCGTCGGCCGAGCTTTCGGCCGATCTTGCCCACGAGGTGGCGACCCAGTCGCGGGAGATCGACGAGCAGCGGCGGTTCATCAGCCTCATCATCGACAGCCTGCCGGTCGGTCTCTACGTCGTGGACCGGGAATACCGGATCCAGATCTGGAACCGCAAGCGCGAAACCGGCACCCAGGGAGTGCGCCGTGCCGACGTCATGGGGCGGCCCGTGTTCGAGGTCCTGACCCGCCAGCCGGCCGGGAAGATTCGCGCGGAGTTCGACCGCGTGTTCGAGACCGGCACCATCCTGCAGGAGGAGATCGAGGTCGCGACGGCCGGCGAGACGCGCTGGTTCCGGATCACGAAGATCCCGATGCGGCTCGAGGGCGACGCCATCACCCACGTCATCACCGTGGGAGAGGACGTGACCGAGGCGAAGCTGACCCAGCACCGCGTGCTGCAGAGCGAGAAGCTGGCCGCGATCGGCCACCTCGCGGCGGGCGTCATGCACGAGATCAACAATCCGCTCGCGACGATCAGCGCATGCGTGGCCGCCATCGAGGGTCGGCTGGACGAGCCGGAGCCGGCGGCCGCGGCCACCGTGCGCGAGTATCTCCAGATCGTGGACAAGGAGGTGGAGCGCTGCACCGGGATCGTGAACGGCCTCCTCGACTTCAGCCGGCCCAAGGGGCGGGCCAAGCAGGCGGTGGCGCTCAACACGGTGGTGGAGGACGCGCTGTTCCTGCTCAAGCATCACCGCCGGTTCAAGCAGCTCGCGGTGACCCGCGAGCTCGACCCCGCGCTCCCGGCGGTGACCGGCAATGCGGAGCAGCTCATCCAGGCGCTGATGGCGCTCATGCTGAACGCGGTGGACGCGATGGAGGCGGGCGGGCGGCTCACCCTCCGGACCGGCCGGGTCCGCACCGGCCCGGACGAGGTGTCCCTGGAGGTGGAGGACACCGGCCCGGGGATCCCCCGCGCCGAGCAGTCGAAGATCTTCGAGCCGTTCTACACCACCAAGCCGCAGGGCAAGGGCACCGGGCTGGGACTCTCCATCTGCTACGGCATCGTGCAGGAGCACGGCGGGCGGATCGAGGTGGAAAGTCAGCCGGGGCAGGGCAGCCGGTTTCGGGTGGTGCTCCCGGTCGGCGAAGGAGCGAGGAGTCAGCAGTGAGCAGTCAACGGAGACCGGCCGGGTGAAGGTGCTCGTCATCGAGGACGACCGGACCGTCGGCCAGTACGTGAAGCGCGGGCTGGAGGAGCAGCACATCCACGCCGACCTGGTGGACGACGGCATGGAGGGCCTGCGGCTCGCGTCCGGCGGGCTGTACGACCTGATCGTGCTCGACCTCCGGCTGCCGGGGATGACCGGCCTCGAGGTCCTGCGCACCCTGCGCGACCGGGGGAACACGACTCCGGTCCTGGTGCTCACGGCGCAGGATGCCGTGGACTTCAAGGTGCAGGCGCTGCGGATGGGCGCCGACGATTACGTGACCAAGCCCTTCGCGTTCGAGGAGCTGCTGGCGCGGGTGGAGGCGCTGAGCCGGCGCCCCAAGGAGCTCAAGTCGCCCGTGCTCCGGGTGGGCGACCTCGAGCTCGATACCGCGACGCGGGAGGTGCGGCGCGGCGGCCGTCCGATCGAGCTCACGCCGAAGGAGTACGCCGTGCTCGAGTACCTGATGCGTCACCCGGGCCGCGTCATGTCCCGCACGCTGATCACCGAGTACGCGTGGGACTATCACTTCGATCCCGGCACCAACATCGTGGATGTCGTGATCAACCGGCTCCGCAAGAAGATCGACTCGGGCCAGGAGCAGAAGCTGCTGCACACGGTCCGCGGGGTCGGCTACGTCGTGAAGGGATGAGATGAGCACGATCCGGCGGCGGCTCGCGGTCTGGTACACGGTGGCGCTCGGCGTCACCCTCCTCGCATTCGGCGCAGCGCTCTACTACGAGCGGCGGCAGTCCGCGCTGGCGGAGCTCGATCAGCGCCTCGCCCTGGAAGCCGACCTCGCCCAGCGCTGGCTGGTGGAATCGTACCGGGTGCTGGGGCAGCTCGTGCCGGAGTCGGGCAGCCCCGCGCTCGATCCCGGGATCAGCGCCTACCTCGAGGCGTTTCGCGACTACCTCGTCGTGGCCGACACCGCCGGCAACGTGATCGGGCTGTCGGGCCCCACCCGGCCGCTCAGCGCCGGCGACTTCGAGCGGCTGGCCGCGGCGCTGTACCCGTTCCCCGAGGAGACGACGTCGGGGACCCTCGCGTTCGGCCCGCCGATCGGCCCGGTGCGCTACTACGCCATCCGGGTCCACGGTGCGGGAAGCGTGGGGGGCGTGATCGTCGCGACCGCGACCGCGAACGTGGGCTTCGGACCGGCCGCGCTGCTGCGGTCCATGCTGGTCATCGCGCCCGTCGCACTGCTCTGCTCGGTGGCGCTGGGCTACTGGCTCGCCGGCACCGCCGTGCGCCCCTTGCTCGGGATCATCGACGAAGTGGAGGCGATCACCGACGGCCGGAGCCTGCATCGCCGCCTGGCCGTGCCGCTCTCGGGCGACGAGATCCAGCGGCTCGTGATCACCCTGAACGGGATGCTCGCGAGGCTGGAGCAGAGCTTCGGGAGCCTGCGGCGGTTCACCGCCGACGCGAGCCACGAGCTCAAGACCCCGCTGATGGTGCTGCGGGCGGGGGTCGAGCGCGGGCTCACCCACCCCAGGACGCCGCCCGAGGTGCTCCAGGCGTTGGACGAGACGCTGGAGCAGATCAACCAGATGACCGAGATGGTGGACAACCTGCTCACCCTGGCCCGCGCCGACGAGGGTCGGGCGCCGCTCGCGCTCGAGGAGAGCGACCTGCGGGAGCTGGTGGCGGACGTGTCCGAGACCGCGGGGATCCTGGGCGAGGGCGCTGGACTCACGGTGACGACCGACATGCCGGCGGAGCCGATCCGGCTCGCGGTGGACCGTCACCGGATCCGCGAGCTGCTGCTCAACCTCGTCACCAACGCGATCAAGTACACCCCCGCCGGGGGGACCATCGGGCTCGGCCTGGCCGCCGCCGACGACGAGGTGACCCTCAAGGTGAGCGACACCGGTATCGGCATCGCGCCGGGCGACCTCCCGCACATCTTCGACCGGTTCTGGCGGGCCGACGCGGCGCGCTCGCGCGCCGGCGAGCGGCCCGGCATCGGGCTGGGGCTCGCGATCACGAAGTGGATCGCGGAGGCGCACGGCGGATCGATCACGGTCCAGAGCCGGCCGGGGCGGGGGACGGTGTTCACGGTGCGGCTGCCGCGGAATGGGCGGGAGCAGGCGGGGGCGGACGAGACCGGTCGGGAGCAGACGCGGGCGGGCGAGGCGGTCGGCTGAGGGGCGCCCCAGCTCCCGGCCGGCCGGTCTCGCCCGCCCGCCGGACCTATCGCGAAACCTCGCTCATCAGGGCGAGCTGATTCCCGTCCGGGTCCGCGAACTCGGCCAGCCAGACGTCCACCGCCTCGAGCCGCGCGATCAGGTGCGGCGGGCGCGCGAACTTCACCCCGCGCGCGGCGAGCGCCGCGGCGGTGGCCTGGATGTCCGCGGCGTGGAAGTAGACCACCGCGCCGGTGCCGGCGGCGGTGCTCGGCTCCGCGCCGAGCAGCAGGCGGACCCCGCCGCAGTCGAAGAACGCCAGGGCGGGCGGGGCGGTGAACAGGAACGGCAGTCCCAGCGTGTCGCGGTAGAACGCGACGGCGCGGTCGAGGTCGCGGACGGTGAGGGCGAGCTGGGCGAGACGGTCGAGGCGGACGGGGGGCGCGCTGGCGGTCACGGGGGCCTCCGCAGATAATTAGCTATGCTAACGAGTATGCGCCGTGCCGCCCGCGCGCGCAAGGCAACCTGACCCCGGCTCCGCCGCGACCCGCGTGGCGGACCGCCTGCACTCCGCGGCGATCCACCTGCTCCGCCGGCTCCGGCGCACCGACCCCGCGAGCGGGCTGAGCGCGCCCCGGCTCTCGGCCCTGAGCGTGCTGGTGTTCGGCGGCCCCCTGGGCCTCCGGGCGCTGGCCGCCGCCGAGCAGGTGCGCCCCCCCACCATGGTGCGGCTGGTCCGCGCGCTCGAGGTGCAAGGGCTGGTGCGCCGCGACCCCGACCCGACCGACCGCCGGCGGGTGCGGTTCCGGGCGACCCCGCGGGGCCGCGCCCTGCTCCGGCGCGGGCGGGCGAGGCGGATCGCCGTGCTGGCGCGTGGGTTGGCGGGTCTGGAGCGGCGCGAACGCGCCCTGCTGGCCCGGGCGGTGCCCGTCCTGGAACGCCTGCTCCGCCGCCTGAGCGTCGATCCCCGGGCCTAATCCGGTTGTCATCGAACTGTCATCTTCGCTCAACCGCCGCGCCATCCGCTCCGTGCTAAGTTGCCCCGCTCGATCAACCGAGCGAGGGAGGTCGTCGCGTGTTCGAGAACCTCATCGAGTCCAAGGCGAAGAAGCAGAAGACCGTGGGCCAGACCGTCGTGTCGGTGCTCGTGCACGGGCTGCTGATCTTCGGCGCGGTCAAGGCCACCCAGGGGGTCGCGGAGACGATCGCCGATCGTCCGATCGACACCACCATGGTGTTCCTGAAGCCGCCTGAGCCGCCGCCCCCGCCGCCGCCGCCGCCGCCCGAAGACGTCGTTGTGGTCCAGAACCCCCCGCCGAAGGGGTTCCAGACGCTGGTCGCGCCGACGGACATTCCCAAGGACATTCCGCCCATCGATCTGAAGGAGAAGGCGTTCGA
This sequence comes from Gemmatimonadales bacterium, assembly GCA_035763885.1. Classification (GTDB taxonomy): domain Bacteria; phylum Gemmatimonadota; class Gemmatimonadetes; order Gemmatimonadales; family GWC2-71-9; genus DASQPE01. The sequence goes on from DASUAH010000151.1 coordinate 7,733, forward strand.
CCCCAAGGATTTCACGGGCAAGGGCGTCGAGGGCGGCATTGCGACCGGCGTGGTGGGCGGGACCGGTCCGGTGGACGTGAAGGCCGAGGTCTTCACCGAGGCCGAGCTGGACGACCCGGTCCGGGTCATCTCCATGCCGAACCCCCGCTACCCGCCCGTGCTGCAGAGCGCCGGCATCGCCGGCCGGGTGGAGATGCAGTGGATCGTGGACACCACGGGCCACGCGGAGCAGGGGTCGTTCAAGATCCTGAAGTCCACGCATTCGGCGTTCGAGGAGCCGGCGCGCGAGGCCGTGATGAAGGCGGTGTTCAAGCCGGCGCGGTTCCGCGGGCGGCCGGTGCGGCAGCTGGTGCAGCAGGCGGTGTCGTTCAAGATCGGCCAGTAATCAGGAACCCCCAGGAGACCTAACCCAATGAGCGTTGATCTGCTTCATCTCTGGGCCCAGATGGGCATGTTCGCCAAGGGCATCGTCGTCGTCATGGCGCTCATGTCCATCTACTCGCTCACGATCGTGATCACCAAGCTGGTCCAGGTCAAGCGGAGCGAGGCGGAGACCCGAAAGTTCGCGCCGCAGTTCTCGCGCGCCATCCAGGAGGAGAACCTGGACCAGGCCATCTCGCTGGCCGAGAAGAACAAGAAGAGTCACGTGTCCCGTGTGCTGGGCGAGGCGCTGGCCGAGGTCAAGCCGCTGCTCCGCGACCGCGCCACCATCACCGCCGCCGACATCAACTCGGCGGAGCGGGCCGTCGAGCGCCAGATGCTGATCACCCTGGCCGACTTCAAGCGCGGTCTCGGCGTGCTGGGGACCACCGGCTCCACCGCGCCGTTCGTGGGTCTGCTCGGCACCACGATGGGTATCGTGAACGCGTTCACCGGTATGGCGGCGCAGGGCGCGTCGGGCGGCCTGGCCGGCATCTCGGCCGGTATCGCCGAGGCGCTGATCACCACCGCGTTCGGTCTGCTCGTCGCGATCCCGGCCGTGTGGTCATACAACTACTTCACGACCAAGATCGAGAACCTCACGGTCGAGATGACCTACACGTCGAAGGAGCTCATCGACTACCTCATCAAGAGCGTCGGGAGCGAGTTCGGCCGCTCGATCTTCACCAAGGAATTCCAGGCCCAGAAGGCGGTGACCGGCAGTGGCCATATCCACGGGTGAAGCCGGCACGTCCGCGGTCAAGGCGGACATCAACGTGACGCCCATGATCGACGTGATGCTGGTGCTCCTGATCATCTTCATGATCGTGACGCCGCTGATCGCCGCCGGCTTCAAGGCGACGCTGCCGCGGGCTGCGAACCTGGACTCGCGTCCCGAGGGCGACAACGAGGTGATCCTGGGGATCGACGAGCGGGGGAACTACTTCCTCAACGGCCGGGCGATCCCGCCGGGCTCCGTCGAGGACCAGCTCCGGTCGATCTATGCGAGCCGGGAAGAGGACAAGATCCTCTACTTCAAGGCGGACAACAAGCTGAAGTACGCCAAGATCCAGGAAGCGGTCGAGATGGCCCGCAACGCCGGGGCCCGCGTGCTCTCGGCGATTACCGAGCCCACCCAGCAGGGGCTCTTCCAGCAGGCCGAAGCCGAGAAGGAGAAGAAGTAAGATGGCGATGAGCACTGGCACGACCCCGGGGCACGTGCAGTCGGACATCAACGTGACACCGATGATCGACGTGCTGCTGGTGCTGCTGATCATCTTCATGATCACCCAGCCGCTCGCGCGGAAGGCGCTCGACGTGCAGATCCCGCCGCCGAATTCCACGACCGCGAGCACGTCCGCGAGCAACCAGATCGTCCTGGAGCTGCGGGACGACGGCGGCTACGCCATCAACTCCCAGCCGGTGCCGAAGGACCAACTGGACGCGCAGATCCACGCGGTGTTCGACAACCGCCCGGCCAAGCTGCTGTTCATCAAGGCCGGTTCCAATCGCATCTACCAGGACGTCGTCGAGGCGATGGACGTGGCCCGCGGCGCCGGCGTGCAGATCATCGGGTTCACGCCCAAGGAAGCGAAGTGACCTAGGGAAGGGGCGCACCCTCATGCGCCCCGCCCCGCCCCGTCCGACCACCGGCGGCTCGCGAGGGCCGCCGGTTATGTTTTCCGCGTCATGACCTCGCCCCACCAGATGACCCCGCGTCCCCGTCCGGCGCTCACCCTCCGGCTGCCCCGCAGACCCCGCCGCCGCGGCTGGGGGCTCGGGCTCTCGCTCGCCGCACACGCGCTGCTCGTGGCGCTGCTCGCGACGGGCATGCGGCGGGACTGGGCCCGCACGCCCCGGCCGGGGCCGATCGCGATCGTGCTCCCGGGGGTGGGCGGCGGTGGCGGGGGCGACCGGGCGACGTATATTACGCCCCCTCGCGCCCCGGCCGAGGCGCACCTGCGCCCCCGGCCGCGGGAGCGGCCGGTCGTGGCGCCTCCCGATGCGGTGCCGCCGCCGGTGGTCCAGCCGGTCACCCCCGAGCCACCGGATACCGAGCCGTCCGCCCCGTCGGGCAGCGCCGCCGACTCGTCGCTCGCCGTCGGACCGGTGGGGCCGGGTGGCGGGCCCGGCGGGGGCGGGGGCGGCGGCGGCGGCGTCGGGGCGGGCACGGGCGGCGGGGCCGGGCGGGGAGCCGGCGGCGAGGGCGGGCGGGCCCGGCCGCCTGAGCCGCGCCAGCTGGTGCTGCCGCCCTCCGACTTCCCCCGCGAGCTCCGGGGCCGCCAGGTCGAAGTCACGTTCTTCGTCACCCCCGACGGCCGGGTCGAGCACGTCGAGGTCGTGCCCGCCATCGCGCACGGCGGCTTCGCGCGCAAGTTCGACGAGACCATGCGGAACTACCGCTTCCGGCCCGCCCGCTCGCCCGAGGGTGCGCCGGTCCCCGGCTCCACGACCCTCACCGTCTCCTTCTTCTAGATGACCGGTCTCCTTCAGCGGAAACCCATCGCGGAGCTGGTCAAGGAAAGCGACCAGCCGTACGGGCTGAAGCGCGCGCTGGGCGCGGGCGATCTCGTCATGCTGTCCATCGGCGCCGTCATCGGCGCCGGCATCTTTTCGTCCATCGGTACCGCGGCCGCGGGCGAGGTCCTGGCCAGCGGCGAGCTCGTCCGGTACGGGGCGGGGCCCGCCCTGGTGCTGTCGTTCGTGCTGCTGGGCGCGGTCTGCGGGCTCGCGGCGCTGTGCTACGCCGAGCTGGCCGCGATGATCCCGCAGGCGGGGAGCGCGTACGCGTACTCCTACGCCACGCTCGGCGAGCTCATCGCCTGGATCATCGGCTGGGACCTGATCCTCGAGTACGCGGTAGGCAACATCGCGGTGGCGATCGCGTGGAGCGGCTATCTCAGCTCGCTGCTGGCGTCGTTCGGCCTGCACCTGCCGGCGTACCTGACGCACGGCTACCGCACCGCGCTGCTCAGCAGCGATCCGGCGGTGCACGGGCTGCTCGAGAGCGCGCCCCGGATCGCGGGTGTGCCGGTGCTGCTCAACGTCCCCGCGGCCGTCATCGTGCTGCTGATCACCGCGCTCCTCTACATCGGCGTCCGGGAGAGCGCGCGGGCGAACAACATCATGGTGGTCGTGAAGCTGCTCGTGCTCGGGCTGTTCGTCGCGATCGGCGTGATGCACATCGACCCCGCGAACTACCATCCGTTTGCGCCCAACGGCTGGCGCGGGATCCACCAGGGCGCGGCGATCGTGTTCTTCGCGTACATCGGGTTCGACGCCATTTCGACCGCGGCGGAAGAGACCCGCGACCCGCAGCGCAACATGCCGCGGGGCATCCTCGGCGGGCTGGCGGTCTGCACCCTCATCTACGTGATCGTGGGGGCGGTCGCCACCGGGCTCGTGCCCTATCAGCAGCTCAAGGCCGCCGATCCGCTCTCCCGCGCGCTGGAGGTGGCGGGGCTCGGCCGGGCCAGCGCCGTGGTCGCGCTGGGGGCCGTCGTCTCGCTCACGGCGGTGCTGCTGGTGTTCCAGTACGGGCAGCCGCGCATCTTCTTCGCCATGGCCCGCGACGGGCTGCTGCCGTCCTGGGCCGCCAGGATCCACCCCCGGTACCGCACCCCGCACGTCACCACGGTGCTCACCGGCGTGTTCGTCGCGCTCGGCGCGCTCTACTTCGACGAGAACGAGATCTACGATCTCACCAACATCGGCACGCTCGCGGCCTTCGCGATCGTGTGCGTGGGCGTGCTGGTCCTGCGGGTGCGCGAGCCCGAGCGCCCGCGCCCGTTCCGGGTGCGGTTCCTCGGGCCGGTGGCGATCGGGGGCGCGGCGGCATGCCTGTACATCATGGCCGGCCTGCCCGTGCATGCATGGCAGCGATTCGGCTGGTGGCTGGCCATCGGGCTGGCGATCTACTTCGGGTATGGCTACCGGAAGAGCCGGCTGCGGCCCTCCGGCTGAAGCGCGCCCGGTGCGCCGTGCAGCGCGGTAGCGCGGTCGCGGCCGGCCGTCATCCGCCGGCGCGCGCCATCGCCGTCGCCGCGCCCCGGCGCGTCGCGTCGGCCAGCAGCATCTCCCGCCGGATCCGTCCCGCCGCCGCGAGCACCTTGGAGGGATAGCGCCGGCAGCGCGGCGTCGCAGCCGACGCCACGCAGCCGTTATACCGGCGGAGCGCGGTGGCGAGGGTCGCGCTGCGGCGCACGTCGCGATGCAGGATCCGCGCGCCATGGCAGATGTTGGCGTCCACCTCGCGCAGGTTCGCGGAGCGGCACCCCCAGCCGCCCGCGTGCAGCGGCATCACCTGCATCAGCCCGACCGCTCCCGCGCCGCTCACCGCGGCCGTGTCCAGCGCCCGATTCTCCACCAGCAGGACGCCGGCGACGAGACTCGGACTGAGCCGGAGGCGGCGGGACTCCCGCACCACGGCAGCGGCGATCCGGTCGGCTACCTCGGGAGTGGCGTTGCGCCGCACCAGGACCCGAGCGAGCGGCGCGTGCGCGCGGCGCGCGACGAGCGCCCGCTCGAGTGCCGCGCTATCCGCCCGCGAACGCGAGCGGGGCCGGGGGGCGCCGGTCCGGCGCTTCGCCCCGGCCGCCGCCCGCGGCGCGGGGCTCTTTGCCGGGGGACCGGCGGTCGCGGGCACGGGCGAGGCAGCCGGTGGCGGCGGGGCGTCGGCGGCCACCGGCGTCGGCGCCGGCCGGCGTCCCGCGCAGCCCTCGAGCGCAAGCGCGCCGAGCGCGGCCGCGAGGGCGCCGCTTCGCAGATGCCTGGCCGCCATTCCCGACTCCGAGGACAGGGTGCGGCGCAGTATCGGGAAGGCGGCGCGACCGCCTCAAGTGTTCGTGAAGTGACGGCGTTCGAATGCGCGACGCCGGGACGCCGGTAGCGGCTCGGCCGGCCGGGGCAACCCCGTGCGCCGTCAGCGCCCGGGCGCTTCGCTGCATGAAGTTGCGCGCCCCCGGCTGGCTTCTGTAACAATTCCCGGCCGCTCAGGCGTGGTCTACCACGCCCCGGACCCCCTCCTTGCGCGCGCAGTGCGCGCAGCAGTAGAACGTGCCGTTTGCCTCGACGCCGTGGCCGATCACCTTGCAGCCGCAGTGGCTGCAGACCGGCGCGAGCCGGTGGATCGCGCACTCGAAGCTGTCGAACGTATGGGTCGTGCCTGCGGCCACGACCTGGAACGCGAGATAGTAGTCGTTGCCGCAGACTTCGCAGACTGCCATGGGTCCCTCCTTCAGTGTTACTGCGGCCCAGCGCGCTCAGGAACAGCGACACGATGACCGTGCACACGCCGCGTCGGCGCGGCCCGCTCAACCCCGTGGGCCGGGCTCAGCCGGCGCGCGTGCGCGCGATCCGCAGCGCGCCCAACACCGCATCGACCGGGTCCGGCACCAGCCGGATCGCCGGCTCAATCGCGAGCTTCCTGAGCACCGCGCCCCGCAGCGGGGTCGGGGCCTCCAGCAGCCCGCCGGTGAGGACCACCGGCACCGTCGCGTCGCCACGGACCTGCTCCGCCAGCAGCAGCGCGAGCTGGGACAGCTCGCGCGCCGCATAGTCCACGATGCCCTGCGCCACGACGTCCCCCGAGGCCGCGACCTCGATCACGTCCGGCGCGAGCGAGGCCACTTCGGCAGGGGTGGCGGCTGCGGCCCAACGCACCAGCGCGTCGAAGTCGGCGCACCGCGCGGCGTCCAGCACGCGGGTCTGCAGCGCGGTCGCCGGGCTCCGCTCGTCGCGCGCGCGGCTCACCGCGCCGAGCGCAGCGCGGCCGATGGCGTATCCGCTGCCCTCGTCGCCCATCTGCCAGCCATACCCGCCCAGCCGATGCACCCTGCCGTCCGGGTCGCGTCCCACGGCGATGCTGCCGGTGCCGGCGCTCACCACGATGCCGGGTCCGTCGCTGAACGCCGCGTCCAGCGCGATCTCGATGTCGGTGGTCACCACGATCGTAGCCGCGAGGCCCTCGCTCCGGAGCGCCCCGTGCAGCTCGGTGCGCTCGGGCTCGCGCCCGGCACCGGCCGCCCCCACCACGAGGACGTCGCCGGTCAGGCGGCCGGCTTCGGCCAGGGCGCGCCGGACGACTTCGGCGATCGTGGTCGCGGACGGGAGTGCCCGGCCGGGCCGGACTGCGGCGCCGGAGCCGATCGCCCGTCCGAGGATCGTGTCGCCCTCGGCGACCGCCACGGTGGTTCTGGTGCCGCCCACGTCGGCGCCGATCAGCACCGGACTCATGATGCCGCCGGCCGCATCCGGGCCGCCGCGAGCGCCGTGCCCACCGTGAGCAGCGTGCCGAGCGGCACGTACCAGGGCCAGGCCAGCCGGCCGGCCGGTGCGAGCCACTCCAGTCCCGGGAGCGTGCCGAGGGAGCGGGCGAAGAACACGACGAGCATGACCGCCAGCGACACCGCCACCCCGGCGATCACGTCCTGGCCGGCGGTGCGCGACCACCGGCCGGCGAGGACATACGCCCCGAGCAGGCTCCCGTAGGCGATCGACGCGATCGAAAGCGCGAGCACGACCACCGGAGTTCGACCTTCGCGGTCGTAGGCGTAGAAGAAGAGGGCGCCGATCATGAGAGCCACGGCCCACATGCCGGAGAACAGCCGGCCCACGCGGAGAAGATGCGCGGGATCGTTCCGTCCCGTCCAGCCGACATAAAGATCGTGGGTCACCGACGAGGCAAGCGCATTGATCGCCGAGCTGTGGGTCCCCATGGCCGCCGCGAGGATCCCCGCGACCATGAGCCCGGCAACGCCGGCCGGCAGGTACCCGATGATGAAGCGGGGGAAGATCTGATCGGAAGCCATGCCGTCGGGCGCGAGGCCCGCCGCCCAGATCGCCGAGCCGACCAGGAGGAAGAGGAGGAACTGGCAGAACACCACCACCCCGGAGCCTACCAGGGCGGTCCGGGCGTCCCGCAGCGATCGGGTCGCGAGCAGGCGCTGCACGATCAGGTGGTCGGTGCCGTGCGAGGCTGCGGACAACATCGCGCCGCCGATCAGCCCGCCCAGCACGGTGTAGGTGGTTGTAAGGCTCGGCCCCCAGTTGACGCCCCGGAGCTTTCCGGCGGCGGCGGCGCTGGCGAGGGCCGCTTCCGGCCCGCCCGCGAGCTGCCACGCGGTCCAGAGCGCCGCTGCCCCGCCGCTCAGGTACACCAGCAGCTGGAACACGTCCGCCCACACCACGGCCTTGAAGCCCCCGAACCAGGTGTAGACCATCGTCACCAGGCCGATGACGGCGATCGAGGTGGGCGCGCTCCAGCCGGTGACCAGCGCGAGCGGGATCGCGCTCGCGAAGACCCGGACGCCATCACCCAGAAACCGGGTGACCAGAAATATGCTCGACATCACCCGCCGCGTGCCCGGGCCGAACCTCGACTCGAGCCGCGCGTAGGCCGTCTCCTGGCTCCCGCGGAAGTAGCCGGGGAGGAGCCAGGCGGCGACCAGGATCCGTCCGACCACGAAGCCGAGCGCGAGTTGGAGGAACGTGAGATCGCCGCGGGCACTGGTGCCGGGGATGGAGATCACGGTGACCGCCGACGTCTCGGTGGCCACGATGGAGAGCAGGATGGCCCAGGCGGGAAGGTTCCGCGCGCCGAGGAAGTAGTCGCCGACGGTCGCCTGGTGTCGGGCGACCCAGAGTCCGACGCCGAGCGAGACGGCGCAGTACGCGACGACGATGACGAGGTCGAGGGCGCTCAACTGCGCGGGGAGAGGGGAGCGGTGAGCGGCACGCCGGGGCGGCCCGGAACGACGAAGGGGGCGCCGATCATCGCCGGAGCCCCCCTCTCACTTCTCACTCCCCGCTGGTCACGCCGTGAAGCTGCTGCCGCACCCGCAGCCGCCGGTGGCGTTCGGGTTGTGGAACGTGAAGCCCGAGCCCTGCATCGAGGAGACGTAGTCGATCGTCACCCCGTTGAGGTACTGCGCGCTGAAGCCGTCCACGAACACCCGCACGCCGCCGGCCTGAAAGACCATGTCGTCATCGAGCGCGCGCTCCTCGATGTTCAGGCTGTACTTGAACCCCGAGCACCCTCCCGGCAGCACGCTCACCCGGAGCCCGGCGGTCTCGTCCGGCACCTGCTCGGCCGCCATGAACTTCTTCACTTCTTGGGCCGCCGTGGGGGTGAGGGTCAGATCGAACCCCGTGGCCGGTGCCTGCTGCTGGACGCCACTCATCGAAAGCTCCTCGAGAAACTCCGCGAAAGCTAGGCCCCGGGCCGGGGCGTGTCAACGTGCGCCGCGAGTCGGGGGTCGCGGCGCAAGTTGCGCTGAATCAACAGGAAAGCTGCGGCCGCCAGGGTCAGGTAGCCGGCCCCTCCAAGCCGCGACCCAGTGAGCAGTGCGCCGACCCCGAACACGGCCGCATAGACCGCCACGACCCCGGCCCCCCAATTCACCCAGGACAGAGCGCCCCCCGGAATCGGGTCGTTCCCCAGCCCGAGCGGCTCCGTCACCACCCGCCACCCGCGCCCGCCGGGGCGCACCCGCCGGTAGAACCGCTCCAGCGTGGCGGCGGACTCGGGCGGAGTGAGCAGCGTGGTGACCAGCCACACGACCGTGGTGACACCGACTATCACCAGCATCGCGATCGCGTAGTCGGCGCTGGCCGTGTCGCCGGCGTCGACTCCCAGCAGCTGCAGCGTCACCGCGGTGACGAATGAAGCCGCCATCGCGCTGATCTCCGACCACGCGCTGATCCGCCACCAGTACCAGCGCAGGATGAACACGAGCCCGGTTCCGGCGCCGAGGCCGATGAGCAGCTTCCAGCCCTGCTCGACCGTCGTGAGCATCGCCATCACCCCGAGGGAAAGCAGCATCAGCGCGCCGGTCGCCAGGCGTGATGCCCTCACCTGTGCGCGCGGCCCGGCGCCCGGACGTACGAAGCGCAGGTACACGTCGTTGACGAGGTACGACGCCCCCCAGTTGAGGTGCGTGCTGATGGTGCTCATGTACGCCGCCGCGAACGCGGCGAGCAGCAGCCCCTTGAGCGGCGAGGGCAGCACGTCCACCATGACGCGCACGTACCCTTCCTCCGGATTGGCGAGCCCGGGGTACGTCAGCACGCTGACGAACCCGACCAGAATCCAGGGCCACGGCCGGACCGCGTAGTGCGCGATGTTGAACCAGAGCGTCGCCAGCAGCCCGTGGCGCTCGTCCTTCGCCGAGAGGATGCGCTGCGCGACGTAGCCGCCGCCCCCCGGTTCCGCGCCGGGATACCAGGCCGCCCACCACTGTACGCCGAGAAACACCAGCAGCGTGGAGAGGGGGAGCCATGCCTCGCCCGCGGGCGGGATGATGCCGAAGGCGGCGTCCGCCGAGCCGTAATGCGCCGCCGACCGCTGGACCAGCACGTCGAGCCCGCCGATGGAGTCGACCGCCAGGACCGCGAGGACGATGGAGCCGGCCATCGCGACCAGGAACTGGAACGCGTCGGTCACGATCACGCCCCAGAGCCCCGAGAGCACGCTGTACGCGGCGGTCAGGCCCAGCAGTCCGAGCGCCGCCACCCACGGGTTGATATCCAGCGTGATCTCGAGAATCGTCACCATGGCGCGGGTCACCCACCCCATGATGATCAGGTTGACCGGCAGCGCGAGATACAGGGCGCGGAACCCGCGCAGGAGCGCGGCGGGGCGCCCGCCGTAGCGGAGCTCGGCCAGCTCGACGTCCGTCAGCACGCCCGCGCGCCGCCACAGGCGGGCGAAGAAGAACACCGTGAGGATGCCCGAGATCGCCCCGTTCCACCACAGCCAGTTGCCGGCGACGCCGTGCTTCGCCACGAAGCCGGTGACCACGAGCGGGGTGTCGGCGGCGAACGTGGTGGCGACCATCGACGTGCCGGCGAGCCACCAGGGCAGCGCGCGACCCGAGGCGAAATAGTCGGCCAGCGAGCGACTGCCCTTCTTCGTATAGGCGATGCCGATCCAGGCGGAGAGGCCGAAGTACAGCAGGATGACGAGCCAGTCGGCGGCGGCGAGCGTCATCTAGCGGAGTGCGAGGGTGGGCGCCGGAGCGCGGCGGACCGCTCCAGCCCGAAGCCGAGGGGATACCCGGGCGGCACCCGTATGGGCAGCCGGCCGGTGATGGCGGCGCCGGAGAGCGCCTGCGCCACCGCCCACTCGGCCGCGGGATTGGCGGCCCAGCCGATGAGATACGCCGCCGCGTCGGGGGCCTGGGTGACGAGATACGGGGAGCCGAGCGACACGAGCACCGCGGGCCGCGCGCGTGCGACCTCGCGCACCAGCCCGGCGAGGGCGTCGGGCATGCCGACGGTGCCGCGCCACGGGGTCGGCCGAACGGCGATGGCGAAGACCGGCACGCCGCCGGCCCGGACCAGCGCGCGCACCGAGTCGAAGCTGGCGGCACCGCTCGCCGGCCAGAGGCGGAACGCCGCGACGGTGTCGCCCGCCGCGCGGAGCTCGTTCGCCAGCGCGACGCCCGCCGTCAGGTTCAGCTCCTCGGCGTAGGTCACGAGAACCACGCGGCGGGGGCCGGCCCGGAGCGCGTCGAGCGTGCCGAGGCTGTCGTGCAGCAGCACGACCGAGCGGGCAGCGACCTCCCGTGCCGTCTGCCAGTTGGCCTCGCTGCCGACCACGCCGGGTACGCCGTCGAGCGGCACCGTCCGCCGGCGGAACAGGCCGAGGCGCTGCTTCAGCGCGAGCACGCGCCGGACGGAGCGGTCGAGCCGCGCCCGGCTGACGCGCCCGGTCTCGACCGCGCGCACGATCGCGTCCACCGCTGCCTCGGGGCTGGCCGGCTGCAGCAGCAGGTCCGCGCCGGCCAGCAGGGCCAGGACCGCCGTCTCCCCGGCGCCGTAGGCGTTCACCAGCGCGCCCATATCGAGCGCGTCGGTCACTACCAGTCCCTCGAACCGCAGCGAATCGCGGAGCAGAGCGGTGAGCACCTCGGGCATCACGGTGGCGGGCCGCGCGTTGCCCGGCCGCAGGGCGGAGAACGCGAGGTGCGCCGACATCACGGCGCTCGCCCCGGCATCGATGGCCGCGCGGAACGGCACCAGCTCCAGCGAATCGAGCCGGCGCCAGCCGGCGGTCACCACGGGGAGCGCGATGTGCGAGTCGGTCTCGGTATCGCCGTGGCCGGGAAAGTGCTTCGCCGTCGCGAGCAGCCCGTGCTCCTCCATCCCCCGCACGGCGGCCGCGACGAAGCGGGCGACGGCGCGCGGGTCCTCGCCGAACGAGCGGACGTTGATGATCGGATTGGCGGGATTGCTGTTGACGTCCGCGACCGGTGCGAAGGCGAGGTGCACGCCCACTGCGCGCGCCTCGACCGCAGTCACGCGGCCCATCGCGTACGCGTCCGATTCCCGGCCGCCTGCCGCCACGCCCATATTCGTGGGGAACGCGGTGCCACCCACGAGCCGGATGGCCGTGCCGCCCTCGAGGTCCGAAGCGACCAGCAACGGCAGGCGCGAGCGCGTCTGCAGGTGGTTCAGCTTGGCCGCCAGGTCGAGCGGCGAGCCGATCGAGACGATGATGCCCCCGACGCCCAGCGAGTCCACCCAGCGATCCATCTGGCCGCGGCTGCCGGCGTCGTACGCCGTGTAGGCGCCCGTGAGCCAGGGCATGATCAGCTGAGCGGCGCGCGCGCGGAGGGGCAGCGAGTCGAGGAGCCGATCGAGGTCGGGATCGGCCGACGCGCCGCCGGCTGCCGCATGATCGGGCGCTTCGCGGCAGTGGGGGGCGCAGTCGCCGGTGGAGACGGCGGGCGCGCACGCGGCGAGCGCCAGCGCGAGGAGGAGGATCGAGTGCACGGCCGAGCGGTTCCGGGGTGGCTCCTGATGGTGGCGGCGTGCGCGGCGCAGGCCCCCGCGCCCGCCCGCGTCCGACCGGGGATCGACGTGCTCCTCGCCGACAGCGCGCACCTCGTGCGCGGCCGGCGGGTGGGGCTTGTGACCAACCAGACCGGCGTCGATGCGCGCGGCACGGGCGACGTCGCCCGCCTCCTCGGCGCGGGCGTCCGGCTCACGGCGCTGTTCAGTCCGGAACACGGGTTCCGGGGCGCGGCCCCGCCGGGCGCCGCGGTGGCTTCGAGCGTGGATTCCGCAACGGGTCTCCCAATTTACAGCCTCTACGGCCGCACCACGGCGCCGACGGACGAGATGCTGCAAGGGGTGGACCTGATGCTGGTGGATCTGCAGGACGCCGGCGCCAGGTACTACACGTACCTCGCGACGACGGTTGGGGTCATGCAGGCGGCGGCCACGCGCGGCGTTCCGGTCGTCGTGCTCGACCGGCCCAATCCCATCGGCGGCGCTGTGCAGGGGAACGTGCTGGACCCGGCGCACGCCTCGCTCGTGGGCCGTCTTGCCGTTCCGATGCGCCACGGGCTCACGATCGGTGAGCTGGCCCGGCTTGCCCAGGCGGACCTCGCGATCCCCGGTCGGCTCACGGTCGTGCCCCTGGACGGCTGGCGCCGCGAGCTGACCTTCGATCGGACCGGGCTCCCCTTCGTGCCGCCGAGCCCCAACCTGCGGACCCTCGCGGCGCTCTTTCACTATCCGGGACTCTGTCTGTTCGAGGGCACCGCGCTGTCCGTGGGGCGGGGCTCCGACGCGCCGTTCGAGCAGATCGGCGCCCCGTGGCTCGATACGGCGGCGGTACTCGCGCGGGTCCGTGACGCCGGGATTCAGGGCGTTCGCTTCGGCGGGGTGACCTTCACGCCCCGCGCGCCCGGGGACGGGCGGTTTCCGGACACCCTGGTCGCCGGGATCCAGCTCGAGCTCACCGACCGGGAGGCCTACGACCCCACCCGGACGGCGATCGAGCTGCTCGCCGCCGTGCAGGCGGTCCACCCCGACCGGATCGGCTGGATTCCGGGCCACTTCGATCGGCTGGCGGGCGGTCCCGCGCTGCGCGAAGCCCTGACGCGCAAGGTGTCGCCCGGTGCGATCGTCGCCGGCTGGCAACCCGAGCTGGACCGGTTCCGGGCGAGGCGAGCGCGCTACCTGCTGTACCGCTAGCGGCTGCGCCCGCGCCCGGCCGACCCATCGCCGCCGGTCGAAATCTACGGCCGGCCGGCGGGGCGCCCCGCCTTCTCGCCCCGGTACACCAGCTCCCCCGGCATCAGCCCGTAATAGGTACGCATCGGCGGCGGGAGGAGAGCCGCGAAGTCCTCGACCCGCACGATAAACCCCGCCTGCGCGAGCCGCTCCGGGTAGTCCCGGCCGTACACCCGGACATGGTCGTGCTGGCCGAAGAGCCGGAGCCGCTCCTCGGGGGACGTGACCGAAGGGTCCTCGAAGGTCTGCTCGCGGAGGACCGGCACCTGCAGCAGCGCGAAGCCGCCCGGCTTCAGCACCCGGTGCAGCTCGCGCATGGCGGCGTGGTCGTCCGGTACGTGCTCCAGCACGTGCGAGCAGTAGATCACGTCGAAGCAGTCGTCCGGGAGGGGGATGCCGGTCACGTCGAACCGGAGCATGACCCCGCGCTGGGTCAGGTCCCCGGTGATCCGCCGCAGGTTCGGCACCTCGGTCAGCCCCGGCTCCAGCGCCCGCTCCGGCGCGACGTGGAGCATCAGACGGGGGGTCCGATCAAAGAACGGCGTGCAGTACCGGAGGTAGAGCCACACGAGACGGTGTCGCTCCAGCGCGCCGCACGAGGGGCACCGGGCCTCCGGCCGGAGGACGAGGCCGTACGGCTTGAAGGCGCGCACGAAGCTGCCGCAGACCGGGCACCGGCGGCGGTGGCCGGGCCAGTGCACCACGTTACGGAGGGTGCGGCGGGTGGCGCGCAGGAATGGGCGCATGGTCGAAGTGGTCTGATTGCCCTAAAGGGTTCTGGCGATTATTGTTTCGCGGCATTTCGCGCGGCTGTGACGCCCACCACAATGCCCGTCGAGGAGCGAGCCCTGAGACCGCTGGACGCGCTGGAACGACCATTCTACGCCGCCGCCCGTCCGCTGGTGGACTGGCTCATCCGGAACCGGGTCCGGCCGAACACCATCACCACGATCGGCACCGGGTTCGTGCTGGTGTCGGCCCTGGCTTACGCCTACGGCCAGGTCCGGCTGGGGGGGGCGCTGCTGCTGCTGAGCGGGCTACTCGACACCCTCGACGGCCAGGTGGCCCGTGGCGGGGCGATGGTTACCCGCTTCGGCGCGTTCTACGACTCCACCCTCGACCGAATCGGCGACGGCGCCACGTTCATCGGCATCGGCGCGTTCCTGCTCACCGCTCCCGACGTGGCCTACCGGGTGCCGGCCATCATCGCCTGCATGGTCGCCATCCTCAGCTCGCTCCTCGTGTCCTACGCACGGGCCCGGGCCGAGGGGCTCGGGCTCGACTGCAAGGTCGGGATGGCGCAGCGGGCCGAACGGATCGTCGCGCTGGGCGTGGCGTCGCTGGCCGTGGGCGCCGGCCCGCACGCGCTCGTCCTCGAGGGCATCGTCGCCTTCCTCGCGCTCGCCTCCATCGTAACGGTGGTGCAGCGGGTCGTATACGTACACCGGCGGGCCGATCGCGCGCCGGCCGAGGGCCCGGTGCGGCGGGTCGAAGGCCGCCGCCCGGCGCTCGACACCCTGGCGAAAGGATCCTGAAGTGGCGGAGCAGACGGCCCGGCGCATCGCGCCGGCGCAGGGCAGGCTCGGGGTGCTGTGCGTGGGGCTGGGCGCGGTCGCGTCCACCTTCGTCGCCGGCGTGGAGAACGTCCGGCGGGGGAAGGCGCTGCCGATCGGCTCGCTGACCCAGATGGGGACCATCCGGCTCGGCAAGCGCACCGAAGGACGCGCACCGCTCATCCGCGACTTCGTTCCGCTGGCGAACCTGGACGATCTGGTCTTCGGAGCCTGGGATCCCATTCCCGACGATTGCTACACCGCCAGCCTGCGCGCCGGCGTGCTGGACCGGCACGAGCATCTGGAGCCGATCAAGGACGCCCTCCGGGCGGTGGCGCCGATGCCGGCCGCCTTCGACCGCCAGTACGTGAAGCGGCTCGAGGGGACCCACGTCAAGCGGGGCAAGAGCAAGCGGGACCTCGCCGAGCAGCTCCGCGAGGACATCCGCGCGTTCAAGGCCCGGCACCGGTGCGACCGGCTGGTGATGGTCTGGTGCGCGTCCACCGAGATCTTCATCAGTCCGGGGCCGACCCACTGGACCCTGGACGCGTTCGAGAGGGCGATGGACGCGAACGATGCGTCGATCGCCCCGTCGATGCTGTACGCCTGGGCCGCGCTGATGGAGGGAGTCCCCTTCGCCAACGGTGCGCCCAACCTCACCTGCGACTTTCCGGCGATGGAGCAGCTGGCCAAGCAGCGCGGGGCGGCTATCGGCGGCAAGGACTTCAAGACCGGGCAGACGATGGTGAAGACCGTGCTCTCGCCGATGTTCAAGGCGCGGATGCTCGGCGTCTCCGGGTGGTACTCGACCAACATCCTCGGCAACCGCGACGGCGAGGTGCTGGACGATCCGGAGAGCTTCAAGACCAAGGAGGAGTCCAAGCTCGGCGTGCTCGAGTACATCCTGCAGCCGCAGCTCTACCCCCAGCTGTACGGCAAGCTCTACCACAAGGTGCGGATCAACTACTATCCGCCGCGGGGGGACAATAAGGAAGGCTGGGACAACATCGACATCTTCGGGTGGCTCGGCTACCCGATGCAGATCAAGGTGGACTTTCTCTGCCGCGATTCGATCCTCGCGGCGCCCCTGGTGCTCGATCTGGCGCTCTTCTTCGATCTCGCCCAGCGGGCCGGGCTCACCGGCATCCAGGAGTGGCTCTCGTTCTACTTCAAGAGCCCGCAGACCGCCCCCGGTCTCTATCCCGAGCACGACCTCTTCATCCAGCACACCAAGCTCAAGAACACCTTGCGCTGGCTGATGGGTGAGGAGCAGATCACCCACCTGGGGATCGAATACTACCAGGAGGACTGAGCGGTGAAGTACTTCCACCGCACCCACGTCGCGGCCGAGGCCGTCCTCACCCGCGCGGCCGAGTACTTCGGCGCCCGGCTCACCCCGGTCGAGGAGGCGCCGCGCCGGCGGCGATTCGCCGGGGCGATCGGCGAGGTGACGGTCTCGATCGAGGCTGAGGGCGGCCACTACACCCGGGTGACGGTCGAGACCAACCAGGTGGGGGAGAGCGAGGCCGACAAGCTGGCCAAGCGGTTCCTCACGCTCGTGCACACCATGGCGGACCCCGCTCACGAGCCGCGGGGCGCCTACTGATCCTTACAGGAGAGACCCGACGATGACGAAGTGGTGGACCCTGCTGGTCACCCTGCTGCTGGCCTTCGGCCTGGCACCGGCGGCGGCACCCGGCGTGCTCGCCCAGGAGCCGGGTGTCGAGGCGGCGGTGCCCGAGCACCGGCCCGGCGGCGAGGTCAACCTCCAGCTGCCCGACCTGAACCAGGGCGATTTCCTCGGCTTCACCGGACACCAGATCCTGCTCTCCGGGCTGCTGGTGTGCGTCCTGGGTCTCCTGTTCGGGCTCTGGAGCTACGCCGGCGTGCGGAAGCTCCCGGTCCACCGCTCCATGGCCGAGATCTCGGAGCTGATCTACGAGACCTGCAAGGCGTACCTGGTGCAGCAGGGCAAGCTCCTGCTCGTCCTGCTCGCCTTCATCGGTACGGTCATCGTCATCTACTTCCTGCTGACCGGGCTGGAGCTGCCGAAGATCGCGATCGTCCTCCTGTTCAGTCTCATCGGCATGGCGGGGAGCTACGGAGTCGCCTGGTTCGGGATCCGGATCAACACGCTCGCGAACTCGCGCACGGCATTCGCGAGCCTCCGCGGGCAGGCGTTCCCGGTGTACGAGATTCCGCTGCGCGCCGGCATGAGCGTCGGGATGATGCTCATCGCGGTCGAGCTGCTGTTCATGCTGGCGATCCTGCTGTTCATCCCGGCGGATGTGGCCGGGGCGTGCTTCCTCGGCTTCGCCATCGGCGAGTCGCTGGGCGCCGCAGCCCTCCGCATCGCGGGCGGCATCTTCACCAAGATCGCGGACATCGGGTCCGACCTGATGAAGGTCGTGTTCAAGATCAAGGAGGACGACGCGCGCAACCCCGGCGTGATCGCCGATTGCACCGGCGACAACGCCGGCGACTCGGTGGGTCCCACGGCGGACGGGTTCGAGACCTACGGCGTCACCGGTGTGGCGCTCATCGCGTTCATCGTGCTCGCGGTGACCGATCCGCTGGTGCAGGTCCAGCTGCTGGTCTGGATCTTCCTGATGCGGGTGATGATGGTGCTCGCGTCGGGCGCATCGTATCTCCTGAGCAAGGGGCTCGCACGGGCCCGCTTCGGCTCGGTGGCGCGGTTCCACTTCGAGGCCCCGCTCACCCAGCTCGTCTGGCTGACCTCCATCCTGTCCGTGGCGCTCACCTACGCGCTGTCGTACGTCATCATCCCCGACCTCGGCGGCAGCAGCGACCTCTGGTGGCAGCTGTCGACGGTGATCACCTGCGGCACGCTCGCCGGCGCCATCATCCCGGAGCTGGTGAAGATCTTCACCTCCACGGAGTCCCGCCACGTGCGCGAGGTGGTCACCTCCTCCCGCGAGGGGGGGGCGTCGCTCAATATCCTCTCGGGCTTCGTGGCAGGGAACTTCAGCGCGTACTGGATCGGCCTCGCCATCATGACCCTGATGGCCATTGCGTTCGGGGTCAGCACGCTCGGGCTCACCGAGGGCGGCTGGATGAAGGCGCCGGCCATCTTCGCCTTCGGCCTGGTGGCGTTCGGGTTCCTCGGCATGGGGCCGGTCACGATCGCGGTGGACAGCTACGGGCCGGTCACGGACAACGCGCAGTCGATCTATGAACTTTCGCTGATCGAGCAGATCCCCGGGATCGAGGCGGAGGTCCAGCGCGACTTCGGGTTCAAGCCCGGCTTCACCGTGGCCAAGGAGCTGCTGGAGGAGAACGACGGCGCCGGCAACACCTTCAAGGCGACCGCCAAACCGGTGCTCATCGGCACCGCCGTCGTGGGCGCAACCACGATGATCTTCTCGATCATCATGGCGCTCACCCACGGCCTCACCGGCGGGATGGAGAACCTCTCGATCCTCCACCCGCCGTTCCTCCTGGGACTCATCACCGGCGGCGCGGTGATCTACTGGTTCACCGGTGCGTCAACCCAGGCCGTGACCACCGGCGCCTACCGCGCCGTGGAGTTCATCAAGGCCAACATCAAGCTCGAGGGCGTGACCAGGGCTTCGGTGGAGGACAGCCGGCGCGTGGTGGAGATCTGCACCCAGTATGCCCAGAAGGGGATGTTCAACATCTTCCTGGGCGTCTTCTTCTCGACTCTCGCCTTCGCGTTCATCGAGCCGTTCTTCTTCATCGGCTACCTCATCTCGATCGCGATGTTCGGCTTGTTCCAGGCCATCTTCATGGCGAACGCCGGCGGCGCCTGGGACAACGCCAAGAAGATCGTGGAGACCGAGCTCAAGATGAAAGGCACCGACCTGCACGCCGCATCCGTGGTGGGCGACACGGTGGGCGATCCCTTCAAGGACACCTCGTCGGTGGCGATGAACCCGGTGATCAAGTTCACCACGCTGTTCGGGCTGCTTGCCGTCGAGCTCGGGGTGTACCTGAGCGTCGAGCGGGGGGCGGGGATCAGCCGGACCCTCGCCGTGGTCTTCTTCCTGCTTTCACTCCTGTTCGTGTACCGGTCGTTCTATGGGATGCGGATCGAGACGGCCCGGGAGCTATGAGCTATCAGCTATGAGCTATCAGCTATCAGCTATCAGCTATCAGCCCATAGCTGATAGCTGATAGCTCCTAGCACCGCTCAGCGGGCCGTCTCGATCCGCATCCCATAGAAC
>DASUAH010000152.1:0-8614 GCA_035763885.1 Gemmatimonadales bacterium
GGGGGCGCTGGTGCCGGCGGCGGACGCGCCGGGGACCTACCGTGCGCGCCTCGGGATCAAGTCGGAGGGCCGGACCACGTTGATCGACGTCGCGGCCATCGACTGGATCGAGGCCGTGGGCGACCTGAGCCGCGTGTACGCGGGCCGCACCCGGGCGCTCGTGCGCACCACTCTGAACCAGCTGGCGGACTCGCTGGACCCGAAGCGGTTCTTCCGCATTCATCGCTCCGCCATCGTGAATCTCGATCGCGTGCGGCACCTGGAGCACTGGTCACACGGCGACTACCTGGTCGCGCTGGCAGACGGTACCGAGCTCCGGCTCAGCCGCTCGCGGCGGCGGGCGCTGGAGGAGGTGCTGGGGTCGGCGCTGTAGACGGGCAGGCCGTCTGGCCGTCCGGCCGTCTGACCTGTCCGTCTCACCCCGCCGCCGGTCCCGTTCGCCGCATCGCCATGGCGAAAGCCACCGATCCCCGCGAGCGTATGCCTCACGACCCTCCCCTCCGAGCGCATGGCCCGACTCGCCCGCCTTGGCCTGTTCGCCTGCGGTGCCCTGGCGGCCGCCGCGCCCGCCGGGGCGCAGACCGCGCCCCGCGGGCGCCGGGAGCTTCCGCCGCCGGCGAGCTACCGGGTTCTGCCCGCGGCCGAGCCGATCGCGGTCGACGGCCGGCTCGACGAGGCGGCCTGGCGCGCCGCGACCCGCATCCCGCTCGAGTACGAGTGGTTCCCGGGCGACAACGTCCGCCCGCCGGTGGCGACCGACTGCTGGATGACCCACGACGCGGGCAACCTCTACGTCGCTTGCCACGCGCGCGACCCGAGCCCGTCCGCCATCCGCGCGCACTACGCCGATCGCGACGACCTCAACCGGATTCCCCGCGACGATCACATCATCCTCCTGCTCGACCCCTTCAACGACGAGCGCCGGGCGTTCCAGTTCCGGGTGACCGCCCTGGGTGTGCAGGGCGACGCGCTCTTCTCCACTGCGGAGGCGATCGAGGACTTCTCCTGGGACGCCATCTGGGCATCCGCCGGCCGGATCGGCGACGACGGCTACGTGGTGGAGCTCGCGATCCCGTTCCGGTCGCTGCGCTTCCCGGCCACGAGCGGAGAGCAGACCTGGGGCGTGCTGCTCGAGCGCTCGTATCCCCGGAGCACCCGGCACCGGATGCAGTCGGCCCCCCGCGACCGCGGCAACGCCTGCCTGCTCTGCGAGACCAACAAGGTGACCGGATTCGCCGGCATCACGCCGGGCAGCAACGTCGAGCTCTACCCCACGCTCACCTCCAGGCGGACCGATCTGCGCTCTGCGTTTCCGGCCGGCCCGCTCCAGTCGGGCGACGTCGAGGTCGATCCCGGCCTCGATCTCCGCTGGGGGGTCTCCTCCAACTTGTCGCTCAACGCCACCGCCAATCCCGACTTTTCGCAGGTCGAGGCCGACGTCGCGCAGCTCGACGTCAACACCCGGTTCGCGCTGTTCTTCCCGGAGCGGCGGCCCTTCTTCCTCGAGGGCGCCGACTTCTTCGCGACGCCGATCCAGGCCGTGTTCACCCGCACGGTGGCCGACCCCACCGGCGGCCTGAAGTTCAGCGGCAAGCTGGGCTCCGCCGGCATCGGGGTCTTCTCCGCCCACGACCGCATCACCAACCTGCTGCTGCCGTCGAACCAGGGGTCGGCGGACACCTCGCTGTCCGGCAACACGGTGACCACGGCGCTGCGCTGGCGGCAGGATCTGGGGCAGGCGTCGTACGTGGGGACGCTCTACACCGGGCGGGAGAGCTTCGACGGCTACGCCAACCGTCTGGGCGGTGCGGACGCCTTCCTGCAGCTCTCGCCGGCGAACTCGGTCCGGCTGCAGCTGCTTGGCTCGCAGACCGGCTACCCCGAGGCCGTGGCGCGGTCGTTCGCGCAGCCTGCCGGACGGTTCACCGGCGTCGCCGCCCGCGCCTCGTATCTCCACGCCAGCCGTGACTGGGCCGGGACGCTGGCGGTCGAGGAGCTGAGCCCCGACTTCCGGGCCGACGCGGGATTCGTTCCCCGGGTGGACCTCCGCTCGGCGGAGGGAAGCCTCACCCGCACCATCTTCGGCCGCCCGGGCCAGCCGTTCACGCAACTGCAGTTCGGCGTGACCGGCTTCGCGCGCACGGACCACGAGTGGCAGCTCACCGACCGCTCCGCGGGCATCAACGCGTTCTGGCTCGGCCCGGCGCAGACGTCAGTGCTGCTCGAGGGGTTCCAGGAGCGCGAGCGGTTCGGGTCGGTGGACCACGATCTCACCCGGGGCCGGGTGACGATCCAGAGCCAACCCTCCGGTTCGCTGCGGCTGGCGCTGATCGGTCGGGTCGGTGACGAGGTGGATGTCGCGAACAACCGCACCGCGTCCAATCTGGCGCTCGCGCCGAGCGTGCAGCTCTATCTCGGTCGTGCGCTCAACCTCGACGTGCAGCACGATTATCAGCGGCTCCGCTTCGGCGGGGAACGCGTGTTCACCGCCAACCTGCTCCAGACCCGCGTCGTCTACCACCTGGGGCTGCGGACCTTCGTTCGGGTGATCGTCCAGTGGGAGCACGTCGATCGCAACGCGGGGGCGTACGGCTTCCCGGTCACGCCGTCCAGCAGCTCGCTGTTCACCCAGCTGCTCTTCTCCTACAAGCTCAACCCGCAGACGGTCGCCTTCCTCGGCTACTCCGACAGCCACCGGGGCACCGACACGATCGATCTCACCCGGGCGAGCCGGACCTTCTTCGTGAAGCTGGGGTACGCCCTGCGGCCGTGACCCGGCGGCACCCGCATCGGGCCACGAGGCGCCGCCGGACTCGCGCGGGCCTACCGGAGCGTCATCTCACCCAGCTCCACCGCGATCGTCCGCCGGCCGTCGGGCCGCAGCACGCCGAGCCGGACCGTCTGGCCGGCCCGCCGCGCGCGGATCGCGCGGCGCAGATCGCCGCCCTGGGTGATCTCGGTGTCGTCGAGCCGGGTGATGATGTCGCCCGGCCGGAGTCCGGCCCGGTCCGCCGGGGTGCCTTCGCCCACGACCGCGACGATGATCCCCTCGCGCACCGGCAGCCCGAACTGCTCGGCCATCGCCTCGTCGATGTCGCGGTAGTCGATGCCCAGGAACGCGCGCCGGATCTGCCCGGTCTGAATCACCTGCTCCGCGATGTCGCGCGCCAGGTTGATCGGCACCGCGAAGCCGAGTCCCGACGCGCCCGGTGCCGCGATGATCACGGTATTGATGCCGATCACCCGGCCGCGAGAGTCGAGCAGCGGACCACCCGAGTTGCCCGGGCTGATCGCCGCGTCGGTCTGGATGAGCCCGTCGAGCCCGAAGCCGCGCGGGCTCCGGTTGACCGCGGAGACCACGCCGCGGGTCACCGTCCGCTCGAGTCCGAGCGGGTTGCCGATCGCGATCGCCGTCTGGCCGACCTGGAGCGCGTCCGAGTCGGCGAGCGGCGCGGTCGGCAGGTCCCGCCCCGTCACCCGGACCACCGCGACGTCCACGGTGGGGTCCCGGCCGAGGACGGTGCCGCGGAGATCGCGCCCGTCGGCCAGCCCGATCTCGACGACGGCCGCGTCGCCCACCACGTGCGCGTTGGTGATGATGATGCCATCCCGCCGGATGATCACCCCGGAGCCGAAGGCGCCCTCCCGGCGTACGCTCACCACCGACGGCGCCACCTGCCGCACGACCCTGACCACGTTCGCCTCGTCCGGCGCCAGCTCGGCCACGGCCTGCTGGGCCGCCGCGGCAGTGGTGGTGAGAGCACCAAGCCAGCAGGTGAGCAGCAGACGGATTGGCATGGGTGCTCCCCTCGACTGATCGCCCCGGGATGCCGGCGGCGTCAACGGCCCTCGGTGAGAGGAGTCGCCCGGTCGCCGGCCGAACCAATATACGGCACGAGTGCCGGCCACGTCCCCCTCACGGCCGGCTCGTCACCCGCATCACCGCGCACATACCGCCACGCTGCGCCACGTTCACCACCTGCCGCTGTGACGCCCGTGCCAGTATGGCGAGCCCGCTCGCCCCCGAGGCAAACCCCATGACGTGATAGAAGGCTTCGGGCTCCAGGGTGCCCTGCGGCGTGAGCGAAGGCACCTCGAGCACCGGGATCGCCGCGAGCCGCTGGACCACCCAGCGCTCGCTGTCGGCGAGCGCGGCGTCGAGCGCCCCGTCCCATTCGGCGCGGCTCACCGTGTGGCCGAGCAGCACCCCGTCGCCGCCGTACCCGCGGGTCGGCTTGAGCACGAGCGTCTCCTGCTCCCGCCGAGCGTACTCGAGCAGATCGCCGGTCTCGCCGTCCGGCAGGGAGGCGTGCCGCTCGCCGAGCACCCGGGTCCAGAGGATGTGGCGCTGGAACACGCGCCGCTCCTCCTCGGTGAAATGCCGCTCCGCCAGCGCCAGGTCGGTGAAGATCTCCCAGCAGCCCTTCTGGTCGAGCTCCGCACCGATGGACGAGATCACGCGGTTGTCACGGAACAGCGCCCGCATCGCGGAGACGTCGGTGCCCTCGTGCTCGAGCTCGAGGAGATCGAGCACGGCGTAGTCGCGATACACCAGGTCCACGCGCCGGTCGCCGAGGTGGGCCTCCCCGTCCTCGAGCCGCAACTCGGCGGGATCGGCGTGCAGCACGTCCATGCCGTGACGCCGACGGAACCACTCCACCAGCCGTCGCTGCTCGTCGATGCCCTCCAGCTCGTACTTCGGCTCCACCAGGCAGATGGTGCCGCCGGGCCGGCCGACGTGCGCCAGGTGCTCCGCCAGCTCCCGCGCGAGCAGCTCCCGCGCATCGGTGATCCGCTCGAGCCGCAGCGCCGGATCCTGCTCCAGGAGCAAAGGTACGACGACCTCTTCTACCACTTCCTCGACCGACGGGATCAGATGCAGTCCCCCGACGCCGGTCAGGTTCGGCTCCAGGAAATGGAGCGTCTCCTTCCACATCGGGCTCGCGAAGTCGACGACGGCGTCGAGCCGGTCGAACACCGGGTTGCGCGCCCGCTGAGCCGGTCCCCAGGCGTCCCGCAGCCATTGCTCCTCCTCCGGGTCGAGGCGCAGCACGGCGCGCACCGCCGGGTCGGCGAGGTACAGGTCGGGCAGACGGACCAGCGCCCCGTGCAGGGTACGCGTCACCGCGTACAGGTAATCGAGCTCCTCCGGCAGCACCGTGATGGGGCAGGGCAACACCCGGATCGTCTCCCGCTGTCCGTCGTGGAAGTAGTCCAGGTGCCGGGCGAGCGAGGCCGCGCGGATCCGCTCGTGCGCCTGCGCGAGCGTCGCGCTCGGCACCCGGTAGAGCGCCTGGCGGGCGCGGGCGGCGAGAAGCGCGCGGTCGAGGCCGAGCGATTCGGCGGGTGTGGGCGCGGCGGGTTCGAGATCGTCCGGCACGGGCTCCTCCGGGCAACGGGGCGCGACTATCTTCTTCGCCGACTCGACCGCCTCACCGATGAAGCCCGAAGCGGCATACGACGAGCTCATACGCCGGTCGCGCGAGGAGACGCTGCTCGCCTCGTGCGCGGACGTCCTCGAGTGGGACGAGGAGACCTGCCTGCCGCGGGGCGGCGTGGCCTACCGCAGCGAGCAGCTCGCGTTGCTCGCGGGGCTGCTCCACGACCGCGGCGCCGACCCGCGTCTGGGCGAGCTGCTTGATCTGCTCGAGGCCTCATTCCTCAGCGCCGACCCCGAATCCGCCGCCGCGGTCAACATCCGCGAGATCCGGCGCGCCTACGAGCGCGAGCGCCGCCTGCCGCGCCGCCTGGTCGAGGAGATCGCCCGCGTCACGGCGCTGGCGCAGCAGGCGTGGGCCGACGCTCGCGACGCCGGCGAGTACGAGCGGTTCCGCCCCTGGCTCGAGCGCATCGTCCGCCTCGCCCGCGAGGAGGCCGAAGCGGTCGGCTACACCGACACCCCGTACGACGCGCTGCTCGAGGACTACGAGCCGGGGGTCACCACCCGGGAGGTGGCCCGACTGTTCGAAGACCTCCGCCGCGAGCTGGTGCCGCTGGTGCAGGCCGCCTCGCCGTCGGGTCGGCGCCGCACCGCGGTGCTCCGGCGGGAGTATCCGGTGGACCGCCAGCGCCTGTTCGCCGAGGCCGTGGCGGCCGCGATCGGGTTCGACCTCGATCGCGGCCGCATCGACACCGCGGCCCACCCGTTCTGCACCGCTCTCGGGCCCGGCGATTGCCGCATCACCACGCGCTTCGCCGCGCGCGACTTCCCCGGCGGCTTCTTCACCGTGCTGCACGAGGTCGGGCACGCGCTCTACGAGCAAGGACTGGATTCCGCCCACTACGGCACGCCGATGGGCGAGCCCGCCTCGCTCGGACTCCACGAGTCGCAGTCGCGGCTCTGGGAGAACCTCGTGGGCCGGAGCGCCGGATTCTGGCGCCAGTTCTTCCCCCGGGCCCGTGCAGTGTTCCACGAGGCACTGCATGACGTCAAGCAGGATGCGTTCGTTGCCGCCCTGAACCAGGTCGAGCCCTCGCTGATCCGCATCGGGGCCGACGAGGTCACCTACAATCTGCACATCCTCATCCGGTTCGAGCTGGAACAGGCGCTCCTGGCCGACGACCTCCGCCCGGCCGACCTCCCCGAGGCCTGGAACTCGGCCTATCGCGCCACGCTCGGACTCACCCCCGCGAACGACCGGGACGGCTGCCTGCAGGACGGGCACTGGGGCGAGGGACTGATCGGCTATTTCCCCACCTACACGCTGGGCAACGTCTACGCCGCCCAGCTCTTCGCCGCCGCGGGCCGCGCGATCGGCGATCTCGACGCCCAGTTCGGCCGGGGGGACTTCTCCGGCCTGCTGGGCTGGCTCCGGGAGCAGGTCCATGCCCACGGCCGGCGGCTGACGGCGGCCCGCCTCATCGCGCGGGCGACCGGCGCGCCGCCCGACTGGCGACCGCTCGTGGAGTCACTCCGGACCAGATATGGCGAGTCGGTGGGACTATAGTGTCCCGCGGGCAAACCGCCAGCCGATTCGCGCGACCCTTTCGCCGGCCGGGGCATCCTACCCGCAGGCTTACTCACCGAGGAAACGAATGCCCAGTCAGATGCTGCGGGGCGGGCTCCTGCTCGCACTGTTCGCCGGCGGCCCGGCCGCGGCGCCCGCCCAGGACGCCGAGGTCCGCATCGCCGCAGAGAACCGCGGCCGGATCGGGGTGATGATCGATGCCGATCGGGAGGCCGACAGCCTCGGCGCGCGGATCCGCGACGTGGTGCCGGGCGGGCCCGCGGAGGGGGCGGGGCTCCGCGCCGGCGACATCATCACCAGGTTCAACGACGCGACGCTCCGCGGAGACCGCGATCCGGGCCGGCGGCTGCTCCGGCTGGCTCGCGGGCTCGAGCCGGGCGACACCGTGCGCCTGGAGTACCGCCGCGGCGACGATACCCGCACGGCGACGCTGGTGGCCGAGCGGATGCCACGCCGCCTCGCCCTCGCGATGGGCGACATGGAGGAGCTGGGCCGGCATTTCGGCGACATGGGCCGCCGACTCGAACGCAACTTCGACTTCCACGTGCACCGCCGCCACGCCGGCCTCGAGCTGGTCGAGCTGAACCAGGATCTGGGCGAGTACTTCGGCGCCAGCGAGGGCCTGCTCGTGGTCCGGCCACCGGCGGACAGCGCGAACCCGCTCAAGGCGGGCGACGTGATCGTCACCATCGACGGGCGCAAGCCGCAGTCGGCGGCGCACGCGCACCGGATCCTCCGGTCCTACGAGGACGGGGAGAAGGCGAAGCTCGAGGTGCTGCGCAAGCGGAAGAAGACCACCCTCGAGTGGCAGGTGCCGGAGCGCGACGCCGAGCATGAGCATCCGGCACAGCGCCGGCCCGCCCGCCGGGGGACACCGGGCGGCTGGAGCTGACACCCACCCCCCCGGCGAAACCGAACCGGACCTCACGGCGTTACCCTCCGCTGAACCCAAGGGAGGGCGGCGCCGTGAGGTTTTCCTTGCTGGGGATGCTTGCGCTGGGGCTGGCCACGGGCCCGGCCGCCGCCCAGGCGGGGGCGGGCGCGGGCGCTCCGCTGGCGAAGGCCACGTTCGCCGGCGGGTGCTTCTGGTGCATGGAGGAGGCCTTCGAGTCGATCGAGGGGGTGGTCTCGGTCGTCTCCGGCTACATCGGGGGGCCGACCCCGAACCCCACCTATGAGCAGGTGTCGTCGGGGCGGACGGGGCACGCCGAGGCGGTGGAGATCAGCTACGACCCCGCCAGGGTGAGCTACGATCGGCTGCTGGAGCACTTCTGGCGCAACATCGATCCGCTCGCGGGGGACCGCCAGTTCTGCGACGTCGGTCAGCAGTACCGCTCCGCGATCTTCTACCACGACGACGAGCAGCGACGGCTGGCGGAGGCGTCGAAGCGGGCCCTCGATGCGTCGAAGCGGCTGCCCGGCCCGGTGCTCACCGAGATCACCGCGGCCGGCCCATTCTACCCGGCGGAGGAATACCACCAGGACTATTACCGGAAGAACCCCGCGCGCTACAAGTTCTACAAGTGGAGCTGCGGACGGGCGCAGCGGCTGGCGAAGCTGTGGGGTGGCCCATAGCCCATAGCTCATAGCCCATAGCCCATAGCCTCTTCCGAAACCCCCGGCCGCCGCGCCCCGTTGTGTTGACG
>DASUAH010000153.1:0-4472 GCA_035763885.1 Gemmatimonadales bacterium
GGCCCAGGGGGCCACCGCGGTCCTGGTGGCCTGCGCGGCCAATCTCACGCTCGCCGGGGAGCGCGCGCGGGAGGTGCTGGAGCAGCACCGGGACGTCCTGATCCTCTGCGCGGGACGCGAGTCCGCGTTCTCCCTCGACGACGCCTACTGCGCCGGACGGCTCGCCGTGGCCGCGCTCGGCGGGCGGAAGCCCCGCAGGGGCCTCAATGACGCGGCGATCGCCAGCCTCGACCTGGTCCGGCGCTACGGCGACAACTGGACCCGGCCGCTGGCCTACAGCCGCGCCGGGCGGGAGCTCATCCGGCTCGGCTTCCGCGCCGACGTCGAGGATGCGGCGCGACCCGACGCCTATCCGGTGCTCCCCCATTTCCACGAACGCCGGGTCACCATCGCCCCCCAGCTGCAACCGTCATGAGCTCCGATGACCGCCGGCGGTTCGGCGCGCTTGCCGCGCTGATCGCCGGACTGTTCGTCAGTCTCGCCCTCATGCTCCATTCGGAGACCGGATGGCTGGGCACCGTCCTGGGCGACACACTCTGGCGCGGGCTCGGGGTCGGCGCGGCCGGCGTCCCGCTGCTGGGATTCGGGATCGCGCTCGCCGGCTTCGACCGGCTGGCGCGGCTCGACATGAAGCGCGCGGCGGCGCTGATCGGCGGGCTGACGCTGCTGGTGCCCTTCGTGCTCGGCCTGGTGCTCGCGCCGCCCGCATGGGCCTTCGACCCGCCGCTGGCCGACATGGGCTGGGAGGCTCGCGCGGTGGGGATCCTGCCCGCGCTCCTCAGCCGCTGGACCGCGCAGGTGGTCGGAACCGCAGGCGGCCTGCTGCTCGGCTTCCTCGCGCTCTCGGGGCTCACCCTCGCGACGTTCGCATGGCATCCGCTGCAGCGGCTGGAGAAGACGGCCGGTTGGCCGGACGGCCAGACGGTCAGACGGCCGGACGGCCCGAACGATGTGGCGCCGAAGCAGTCATCGGCCGTCCGGCCGTCCGACCGTCCGGCTGTCTCCGCAGGCGGGACCAGGTCCAAGGTCGCGAAGAAGACCGCCGACGGTCGCGCGCCCGCGCCGGAGGCGGCGGAGCGCGTCTGGGAAGTCGACCTGCTCGCGCCCCCACCCACCCGCGAGATCGACGCCGGCGAGGCCGAGCTGAATGCGCTGCAGACCCGGCTCGAGGCGACGCTCGCCGAGTTCAAGGTGGAGGGCGACGTCGCCGGGCGGACCACGGGGCCGGTGGTCACCCAGTACGGGGTGCGACTCAGACCGGGCGTCAAGATGAACCGGCTGGTCGCGCTGGCCGACGACCTCGCGCTCAAGATGAGTGCGCGCTCGATCCGCGTCGCCCGCATTCCCGGACGCGACATGGTGGGCGTCGAGGTGCCGAACCCGAAGTCGCGGATCGTGATGTTGCGGGAGCTGCTGGAGGACGAGCAGTGGACGGGCGAGGAACGGCTGCTGCCGGTCGCGCTCGGGCTGGACCTGGAGGGCCGCCCCGTCATCGCCGATCTCGCGAAGATGCCGCACCTGCTGATCGCCGGCACGACCGGCACCGGCAAATCGGTGGGGATCAATGCGATCATCACCTCGCTGATCTTCCAGTACCAGCACAAGGAAGATCTCCGGTTCCTGATGATCGACCCCAAGATGGTCGAGCTGTCGATGTACAAGGACCTGCCGCACCTCCGGCACCCGGTGGTCACCAACAACCGCGAGGCGGCGCGGGTCCTGAAATGGGCGGTGGCCGAGATGGAACGGCGCTACGCGCTGCTCGAGGCGAACGGCGCGCGCAACGTGACCGACTTCAACCGGAAGGTCGAGGAGGGCAGGCCGCTCCGGAATCCCGGGCCGCGGAAGCTGACGCTGGGCGACCTGGCGGCGGAGGCGCCCGACACACCGCCGCCGGCGCCCGCCGAGGAGGCGTACAGCCAGGGCAAGATCCCGCTCATCGTCATCGTGGTGGACGAGCTCGCCGATCTCATGATGACCGTGCAGGCGGAAGTCGAGACCCCGCTGGCGCGACTGGCGCAGAAGGCACGCGCGGTGGGCCTGCACCTCATTCTGGCGACCCAGCGGCCGTCGGTGAACGTGATCACCGGGCTGATCAAGGCCAACTTCCCGAGCCGGATCGCGTTCCGCGTCGCTCAGAAGGTCGACAGCCGCACGATCCTCGATCAGAACGGCGCGGAGGCGCTGCTCGGCAGGGGCGACATGCTCTTTCTGGAGCCGGGCAAGAGCGAGCCGATGCGCCTGCAGGGGGCGTACATCGGCACCGAGGAGAGCGAGCGGATCATGGAGTGCTACCGCCTCTGGCGCGCGGCGCGGGCGCGGCGCGGCGTCACCGAAACAGTGGAGGGCAATATCCTGGACGAGATCCCCGATGCGGAGGGGGCCGAGGCGCCCGATGGAGCGCCGGCCGACCCCTCGCAGCGGGACCCGCTCTTCAAGGAAGCCGCGATCGCCTGCGTGCAGAACATGGGGGGCTCCACCTCCCTGCTGCAGCGCAAGCTCGGGATCGGGTACGGGCGCGCCGCGCGGATCATGGACCAGCTCGAGAACGCCGGCATTCTCGGGCCGTCGCAGGGCAGCAGGCCGCGGGACGTGCGGATCGGTATCGATCAGATCGAGGAGTACTGTCGGTAGACGGCCGGATGGCCGGACGGTCAGACGGCCGGGGAGCTCCCATGGCACTCGTTTCCCCCTCGGGGCCACGCAGCCTCGCCCCGATGGTCGTCTGCGCGCTGCTGGCCGTCGGACCGTCCGGCCGCCCCGCGGCCGTGGCAGCGCAGGACCCCGCGGGCGCGCTGATCGCCGCTCTGCTCGGCGACACCCCCATGGTGCAGGATCTCCGGGTCCTCAGCGACGAGATCGGCGGCCGGCCGACCGGATCGCCCGCCAACCTGCGCGCCGTCGAGTGGGCGCTCGCCCGGTTCCGCGATGCCGGCGTAGCAGCGCGCAAGGAGGCGTTTCGCATGCCGGGGCTCTGGTTGGAGCGCTCGGCCACCGCGCTGGTGCGGGGGGCCGGGGTGAGCTTTGCCCCACGGATCGCTGCGATGCCCTTCGCGACCGGCACGCCCGCCGGTGGGCTCACCGCTCCGCTGGTGGATGCCGGGGCTGGACGAGAGGAGAGCTACCGGGCACTCGGCGCGCGGGCACGCGGCTCGTTCGTGCTGGTCGAGACCCCGGAGCTGCGCGACCTCGACGGGCTCTTCCGGGAGTACATTGAACATGTCGGAATCGAGCGCCGGGCGTTCGAGGCCGGCGCGGCCGGCGTCGTGTACCAGAGCTCCCGCCCGGGGAACGTCCTCTACCGTCACAACGCGTCACTGGCTTACGCCAACCGGCACCCGGTGCTGGCCATGGAGCGCGACGGCGCGGCCCGTGCGCTCCGGCTGCTCCGCGCCGGCAAGGCGCTGACGCTCACCGCGACCCTGGAGGTCCAGACCGGCGCGGCCTATGAGAGCTGGAACGTCATCGGGGAGATCCGCGGCGCCCGCCGGCCCGACGAGATCGTCGTCGTGGGCGCGCACCTCGACTCCTGGGACCTGGGCGGCGGCGCACTGGACAACGGTGCGAACGTCGCCATGCTCATCGATATCGCGCGCCAGATCCAGCGTCTCGGCCTCCGCCCGGCCCGCACCGTGCGGTTCGCGCTCTGGAACGGGGAAGAGCAGGGCCTCTACGGCTCGTTCGGCTACACCCAGGCTCACGCGGCCGAGCTCGATCGGCACGTCATGGCCGCGTCGTTCGACATTGGCACCGGCCGCATCACCGGCTTCTTCACCAACGGGCGCGCCGATCTGATCCCCCTGCTCGACAGCACGCTCGGCGCGGTGGCGGGGCTCGGCCCGTTCGCCCATCCCAACGTGCCGGTGGTCGGCACGGACAACTTCGACTTTCTGCTCCAGGGCGTGCCGAATCTCATCGCCAACCAGGAGTCGGCCAACTACGGGCCCAACTATCACGCGCGCTCCGATGAGTTCGACAAGGCCGACCTGCGCCAGCTCCGCCTCAACGCGGCGATCGCGGCGGCGGCCACCTGGGGGTTCGCCGACCTGGAGCACGCGAGGCTGCCGCACCACACGTCGGCACAGGTGGACTCGCTGGTGAAGGCCACCAACCTCGAGCAGCAGATGCGGAGCTTCGGCAACATCTGGGAGGCGTGGGTCAGGGGGGAGCGGGGCCGCCGGCCGGGACGGTGAAGACGTAGATCCGGTCGACCGGCACGAGCCCGAGCTTTTCGGCGAGCCGCGCCGGCGCGACGTTCGACTCGACCGCGCCCCACCGGCCGCTTCCCGCGGGCGGCGAACCGCTCCCCGCCGGCGATAGCGATGCCGGCCCGGCAGCGCCGCCGCCAGCGACGCCGGACTCAGCCGGGCGCCCCCGCCGGCGGGTGCGCGAGCAGGTCGTCCAGCGCGCCGCCGATCGCCGCCTGGTCTGCCAGGAGGCGATGCCTGCCGCGCTCGCCGTAGCGGAGCAGG
>DASUAH010000154.1:0-8128 GCA_035763885.1 Gemmatimonadales bacterium
GGGCCAGGGCGGATTCGGCAGCACCGGGCAGTAGGGGGCGGGTGGGGCGGGAGGCGGTGCGCGTCTCCTGCCCCCTCCCGCCCAACCTCATGTCCCGTTTACTTTTCGGTTCATGCGCCTGACGGCCACTCGATGAAGTTCCCTCAACTCAGCCTTGCGTCACTCTTTCCTGCGAACGAAATCGCGGTGGACCTGGGCACGGCCAACACCCTCATCTATGTCAAGGGCGAGGGGATCGTGCTGAACGAGCCCTCGGTCGTGGCGGTGGAGAAGGGAACCGGCAAGCCGCTGCGCTACGGGCTCGAGGCGAAGCGGATGCTCGGGCGGACGCCCGACGGGATTCTCGCGGTCCGGCCGCTCAAGGACGGGGTCATCGCCGACTTCGACGTCACCGAGAAGATGCTGCGGTACTTCCTCAAGACGATCATCGACAAGCACGTGTTCCGGGTGAAGCCCCGGGTGATCGTGTGCGTGCCCTCGGGCATCACCGAGGTGGAGCGGCGCGCCGTCCGCGACTCGGCGCAGACCGCCGGCGCCAAGGAAGTGATGATGGTCGCCGAGCCGATGGCGGCCGCCATCGGAGTCGGATTGCCGGTGGAGACGCCCACCGGCAACATGGTCATCGACATCGGCGGCGGGACGACGGAGATCGCGGTGATCGCGCTCTCGGGTATCGTGTCCGACACCTCGATCCGCACCGGCGGCGACGAGCTGGACCAGGCGATCGTGCAGTTCATGCGGAAGAGCTACAACCTCCTGGTCGGCGAGGCGACCGCCGAGGCGATCAAGATCAAGATCGGCTCGGCGGCGCCGGTCGGGGAGGAGCGGGAGATGGAGGTGAAGGGGCGGGACCTCGTCTCGGGCATCCCCAAGACTGTGCGGGTCCACTCCAGCGAGATCCGCGAGGCGGTGCAGGAGCCGATCCAGCAGATCGTAGACGCGACTCGCCGGGCGCTTGAGATCACCCCGCCCGAGCTCGCCAGCGACATCGTGGACCGGGGGATCGTGATGACCGGCGGCGGCGCGCTGATACGCGGCCTCGACATTCTCCTGGCGCAGGAGACAGGACTCCCGGTCCACGTGGACGAAGATCCCCTCACCTGCGTCGTGCGCGGCACCGGCCGGATCCTCGACGACTTCGAGAAATACCGCAGCGTCCTGTCGGTGTAGGGATGCTCGCCGGCTCCGACCGCAGCTACAGCCGCCGGGACACGATCCTGTTCCTGGCCTGTCTCGCGCTCGCCGTCACCGCTCTCTTCGCGCCGGTCGGCCTCACCCATGGCATCGCCACGTTTCTGCGGGAGAGCGTGCTGGCGCCGCTCGTGTGGCTGCAGGAGCGGGCGGAGGAGGGGCGCACCAGCCGTGCGCGGCTGCGCGCGATTGCCGCCCAGCGTGACTCCGCGGCCCACGTCGCCCAGCTGGTTCCGGCGCTCACCGCGGAGAACGAGCGGCTTCGCGGGCTGCTCGGCCTCAGCCGCCGGATCCGCACCCCCTACGTACCGGCCGAGGTGCTGCATCAACCGCAGGCCACCGATCCGCGCATGCTGCTGCTCGGCGCGGGCCGCAGCGCCGGCGTCATGGCGTTCGACCCCATCGTGGCGCCGGAAGGGCTGCTCGGCATGGTGGTCAGCGCCGGGCGATCGACCAGCACCGCCATGACCTGGGCCCACCCCGAGTTCCGGGTGAGCGCCTACACCGAGGAAGGCGGCGTGTTCGGCATCGTTGCGGGGGCGCCGGCCGCGACCGCGAGCGAGGTGTCGCTCGAATTCCGGGGCGTGGCGTACCGGGACTCGGTGGCGCCGGGGACGCTGGTGCTCTCCTCCGGGCTGGGCGGGGTGTACCCCAAGGGCATCCCCATCGGCACGGTGCTGGGCATCATCCGGGAGCAGGCGGGGTGGGAGCGGGTGTACAGCGTCCGGCCGGCGGCTAATCCCGGCGCGACCGCGCACGTGCTGGTGCTGACCGCGCCGCGCGACCGGTCGGTGGCCGACGCGTTCGCCGCCGACACGGCCGCGCCGGCCCCGGAGATGCCGGCCAGCCCGCCGCCGGCCCCGCCGCCCCCGCCGGCCCGGCGGGACACGGCCCGGTGACGACCACCCGGAGGGCCCGGCTGCACCTGACGCTCGTCATGGGGCTCCTGGTGCTGCTGCACTTCTACGTGCGCCCCAGGCTGGGCGCCGCCCGCCTCAGCCCCGACCTGCTGCTCTTCGCGCTGGTGACGTTCGCGATGCGCAGCGGCGCCGGAGTCGCATCGGTGGCGGGGTTCGTGGTGGGTCTCGCGAGCGACGCGCTTTCCCCCGCGCGCTTCGGCGCGTCGGCGCTCGCGCACACACTCGTCGGCTACGCCGCCGCGTGGGGCCGCGCGGTGTTCTTCGCCGACAACATCCTGGTCAACGCGGCCTTCGTGGCGGTCGGCCTCTGGCTGCGCGACCTCGTGCTGCTGCTCGCCAGCGGCGGGGGGGACCGGCCGCTCGGTCTGGAGCTCGCGGTGTACGCTCCCCTCCAGGGCGTCATCACGGCCGCCGCCGGCGCCGTGGTCCTGTTCGCCGCGCGGCAGTTCCTCGATCTGCGGGTCGATACGTGAGCACGTTCGACTCGTACCGCATCAACGAGCGCGCCCGCGTGGCGCGCTGGATTCTCGGGGGCGCGTTCCTCCTGCTCCTGGGGGCCTTCTTCCGCACCCAGATCATCCAGCACGAGAAGTTCCAGCTGAAGGCCGAGACCAATCGCCTGCGGCCGATCTCGCTCACGCCGCCGCGCGGCCAGATCTTCGACCGCTACGGACGGATCATCGCCGAGAACGTGCCGGGGTACTCGGTGAAGCTGCTCGCCCCGTCGGCCGATTCCCTGCGGGCGGTGCTCGACCGCGTGGCCCGTGTGGTCCCCCTGGACAGCGCGGCCCTGGGCGAGGTGGTGCGCCGCTACCGGGCTGCCCGCTACCAGCCGGTCGTGGTGTTCGGCGACGCGGACTTCACCACCATCTCCCGCCTGGAGGAGCACCGGGCCGCGCTCCCCGGGCTGGTGATCCAGGCGGAGCCGAAGCGGCTCTACCCGGCCGGCCCCGCCACCGCCCACCTGGTCGGCTACGTGGCCGAGGTGACCGATGCCGACCTGTCGCGGGACCGGTATCCCGGCGCGACGCTCGGATCGATCGTCGGCAAGGCGGGGCTGGAGCAGCAGTACGACGACACGCTGCGCGGCGCCGAGGGCGTGCGCTACATCGAGGTGAACGCGCGCGGCCGGCTGGTGCGGGAGGAGGCGAGCTCGGCCTCGTTGCCGCCGACCCCCGGCCGCCCGATCAGCACGACGGTCGATCTCGATCTCCAGAAGTTCGTGGACAGCATCTGGCCGGCCGGCGTGCGGGGGAGCCTCATCGCCATGACTCCGTCGGGCGAGGTGCGCGCCCTCTATTCCGCGCCCAGCTACGACCCCAATGCGTTCGTGGGCGGCATCGATCCGCGTATCTGGCGCGCCCTCACGACCGATCCGGCGAGGCCGCTGCTCAACCGCGCGATCCAGACCCGCTACCCGCCGGCGTCGCCGTTCAAGCTCGGCACCGCCGCGATGGCGCTGAAGCGCGGGCTCGTCGGTCTGGACAGCCACATGCCGGTGCCGTGCCGCGGCGGGCTCCGCATGGGCAACCGGGTTTTCCGCTGCTGGAAGAAGGAGGGCCACGGCTCGCTCGATCTGGTGGGCGCGATCGCCGCGAGCTGCGACGTGTACTTCTACCAGCTCGGCCTCCGGCTCGGGCTGGAGGCCATCCTCGAGGACGGCGTGCTGATGGGGTTCCGGGACGGCACGCACATCGATCTGCCGAACGAGATCAACCCGATCTATCCGGCGTCGACGGCCTACTTCGACCGGCTCTACGGTCCCCGGCGGTGGAGCCCTCCGGCGACCATCCTCAACTTCTCCATCGGACAGGGGGAGAACACGCAGTCGCTGGTGAACATGGTGCAGTTCTATGCCGCCCTCGCGGGCAACGGACGCGAGCTGATGCCGTACCTCGTGCGGCACGACAGCAGCCATACCCGCTCCCTGGGACTTTCCGAGCAGCAGCTCGATGGGCTCCGGCGTTCGCTCATCGCGGTGGTGGAGCGGGGCACGGCGGCCGCCTCGCGGCGGGGTGATCTGGCGGTCGCCGGCAAGACCGGCACGGCGCAGAACCCGCACGGCAAGGACCATGGCTGGTTTGTCGGCTTCGCGCCGGCCGAGAAGCCGGAGCTGGTGGTCGGCGCGATCATGGAGTTCGCCGAGCACGGCACGACCGTGGCGCCCTACGTGGTACGCGTGCTGCGACGCTACCTGCTCGGTCCGGAGCCGCCGGCGCGGGTGCCGGAGCGCGTCCGGATCGTGGCCCCGCAGGACACCGCGCCGAGGGCGATCGAGCTCGACCCGGACTCTGCCGCGGCCCGCGCGGCGGAGGATTCCGCCCGCAGCGCGGGCGGAGCGCCGCCCGAATGAGGCTCGCGGCGATCGACCGCCAGCTGGCGTGGGTGGCGCTGGGGCTCACCGTCGCCGGGTTCATCGTCCTCTATTCGGCGGGACAGACCGACGTCCCGACCGCGGGGGCGGGGGTCTGGCGCCGGCAGTTCCTCTGGGCCGGGATCGGCGTCGTCGCCGCCTGGGCGATGTTCCAGACCTCGCCCCGGCTGCTGGAGTGGCTGACCCCGGCGATCTACGGGTTCAGCCTCCTGCTGCTCGCACTCGTGCTGGCGATCGGCACCGGGGCCGGCACGGCCGCGGGCAGCCACTCCTGGCTCGCCGTCGCCGGGCACCGGATCGGGCAGCCGTCGGAGCTTGCGAAGGTCGCCACCGTGCTCATGCTGGCGCGATACCTGTCGGGCCGCCGCGAGCCGCCGCGGTCACTGCGCGACCTCATAGGCCCGGGACTCATCGTCGGCGTGCCCTTCCTGCTGGTGCTCCGGCAGCCCGACCTCGGCAGCGCGCTGGTCTTCATCGGCATCTTCTTCGCCATGATGTTCTGGGCCGGGGTCCGGCCGCGAATGCTGTTCCTGATCGCCTCGCCGGGGATCAGCCTTCTCCTCGCGTTCAGCAATCTCAGCTGGGCGATCTGGATCGTCGGCTTCACGCTGCTGCTCTTCGTCTGGCGACCGTACGTGCTGGACGGGCTCACGTTCTGGTTCCTCAACGTGGCGAGCGGCGCGGTGGCCATACCGCTGTGGAACCGGCTGGCGCCCTATCAGCAGAACCGGCTTCTCACGTTCCTGAACCCCGAGGTGGATCCCCGGGCCGCCGGCTATCACGCGATTCAGTCGCGCGTCGCCATCGGCTCGGGGGGATGGTTCGGGACCGGGTACACCCAGGGGCCGCAGAAGCGGCTCGCCTTCCTGCCCGAGCAGCACACGGACTTCGTGTTCTCGGTCGTAGGCGAGGAGCTCGGCTTCCTGGGAGTGGCGGTCGTGCTGGGGCTGTTCCTGGCCCTGCTCTTCATCCTGGTGCGGATCGCCCGCCGCGCCACCGACTCGTTCAGCAGTCTGCTGGTGTTCGGGATCCTCGGGATGCTGGTGTCGCACGTGTTCGAGAACGTCGGGATGACGGTGAATCTGATGCCGATCACCGGGATCCCGCTGCCGTTCTTCAGCTACGGGGGCTCGTTCTTCATCATCTGCTGCCTCTGCCTGGGGATCGCCTTCCGGGTCGCGTGGGACTCACGGCTTGCGGGCTATGCTGATGTCTGACACCGACTTACGGCGAAGGGTCTGGCGCGGGGAGGGCAGACTGGCCAAATTACGTCACTTTCTCATGATCTGGCCCGGCCCCCTCTAACCTCGACCTCACCCGCTTATGGCCGTGATGGCATGGTTCAAGAAGGAGCGCAAGCCGCGCACGTCCCAACGCGAGCGCCTGGAGATCCCGCCGGACGCGTGGGAGAAGTGCGACGGCTGCGGCCACATCGATATCCGGGAGAAGTTCGAGAAGGCCCTCAACGTCTGTCCCGAGTGTGGCCGGCACCGGCGGTTTACAGCCGAGGAATACATCGAGCTCCTCACCGACGCCGGCACCTGGCGTGAGCTGTACGGCAATCTGCGCTCCATCGACCCCCTCGAGTTCGAGCACTACTCCGACCGGCTCTCCACCGCCCGCAAGAAGGCGGGCAACTCCGACGCGATGTACACGGGCACGGGCCGGCTCGAGGGGATGCCGGTCCACCTGGGCGTGATGAACTTCGCGTTCATGGGCGGCTCGATGGGGTCGGTGGTCGGCGAGAAGCTCGCCCGGCTCGCCCGCCGCTCCCTCGAGAAGAAGATCCCCCTCGTCGTCGTCTCGACGTCCGGCGGCGCGCGGATGCAGGAGGGTGCGCTCTCGCTCATGCAGATGGCCAAGACGTCCGCCGCGCTCGCCCAGCTCGCCAAGGCCCGCATCCCGTACATCTCGATCCTGACCGATCCGACCACCGGCGGCGTCTCCGCGTCCTTCGCCATGCAGGGGGACGTCGTCCTGGCGGAGCCGGGTGCCGTGATCGGGTTCGCGGGGCAGCGGGTGATCAAGCAGACGATCGGCCAGGATCTGCCCGACGGGTTCCAGACGGCGGAGTTCCTGCTCGACCACGGCCAGATCGACGACGTGGTGCCGCGGGGCTCGCTCCGGGAGACCACGGCGCGACTTCTCCGGCACATGCAGGGGCAGCGTCCGCCGGTGGAGGAGCTCGAGCTGGCCTGAGCCGTTCCCCGCCGGTCCGCCGACGCCCCATCGCGGAGATCCGGGTGGGGCGTTTTGATTTTGGCAGCGAGCACCCGGAACCCCTCCGACCGCGCATGGCGCTGACCTACGAGCAGGCGATCGAGTTCCTCTTCCCCCGGACGACGACGATCAAGTTCGGGCTGGAGACGACGCGGGCGCTGCTCGCCTCGCTCGGCAACCCCCACGAGCTGATGCCGTGCGTGCACGTGGGCGGCACCAACGGCAAGGGCAGCGTATCGACCCTCGTAGCCGAGGCGCTCGCGGCCGCGGGCTGGCGGGTAGGGCTCTACACCTCGCCCCACCTCGTCTCCTTCCGCGAGCGCGTCCGGGTGGACGGCGTGGCGATCTCGGAGGCCGCGGTGGCGATGTGGACCGA
The DNA here is from genome assembly GCA_035763885.1 of Gemmatimonadales bacterium. Classification (GTDB taxonomy): domain Bacteria; phylum Gemmatimonadota; class Gemmatimonadetes; order Gemmatimonadales; family GWC2-71-9; genus DASQPE01. The sequence goes on from DASUAH010000154.1 coordinate 7,082, forward strand.
CCGGCTGTCGCGGCTCATCCACCAACGGGCGGCGACGTTCTTCGAGGCGACGACCGCCATCGCGTTCGCCGACTTCGCGGCGCGCGGGGCCGAGATCGCGGTGATCGAGGTCGGGCTCGGCGGGCGCCTCGACAGCACCAACGTGGTGCGCCCGCTCGTGAGCGCGGTCACCAAGATCGAGCTGGATCACGTGAAGTATCTCGGCGACACGCTCGAGGACATCGCGCGGGAGAAGGCGGGCATCGCGAAGGCGGGCGCGCCGTTCGTCGTGGGAGAGACGCGTCCGGAGCTCGTCGCCGTGTTGCGCCGGGCCGCCGCCTGCGCGGTCCGGGGGCAGGATCGCGAGGCGGTGCCGGACATTCGGGTGGTGCCTCGGGACGCGCTGTGGGCCGGGCCGCTGTGCCTCGCCGGCGCGCACCAGCGGCGGAACGCGGCGGTGGCGGAGGCGGTGCTCCGGGCCCTGCCCCCGCCGTATCGACCGGCGGACACGGCGATCGCCGAGGGCTTCGCGCGTGCCAGGATCGCCGGTCGGCTCGACCGGCGCGGCAGGTGGCTGTTCGACGTTGCCCACAACCCCGACGGCATCCGGGCCCTGGCCCGGGCGATCCCGGACCTCGATCTGCCCCGGCCGCTGCACGCCCTGGTCTCGATCCTCGGCGACAAGGAGTGGCCGGAGATGCTGGTGCTGCTGGACGGGGTGATCGATCGCGGCGTGCTCACCCGCGCGCCGACCGCGGCGAGCCGGGGCTGGGACTTCGACTGGCTGGGCCGCTGGCTGCGCGATCCGACCCGCCCGCGGCCGCGCGCGGCCTGGAGCCTCGTGCCCGGGTTCCGCGAGGCGATCGCGACGGCGCAGGAGGGCGCCGGCACGGTGCTGGTGACGGGGTCGTTCCATACGGTGGGAGACGTGATGCGTGAGCTGGCGATCGAGGTGTGCAGCTATCCGCTGTCCACTGTCGGCCATCAGCCGTCACCGTTATCATCCGCGCCATGAAACGCGCCGCCCTGCCGGGCTTTCGCGACTTCTACCCCGACGATCTCGCGCTT
>DASUAH010000155.1:0-2572 GCA_035763885.1 Gemmatimonadales bacterium
GCGCTGCTGCTGCGCGGCGGCGTCCTGTTCCGCCTGTTCGGGATCGCCGTGGTGCGCGCCGACGGCGTGCCGGCGGGGCGGCTGCGCTGCGCCGCGCGGGCGCTCGTCGCCTGGTCGCCGCTGTTGCTCCTGCTCGCGCTCGCATCGGCGCCGCACGGGGTGAGCGTGGGGATCCGGACGGGCACGCGGGTCACGACCACCACCAGCGACGAGCCGCCGGCCGACGACCGGCGGGTCGCGTTGTGGGTGCGCTGGACGCTGTTCGGGATCGCGCTCGCCGGCGCGGGCGTCGCGCTGTGGCGCCCCACGCGCGGCGTGGCCGAACGGGCCAGCGGTGTGGTGCTCGTGCCCAGGTAGATCAATTGCGGACTGCGGATTGCGGAGCGAACACCAGGCCGCATTCCTTGGGATCTCGAGCCCGGTCAGCCGCAGACCGATTGCGCGGCCCGCCGGAGGTGCATAAGCTCGTGCCAGCGACGGAGCTGCCCATGACAATCCGCAATCCGCAATCCGCAATCCGCAATTGCCTGTGCGCGACGCTGCTGCTGCTGGCCGTCGCCGGCTCCGTGGCCGCCCAGGGCACCCAGTCCGGGCCGCTGCGCAAGACCGACCTGATCCGCCTGCTCGCCTCCGGCCGGCCCCCCGGCAACGTCGCGCTGATGGTGCGGCGCCGCTGTCTCGCCTTCACGCCGAGTCCCCGCGACCGTTTCGATCTGGCCGCGGCGGGCGCCGACAAGGAGCTGCTCGACGCCATCGAAGGCTGCGCGTCCCGCGCCACGCGTGCCGGCGGCAGCGCCGCGTTGCGCATCGTCGCGCCGGAGCGGCTGCGGGCGACGGCGGGCTCGGAGGTGACGCTGACGGTGCGGCTGTTGCGCGGCGGCGTGCCGCAGGGCGGCAAGTCGCTCCAGCTGCGCGGCGCCACCGCCATCCCGGGCGGCGCGCTGCAGGAGCCGGGGGCGGTGACCAACGCGCGCGGCGTCGCGACCTTCCGCGTGCTCGCCGGGATGCAGTCGGGGACCTACCCGCTCGAAATCACCGCGCTGGGCGACCAGCCGGCCCAGGTGACGGTGCAGCTCGTGACCGCGGCGCCGACGCTCCTGGCGGACGTGCTCCCCCCGGTCGTGGTGGTGCGGGAAGGCGGCCGCGTCCCGGCGCTGGTGCGCGTGGTGGTGCGCGGCGCGGGCGGCGCTCCCGTCGCCGCGCTGCCGCTCGAGCTGCGCGGCATCAGCGCCCAGCTCGGGCCCCTGCCGCCGGTCCACACCGACGGCACCGGGATGGCGCTGCTGCCGCTTCCCGCCGGCGCGCTGCGCGCGGGCGGGACGATCGGCGTGTTCGCGCGTGGCGCGCTGGTCGCCACCGTCACGGCGCGCATCGAAGCGCCCGCGATCTCGGACGACCGCACGCAGTTCATCGCGGGAACGGGCCAGCGCGGCAACGTGCACACCGCGCTGCGGCAGCCGCTGCTGCTCGAGGTGCGCGACACCGCGGGCGTGCCGGTGGCCGGCTACGCCGTCCGCTTCGCGGCCACCAACGCCGCGCTCACGGACACCGCAACGGCCACCGATTCCACCGGCGTGGCGCGCACCACCGTGACGCTGGGCGACCGCGCCGGTCCGGTGGTCATCACGGCGTCGGTAGGCCGCGTGTCGCGCACCACGAACCTGTACGCGACGGCGGGACCGGCGCGGACGCTGGCGGTGGAGCAGAACGGGCGCCCCATCGACTCGCTCGTCCTGGCGACGGCCGTGACGGCGACGGTGCGCATGGTGGCGCGCGACGCCTGGGGCAACGAGGCGATCCTCGCGGGCCAGACCGCGACGGTGAGCGGCGCCGCCGCGGGCCTGCGCAACCTGCGCGGCGTCGCCACCGCGCCGGGCACGCTGGTGCTCGAGCCGCGGCGCAACGGGCGCGCCACGCTCGTGGTGAGTGCGACGGGGGAGGGGCAGCGGCTCAGCGTGCGGGTGCCGCTGCAGGTCACTCTGCCGGGCGTGCAGGCCGTCTGGGTGTACGGCGCGCGCGCCGGCGGCGCGGCGTTCAGCTACGACTTCGACAGCGCCTCCGGCGTGGACGGGCGGCCCGGGTTCCGCACCGAGCTGATGGTGGGGCGGTACCTCGCGCCTGCCCTGCGCGTGCAGGCCGGCCTCGGGCTGGGGGTGGTACGCGCGCGGGCCGGAAGCGCCAGCCTCGCCGTGGGCCTGATCCAGGGACTGGTGCGCGGCGAAGTCGAGCTGACCCGCAACACGACCGTCGTGCCGGTGCTGACGCTGGGCGGCGGCGCCTACCGCCTCAAGTCCACCGACAACGCCAGCGTGGTGTACCACACGAGCCTGTTCTGGCTCATCGGCGCCGGCGTCGATTACCCGCTCGGGCCCCGCGTCATGGGCGGGCTGCGCCTCGAGCGCCAGCAGCTCTACGAGGCGAACAGCAAGTACGCCAAGGGCAGCGTCGGCGCGCTCACCTTGCTGGAGCTGGGAGTGAGGGTCACCCCCTGACGCGTCTCCGATCCGCAATTCCGGCCGCGTTGCTGCTCGGCGCGGCGTCGCTGCAGGCCCAAACCGCTTCCCCCTACGTC
>DASUAH010000156.1:0-2346 GCA_035763885.1 Gemmatimonadales bacterium
ACGGCGCTGCTCCAGCCGCTCCTCGGGCGTGAGCGACGGATCGCGCTCGACCGCGTGGATCGCCTCGGAGATGTCCGGGACGATGAAGAGCTGCGGGTCGCCGGGCGAGAGGGCCTCGGCGCCGCGGTCGGTGAGGTGCACGCTGTGCCCGCGCTCGTCGAGCACGAAGTACAGCACCTCCTCGAGACCGCGCATCCGCTGCTGGCGCGCGGGAAGCTTCCGGTCGGCGAGGGCCTCGAGCTCCATCCGCTGGCGCACCTGCTGCATGCCCGGCTCGTTCAGGAGCTTGAGCAGCCGCTTGTTCTTGGGCATGCCCAGGTGGGCCTGGTAGAGCTTGGTGCCGCCGTCCTGGTCGTCGGGGTCGGCGGCGAGGAGCGGCTCCGCCTCGGCCAGCAGGGTGTTCACCACCGCCGTCTGGCGCCGCACCAGGTCACTGACCTGGGAGTTGAACTGGGCGTACTTCTCGCTCTCCTGCCCGCCCACCGGCCCGGAGATGATGAGCGGGGTGCGCGCCTCGTCGATGAGGATCGAGTCGACCTCGTCGATGATGGCGTAGGCGTGGTCGGACTGGACCCGCTGCGCGGCCGAGAGGACCATGTTGTCGCGCAGGTAGTCGAAGCCGAACTCGTTGTTGGTGCCGTAGGTGATGTCGGCCCGGTAGGCGGCCTGCCGCTCGGGAGTGCCCGGCTCGGTGTCGTCGAGGCAGGCGACGGTCAGGCCGAGCCAGCCGAAGACGTGACCCATCCACTGGGAGTCGCGGCGGGCCAGGTAGTTGTTCACCGTCACCAGGTGGGCGCCGCGCCCCGCGAGCGCGTTCAGGTAGAGCGGCAGGGTGGCCACGAGGGTCTTGCCCTCGCCGGTGGCCATCTCGGCGATCTTGCCGCGGTGCAGCGCGATGCCCCCGAGCAGCTGCACGTCGTAGGGCACCATGTCCCAGGTCATCTCGTGCCCGGTGACCACCACCGTGCTGCCGAGCAGCCGGCGGCAGGCCTCGCGCACCGTGGCGAAGGCCTCCGGGAGGAGGTCGTCGAGCGCGTCGGCCAGCGCCTCCTTCCAATCCCGCTCGAGCTGCTGGGCCCGCTCCTCGAGCCGGTCGCGCTCGGCCGCGTCGGGGGCGGCCCGGCGCGCGGCGCGCGCCTCCTCGAGCTCGGCCCTGAGTCCGCCGGCACGCTCCGCGATCCGCTCGCGGAAGCGCGCGGTCTGGGCCTGGATCTCGGCGTCGGGGAGCTCCTTGAGGCGCTCCTCCTCGGCGTGAATGCGGGTGAGCAGGGGCCGGAGCTTCCGGACGTCCCGCTCGTGCCGCGTGCCGATGACTGCGTCCACCAGTTTCTTCAGCATTCCTGACTTTCCCGATACAGCCGGTGAGCCGCGATATAGGCCGCGACCGGTTCCGGCACCAGATAACGAATCGACCGCCCCTCGCGCACCCGGGCGCGCACGTCGGTCGCCGAAATGTCGAGCTGCGGCGCCTCGACCACCTGCGTCCCGGCGGGGAGCTGCCCCGGCACCGGGGCTCCGGGCCTGGCGAACACGACCAGCGTGGCGAGCCCGGGCAGGGCCGCGGCCTCGCGCCAGTCGGCGAGGTCGCGCGCGGCGTCCGCGCCCACGCAGAGCGCGAAGTCGCGGCCCGGCTCCCGGCTCCTCAGCGCCCGGAGCGTGTCCACCGTGAAGGAGGGCCCGGGCCGGTCCAGCTCGACCCGGTCCACCGCGAGCCCCGCCTCGCCGGCGACGGCGAGCTCCAGCATGGCCGCCCTCGCCTCCGGCGACGCCGCGTGGCGGCCCGCCTTGAACGGCTGCTCCCGCGCCGGCACGAACCGCACTCCCTCGAGGCCAAGCCGCTCCGCCACCGCCCGCGCGACGATCAGGTGGCCGTGATGCACCGGATCGAACGAGCCGCCAAAGAGGCCGATCACGTCACGACGCCGCGGGCGCGGGGCAGAGCTCCTGGAGCCCGACGACATCCGTATGGAACCGCCGGAGGTAGTCGCAGGTTTCCGCCGCGTCCTCCTCGTAGCGCAGGAGCCGATACTCCTCCACCAGCTTCAACAGCGCCTTGGGCGCCGCCCTGGTGCGCGGGTAGGTGGCCACCAGGTCCTTGAAGTAGAGGATGGCCGAGTCATACGCCTTGATCCGGTGGTAGAAGACGCCGGTGAGGTACGCCTTCTCGGCGAACATTTCGTCGAGCTCGGTCAGGCGGACCTTGGCGGTCTCGGCCGCCGGCGTCCCCGGATAGCGGTTCTGCAGCTCGGTGAAGGTGGCGCGGGCGGTCTCGCCGTACGACGGGTCGAGCTCGGGCCGATTCCAGAGGTCGGCGAAGGACTCCCCCGCCCGCAGCAGCGCCCGGGG
>DASUAH010000157.1:0-4482 GCA_035763885.1 Gemmatimonadales bacterium
GGCCGCCCCGACGGAGGACTTCGGCGCGCCAGCTGACGCCGAGGAAGTGTCGCGGCTGCGCGCACGGCTGACGGAAGTCGAGCGCGAGCGGGACCAACTGATCGCCGTCATCGAGCTGCTGCAGGAGATTGCCGAGTCGCGGCACTTCGTCGACATCCTCCAGGCGATCGCCAAGAACGTGGGAGACGCGTTCCAGCTCGATCGCTGCTCGGTGTTCCTCACGGGCGACGATGGCGAGGTCCGGCTGGTGGCGAGCTACGAGGACCCGAGCATCCGCAACTACGTCGTGGACCTGGCCCGCTACCCCGAGCTCCGGCGCGCGCTCGAGACCGGGCAGACCGTGTTCATCCCGGACGTCGCCAACGACCCGTCGCTCCGGCACGCGCGGGATTCGCTGCAGACCCGCCGGGTGAAGAACATCACGGTGGTGCCGATCACGTGGCGGACCGCCCCGATCGGCGCGATCTTCCTGCGCACGTTCCGTGACGGTCCGGCGTTCACCGAGGCCGACGTGCAATTCTGCCAGGTGGTGGCGAACCTCACGGCGAAGGCCCTGCGCAACGCGCACCGGTTCGAGCGGCTGCAAATGCGCCGGGGGGAAGACCCGGCGGACCGGCAGGCAGAGACCGAGCGCGCCGCGCTCGTCGGGTTCCTGCGGCGGCTGCTGGACCGGTTTGCGGAAAAGGAGGAGGCGTGGGGCGAGGGCGAGCTCGGGCGCGGCGGCACGGAGGAGGTCGAACGCCTCGTCGGCGTGGCGATGACGGTGCTGTCGCAGGAGGCCGCGGCGAGGTGACGGCCGCCACCGAGACGATCGCCGGCCGGATAGACCAGCTGCGCCGGCAGCTCGAGCGGGCCAACTACGCCTACTACGTGCTCGACGCGCCGGAGATCTCCGACGTGGAGTACGACCGTCTCTTCCGCGAGCTGCAGGCGCTCGAAGCCACGCATCCCGAGCTCCTTACCGCGGACAGCCCCACCCAGCGGGTCGGCACCGGCCCGGCCGCGGCCCTCGCCAAGCACACCCACCTCCGTCCGATGCTCTCGCTCGCCAACGCGTTCGACGACCCGGAGCTCACGGCATGGGAGGAGCGGAATGCCCGCCTGGCCGCGGCGGTGCGCAGCGCCGGCTACACCACCGAGGTGAAGATCGACGGCGCCGCGGTGAGCCTGACCTACCGCCGCGGACGGCTGCTGGTCGGGGCCACGCGCGGCAACGGCGTGATCGGCGAGGACATCACCGCCAACCTGAAGACCATCCCCGACGTGCCGCTCGTGCTCCGCGGCACCGGCCACCCGGAGCTGATCGAAGTGCGCGGGGAGGTGTACCTGCCGTTCGACGCGTTCGAGCGGGTGAACAAGCGCCGGCAGCAGGAGGGCGAGCCCATCTTCGCCAACCCGCGCAACGCGGCCGCCGGCGGCCTGCGCCAGCTGGATCCCAACCTGACCCGCGCCCGGCGGCTCCGGATGTTCGCGTTCCAGGTGGAGGCGATCGAGGGCCGGCTGGACGCGAGAACCCAGTGGGACATCCTCGAGCTGCTGGAGGCGTGGGGCTTCCGGGTGGAGCCGCACCGGCGCCGGCACGCCGACCTCGACGAGGTCCGTGCCCGCGCCGCCGAGCTGGAGCAGCTCCTCTCGGCCCTCCCGTTCCAGGCCGACGGGGTGGTGGTGAAGGTGGACCGGCTCGTCCTGCACGGCGAGCTGGGTGTGGTGGGCGGGCGCGAGCCCCGCTGGGCGGTGGCGCGCAAGTTCGCGCCCGAGGTGGCCATCACCCGGCTGCGGGACATCCGCATCAACGTGGGGCGCACCGGAGCCCTCAATCCCTGGGCCGAGCTCGAGCCGGTCGAGATCGGCGGGGTCACCGTCTCGGCGGCGACGCTCCATAACGAGGACCTGATCGCCCAGAAAGACATCCGGATCGGCGACTGGGTGGAGGTGGTCCGCGCGGGCGAGGTGATTCCCCAGTTGGTCGGTCCGTTGCGCGAGCGCCGGAGTGGCCTCGAGCGGCCGTTTACCATGCCGGAGCGATGCCCCGCCTGCGGCACCGAGGTCGAGCGCCCCGCCGACGAGGTCATGCGCTACTGCCCCAACGCCACCTGCCCGGGGCGTGTCCTGGAGAGCATCTTCCACTTCGCCGGCCGCGACGCGATGGACATCCGCGGGCTGGGCTACGAGCGGGTGCGGCAGCTGCTCGAGGCCGGGCTGATCCGCGACGTCGCCGATCTGTACGACCTGCGCATCGACCAGCTGGTCGAGCTCGACCGTTTCGCCAGCCAGTCGGCCGAGCAACTGGTGCGCGCGATCGCGGTCTCGCGGGAGCGTCCGCTCTCGCTCCTGCTCTTTGCGCTGGGCATCCGGCATGTAGGCAAGACCGTGGCCCAGCTCCTGGCGCGTCGCTTCGGCACGATGGACGCGCTGATCCAGGCCACCGAGGACGAGATCAACGCCGTGCCGGGCGTGGGCAGCGCCATTGCGGAGGCCGTGGTGCACTTTTTCGCCCAGTCGCGCAACCGCGACCTGGTCGAGCGGCTGCGGCGCGCGGGGCTCACCTTCCACGAGCCGACGGCCGCCGCAGCCCACGGCCCCCTCGCGGGCAAGACCTACGTGCTGACCGGCACGCTCCCGACGCTTTCGCGCGGGCAGGCGACCGAGCTGATCGAGCGCGCGGGCGGGCGGGTCGCGGGATCGGTGAGCCGGAAGACCGACGCGGTGCTCGCCGGGGAGGACCCCGGCAGCAAGCTCGACCGGGCGAAGGAGCTCGGGGTGGAGGTGATCGACGAGGCGGAGCTGCTCCGGCGGGTGGGTAGCGCCGGATAGCCATTCGCTATTAGCTATTTGCTGCTCGCTCGATCTCTACGCCGTCGCCCGGTGCCGCCGCCTCCACCGGTACCGGCGTCGGTCGGCCACCAGCGAACGGCGACTAGCCGGCAGCCCACGCCCATGACCACAGCGACCTTTTCCACCGCGACCTTCGGCGTCACGCTCTCCCGCCGCGTCCTCCAGCAGCTGCGTGCGACACTGCAGCGCGACGCAGGTCTCCAGGCCGCGGGCTACCTGCAGGAAGCGGGGTTCGCCGGCGGGGAAGCCCTCGCCGACGCATACCGTGCCTGGCTCGCGGAGCGACACGGCGTCGAGCACCCGCGCGAGCTCGACGCGGCGCACTTCGGGACCACGCTGTCGCAATTCCTCGCCGATCTCGGATGGGGCACGGTGACGATGACGCCACTCGGGCAGGCGGCCCTCGCGCTCGATTCCACCGACTGGGCGGAAGCGCAGGACGACCCCACCGGCGAGTATCCCTCGTGTCACCTGTCGTGCGGCCTGCTGGCCGATTTCCTCGGCCGAATCTCCGACGGATTCGTGGCCGTAATGGAGGTCGAATGCCGGTCGCGGGGCGACGCGCGCTGCCGGTTCGTCGCGGGCGCGCCGGAAACGCTCGGCACGCTCTACGACCGCATGGCCCAGGGAATGAGCTACGGCGAAGCACTCGGCGCCGGCGAGGCCGCGGGCGCGGCCTGACGGTCCGGTCGCGACGGAGGACGGCCCGGCCCCACGCCGGGCCGTTCGTGTTTCGGGGTTCCATGGCTGCCCTTGCCGCGACGGCCTATGTTTCACTGACCGTTCCCACCCACGGATCCTCCCGTGTCGGAGCTGCCTGACCGCCTCGCGACCGCCCTCGGCTCGGCGTACCGCATCGAGCGGGAGCTGGGCGGCGGAGCGATGAGCCGCGTCTTCGTGGCCGAGGAGCTCGACCTTGGCCGTCGAGTGGTGCTCAAGGTGCTGCCGCCCGATCTCAGCGCGGGCGTGAGCGAGGAGCGGTTCCGACGCGAGATCCAGCTGGCGGCCCGGCTCCAGCATCCCCACATCGTCCCGCTGCTCAGCGCCGGCCGGGCGGCCGACGCGCTGCACTACGTCATGCCCTTTGTGGAGGGCGAATCGCTCCGCCATCGGCTGGCGCGCGAGGGCTCCCTCTGCCTGCCCGACGCCATCCGCATCATCCGCGATGTGGCGGAGGCGCTCTCGTACGCGCACCGGCAAGGGATTGTGCACCGCGACATCAAGCCGGAGAACATCCTGCTCTCCGACCGCCACGCGCTGGTGCTGGACTTCGGCGTCGCCAAGGCGATCCGCGCTGCGGTGGAGAGCGCGCGGCTCACCAGCGAGGGGATCGCGCTGGGCACGCCGGCCTACATGGCGCCGGAGCAGGCCGCCGGCGACCGCCAGGTCGACCATCGCGCCGACCTCTACGCGCTCGGTGCGGTGGCGTACGAGGTCCTGGCCGGGCGGCCGCCGTTTCCCCAGGCGTCTCCCTACGAGGTGCTGGCGGCGCACATCGCGGACCCGCCCGACCCGCTGCGCCGGCACCGGCCCGTGCTCCCGCCGGCCGCCGTGCGCCAGGCGCTGGTGCGGATGCGACGGGACTCGGTCCCCACGGTCGGCTTCGAGCTCGCCCGCGAAGTGGCGCTCCGGACCGGGGTGAAGGCC
>DASUAH010000158.1:0-2855 GCA_035763885.1 Gemmatimonadales bacterium
CCGGCGGCGAGCGCGGCGCGGGCGGCGTGCAGCGCGGCGCCGGTCATGCCGGGGGCCCCGCCGACCACGGTCACGCGACCCCGCTCGCCCTTGTGCATCGCCGGCAGCAGCCGGGGAAGGCGCTGCGCGGCCCACGTATCGGTGACGAGCACCGAAGCGGCCGGATCAGCCGGGGGGAATCCGATGTCCACCACGATCACGCGCCCGCACCAGTCACGCGCCAGGAGGTGCCCGCGGCGCGCGCCGCCGAAGGTGACGGTGACGTTCGCGCGCACCGGGCCATGGGCTTCACCGTTCGAGAGGTCGAGGCCGGTGGGACCGTCCAGGGCCAGGATGGGAAGCGCGCTGGCGGCGAGCCGCTCGGCGGCATCGAGCACGTCGCCGCGCGCCGGCCCCGCGGCCCCCGTGCCGAGCAGGGCGTCCACCGCCACCGCCGCCGCCGGCCACGGCTCTTCGCGCGCCAGCTCCGTCACGCCGGCGATCCGGGCCAGGGCGCGGTTGTCGATCGCGTCGTCGGTCTTGGGGTCGAGCCCGACCACCCACACCGAGAGTCCCGCGGCGTGCAGCGCACGCGCCAGCACCCAGCCGTCGCCGCCGTTGTTCCCCGACCCGGCCACGACGAGGACGCCCCGGGTCATGGCATCGGGGAACTCGCGCACCAGCACGGCCGCGGCGGCGCGCCCGGCGCTCTCCATCAGCACGCGGCTCGGGATGTGATACTGGGTGCGGGCGGCCGCGTCCCAGGCGGCGGCTTCGGCGGCCGACAGCACCGGTATCGTCATCATGGAATGACGACCCCCCCGTATCCCACGACGCGCGCCTCGTCCCCCGTGACCCACCCCGAGTGGCGGTAATCCACGACCTCGGCGCGCGTGGCGCCGAGCTGGCGCGCCGCGGCGAGGGTGGCCGCGACCGGCGCCCGGCCACACATCGAGATCCGTTCGGCGCGGCAACGGCGCAACAGCTCCGCGCCATCCATGACCCGGATCGCCTCGAGCGCCTGTGCGTCTTTCAGCTCGGTGACGGAGCCGGACTCGTAGTGGTTCAGGTCACTCGAGGCGAGCAGCAGCACCGGCTCGGTCCAGCTGCGCACCACGCGCGCGATCGCCTCCCCCAGGTCCCGGGCGCGCTCCCAGTCGTCCCAGGCCAGCACGAGGGGCACGATCGCCACGTCCCTCCGCCGGACCTGGAGGAACGGCAGCTCCACTTCGACGGCGTGCTCCTCCGCGTGGGCGGCATGGTCCACGCCCACCAGGGGAGTGGCGGCGCGCACCGCTTCGGCCAGGTCGGCCGCGACCGGCACCTCGCCGAGCGGCGTGGCGAATGCGCCCGCCTCCCACAGCGACACGCCGCCGGGCGCGTGGCACAATCCGGTGTGATTCGGGGCGAGGATCACGACGAGGCGCGGCAGCTCGATGCGGGCGAACACATGGGCGGCGGTGAGTCCCGAATACACGTACCCGGCGTGCGGGACGACGCAGGCCCGCGCGGAGGCCGGATGCGCGATCGGTTTCAGCGGATCGAGGAGCGAGCGCACCTCGCGCTCCACCGCGTCGGCGGTGGCCGCATAAAACCGCCCGGCGACGGCAGGCCGACGAACGGCGCGCAAGCCTACTTCTGACTCTGGCCGATCGCGCGGCCGAAGGAGATCTCCCCGTTATCGATCCGGACGTTGAAGCCGCAATCTGGACTGGAGCACACCCACGCCTTGTAGGTGATGGGGGCACCGTCTCGCCCGTAATCGGACAGGGGGATCAACACGCCGCGCTGACACTTCTGGCAGGCCGGCCACTCCTTACCGTCCATTGCGCCACCTCCACTTCCCCGGACTACGCCTGCTCCAGACCGGGCCAGCGGTAGCCGGCCCTGAACGCTTCAGCGAACTCATACACCCGCTCGAAGTCCTCGATTCGATCGCTCGGCTGGCGGGCCAGGAGCCCCGCGTCGATCAGCGCGAACACGATCGTGCCGAAATCGGCGGTGGCGTGCACGCCCCAGTACGTGAGCACCGTGGGCGCCAGCAGGCCGAATTGCTCGAGGGCGAAGTCGCGGCAGGCCCAGGCGAGCTCGCTCCCCGACAGGTGCCGTCGCGCCGGGAGCCGTCCTTGCGCGTATTCGAGCGCGGCGAGCACGAACAGATAGGCGCGCTCGTGGAAGCGCCCGTCCCGGGCGCCGATCTTCTGGAGGGCATCCTCGAGCGCGGCGTAGTCGCTCATGCGCGCGCCCCTTGGGAGGACGCGAGGCGCGCCGCTCCCCGCGCCCGGACGCCGCGCCGTGCCGTCTGGGGCTCGAGCAGCGCCTGCGCCAGCACTTCGTCGAGCGACCCCACCGTCCGGATGTCGAGCAGCTGGCGTACCTCCTCGGGGAGCTCGACCAGGTCGGGGCGGTTGCGCTCGGGGACGAGCACCGTGCGGACCCCGGCTCGAGCGGCCGCGGTGAGCTTCTCCCGCAGGCCGCCCACCGGCAGCACGCGGCCACGCAGGGTCAGCTCTCCGGTCATCGCCACGTCGTGACGGGCCGGCCGCCGTCCCAGCAGCGAGGCGAGCGCGGTCGCGATCGTGATGCCCGCCGAGGGGCCGTCCTTGGGGACGGCGCCCGCGGGCACGTGCAGGTGGACGTCGGTGGCGACGAACGTCTGCGGCGGAATGCCCAGCGCGGGGGCGCGGGCGCGCAGCAGGCTCCAGGCCGCCTGCGCCGACTCGCGCATCACGTCGCCCAGCTGGCCGGTGAGCGTGATCTGGCCGCGTCCCGGCATCTGGATCGCCTCGACGAACATGATGTCGCCGCCCGCGGGGGTCCAGGCGAGCCCCGTGGCCACGCCGACTTCGGGCTCGCGGCCCGCCACCTCGTTCAGG
>DASUAH010000159.1:0-19483 GCA_035763885.1 Gemmatimonadales bacterium
CGGCCTCGTGGCCGGGCTTGGCGCGCTCGGGCTGGTGGGGCTGGGGCTGGCGGGGGGCCGGCTCCTGGGCGCCCGCTACAGCGCCATCCGCTACGCCCTGGTCGCGGTGTCGCTGACGCTGCTCGCGCGGCTGGTGACGCGATGACCGTGCCGACGGTCGAGCGCCAGGTCACCATCGTGAATCCGCTCGGACTGCACGCGCGTCCGGCGGCCCAGTTCGTCCGGCTGGCCAACAGCTTCGCGTCCGACATCCTGATCTCGAAGGACGGCCTCGACGTGAACGGGAAGAGCATTATAGGGGTGATGATGCTGGCCGCCGAGTGCGGAAGCATCATTGCGATCCGCGCCACCGGCGACGATGCCGAGTTCGCCGTCGAGGCGCTCGCCGAGCTGGTGGCCGGCGGATTCGGGGAGGCCTGACGTGTCCATCGTGATCCACGGCATCGGTGTGTCGCCTGGCGTCGCCTGCGCCCCCGCGATGGTGGTGCGGCTCGACTTCCCCAATGTGCCCGACCGCGCCGTTCCACCCGACCAGGTGGATCGCGAGGTGGCGCGGCTGCACGAGGCGGCGGCGGGCGTGGTCGGCGACCTCCGCGAGCTGGGCGGCCGGGTCGCGGAGCGGGCCGGAGCCGAGGAGGCCCGGATCTTCGATGCCCAGATCGAGATGGTGCAGGACCCGGTGTTCCTCGGGTCGGTCGAGCAGCTGATCCGCAACAACCGGCTGAGCGCCGAAACCGCCTACGAGTTCAAGGCCCTGGAGCTGCGCAATGCGTGGTCGGGGGCGATGAACGCCCGGCTCCGGGAGCGGCTTGCCGATCTGCACGCCATCCAGATGCGGATGCTGCACCGGCTCATGGGCCGCACCGCCGACGAGCTCTGGACGGTCGATGCCGAGGAGCAGGTGATCGTGGTGGCGCACGAGCTGTCGCCGGGGCTCACGGTGCAGCTGGATCGCGACCGCGTGGCCGGCCTGGTGAGCGAGGAGGGCACCCGCACCGCCCACGCCGCCATCCTGGCCCACTCGCTGGGCATCCCCGCCGTCATGGGCGCGCAGGGTGCGCTGGCGGCGATTCCCGACGGGACCATGCTCCTGCTCGACGGGCAGGCAGGCACCGTGGTGCTCGACCCCACGCCCGCGGAGCTCGAGGACGCCAAGACCCAGGTGAGCCGGCGGCACCGCCTGGAGCTGGAGCTCGAGACGGTGCTGGGCCAGCCGGCCGTGACCCCGGAGGGACGGCGGATCACGCTCATGGGCAACGTGGACCTGCCCGAGGAGATCGAGCCCGCGGTTCGCTTCGGGGCCGAGGGCGTGGGCCTGCTCCGCACCGAGTTCCTGCTCACCGGGCGCGCGAGCCTGCCGACCGAGGACGAGCAGGCCGACTACTTCCGCCGTGTGGCGCTCGCGTTCCCCGACTGCACGGTCATCCTGCGCTCGTTCGACCTCGGCGGCGACAAGTTTCCGGCCACCTTCCAGGCGCCGCACGAGGCCAACCCGTTCCTCGGCTGGCGGTCGATCCGGGTGTGCCTCGACCACCCGGAGGTCTTCCGCACCCAGCTCCGCGCGGTGCTCCGGGCCGCGGTGGACGGCGACGTGCAGCTCATGCTGCCGCTCGTCACCCGGGTGGACGAGGTGGTGCAGACCCGCGCCCTGCTGGAGCAAGAGGCGGCGTCGCTGCACGCGGCCGGCGTGCGGGCTGCCGCTGCCGTGCCGGTGGGTGTGATGATCGAAACCCCGGCGGCGGTGATCATCGCCGACCGGCTGGCCGAGGTGAGCGCGTTCTTCAGCGTGGGCACCAACGACCTCACCCAGTACACCCTCGCGATCGACCGTGGCAACGCGCGACTCGCCGACCGCTTCACGCCGCTGCATCCCGCCGTGGTGCGGCAGCTCAAGCAGATTCTCGAGGTCGGCGAGGCCGCGGGGCTGCCGGTGAGCGTGTGCGGCGAGATGGCCTCGGACCCGCTCGCGGCCGTGCTGCTGCTCGGCCTCGGCTATACCCGGCTGAGCGTGGCCCCGCCCGCGCTGTCGCTGGTGAAGTGGGTGATCCGCACCGTCCCCGAGGCCGCCGCCTGCGGGGCCGCGGCCGAAGCGCTCCGCGCCCCTACCGCTGACCGGGTCACCGAGGCGCTCCGCGACGCGGTGCGCCCGTACCTGGATCTGCGCCTGATCGACCCGCGCGCAGCGTTGCCGGGCAAGTGACGGCCCGCTAGTTTGCCACGCGTTCGCGCGCTTCCCCGGGCACACCGTTCAACACCCCGAGACCGCACCGCCATGGCGCTTTCCAAGCGGCACGTGTTCACGTCCGAGTCGGTGACCGAGGGCCACCCCGACAAAGTGGCCGACCAGATCTCCGACGCCGTGCTCGACGCCATCCTGGCGAAGGACCCGCAGGGCCGGGTGGCATGCGAGACCCTGGTGACCACCGGCATGGCCGTCGTCGCGGGCGAGATCAGCACCAAGACCTACGTCCACATCCCCGACATCGTGCGGAGCACGGTGGAAGCGATCGGCTACACCGACGCATCGTACGGGTTCGACTGCCGCACGTGTGCGGTGCTTGCGTCGATCGACCGGCAGTCACCGGACATCGCGCGCGGCGTGGACGAGGGCTACCACCGCCAGCAGGGCGCCGGCGATCAGGGGATGATGTTCGGCTACGCCAGCGCCGAGACCCGCGAGCGGATGCCGCTCCCGATTCTGCTCGCGCACCGGATCACCGAGCGCCTCGCCAGGGTGCGCAAGGGGCTCGACGGGCCCCGGATCGAGTGGCTGCGCCCCGACGGCAAGTCGCAGGTCTCGGTGGAGTACGAGGGCGACCGTCCGGTGGCGGTCCGCACGGTCGTGGTCTCGACGCAGCACGCGGAGCGGCACGCCGGCCGCCAGGTGTCGAACACCATGATCCGCGAGGCGGTGATCGACGGAGTGATCCGGCCGGTGCTGGAGCGGGCCGGGCTCGAGAATCGGCGGGCGAAGTTTCTGATCAATCCGACCGGCCGCTTCGTGATCGGTGGGCCGCACGGCGATGCCGGCCTCACCGGGCGCAAGATCATCGTCGACACGTACGGCGGGATGGCCCGCCACGGGGGCGGCGCGTTCAGCGGGAAGGATCCGTCCAAGGTCGACCGCTCGGCGGCCTACGCCACCCGCTGGGTCGCGAAGAACATCGTGGAGGCCAAGCTCGCCCGGCGCTGCGAGGTGCAGGTCGCCTACGCCATCGGGGTCGCGGAGCCGGTGTCGATCCTGGTGGACACCTTCGGCACCGGCGTGCTGCCCGACCGCCGCCTCGAGCAGATCGTGCGCGAGGTGTTCGATCTCACGCCGCGCGGCATCATTGACACCCTGAAGCTGAAGCGCCCAATTTTCGGACCAACGGCGTCGTATGGACACTTCGGCCGCAGGCCGCGGGCGGGCAAGTACGGCGATAAGACCGTGGAACTGTTTACCTGGGAACGGACCGACCGCGTGAAGGAGCTGCAGTCGGCCGCCCGCTGAGAACCGGCGCCACCATGATCGAAGTGACCGTCGCGCACCTGGGGCTCGACCGCTCCACGAACACCCCTGTCGTGATCCTGCGCGAGAAGGACGGCTCCCGGGTGCTGCCGATCTGGATCGGTCCCGCGGAGGCGAGCGCGATTGCGATGGAGCTGCAGGGCATGAAGGCCCAGCGGCCGCTCACGCACGATCTCCTCAAGCAGGTGATCATCGGCCTGGGCGGCGACCTCCGCCGCGTCGTGATCAGCGCGGTGAAGGAGAACACCTACTTCGCCGAGCTGCTGATCCGCCGCGAAGACCAGGTCTTCCAGGTGGACGCCCGTCCCTCCGACAGCATCGCCCTCGCTCTCCGGCTCCGGGCGCCCATCTTCACCAGCGACCAGCTCCTGGACCAGTCCGGCGTGGAAACCGACGAGCCCGGCCCCGACCCCGGTCTGGAGGCGGACAAGCTCAAGGCCTACCTGGAGAAGCTGGATCCGCAGGACTTTGGTCGCTTCAATCCGTAGGGCGGCAGCGGGCGCCATCCTCCTGGTTCCGACGATCGCTGCGGCGCAGACGGTGGCCGGGGGGCGGGTGGTCCGCCTGCGGGGCGCGGATTCGCTGCCGGTTCCCGGCGCCCGGGTGGTTCTCCACCGGGTCGGCCGGGAGCGCCAGGGGCCGATCGACTCCTCGACGACCGACGCGGCCGGCGCCTTCCGCTTTCGCTTCCCGGCCGACACGAGCGCGGTCTTCCTCGTGAGCGCGCGCTGGGGCGGCATCGAGTACTTCTCTCCGCCGGTCCACCTGGACCCCGAGCGGCCCGATACGGCACTCCGCGTCGTCGCGGCCGACACCTCGAGCACGGCGCCCGTCGCGCTCGAGGCGCGGCACCTGGTCGTGGGGCCGCCCGGCAGCGGGGGCGCGCGCGGGGTGCTCGACGTCATCGTGCTGCGCAACCCCGGGGATCGGACCCGCGTGGCGGGCGACAGCACCCGGCCCTCCTGGGCCGGCGCGCTTCCGAGCGGCTCGACCGGTCTCGAGCTGGGCGAGGGCGAGTACTCCCCCGCCGCCGTGACCCGCTCCGGCGACCGCCTCCTGCTCTTCGCGCCGATCGCCCCCGGCGCCAGGCAGCTGGTGGTCGAATACACGCTGCCGGCCGACCTCCGCGCGACGGAGCTCGTCATGGAGCAGAGCACCGAGCTGCTCAACCTGCTGCTGGCGGAGCCGGGCGCCGAGGTGCGAGCCCCCGGCCTGGCGCTCGCCGACACCCAGGTGATCGAAGGGCGCAGCTACCGCCGGTGGACCGGTGCCGTGGCGGCCGGCACCCGCGTGCGCATCACGTTTCCCGGCCCGCCGCTCGCGGCGCGGTGGCTGCTCCCCGCGCTGGTCACGGCCGTGGGCGGCGCGCTGGCGCTGGCCGCGCTGTGGCTGGGGCGCCGCGCGGCGGCAGGGCCCGACCCCGCGGCGGCCGCCGACGCGCTGGTGGCGCAGCTCGCGGGGCTCGACGCGCGTTACCGAGGACGCGAGGCCGACACGCCGCCGGAGGAATGGCAGCGGTATCGCGAGGAGCGCGGCCGGCTCAAGGCCCGGCTCGAGGCGGCGCTCCGGTCGGCCGGACGCGCGCTCGCGCTCGGGCTGGCCGTGCTGCTCGCGGCCGGCTGTGGCCGGGGCGATGCCGCGGCTCGAGGCCTGCTCGTGGTGGACGACGCCGGCGACAGCGTGACCGTCGCCGCGCCCGTCGCCCGCGTCGTGTCGCTCATCCCCGCCACGACCGAGTTGCTCTTCGCCATCGGTGCGGGCCAGCGCGTGGTCGGGCGCACCGCGTGGTGCGACTATCCGGCTGCCGCGGCGGCCGTGCCCAGCCTCGGGGATGGCATCAGTCCGAATCTCGAAGCGATCATCGCGCAGCGACCGGATCTGGTGCTGCTGTACACCTCGGGGCAGAACACCGAGACGGTCGAGCGGCTCGAGGCGCTGCGCATCCCGGTCCTCCGGCTGCGGACCGACTCGCTGGCGGATGTGCCGCGGCTCGCCCGCCTCTTCGGGCGGCTCACCGGGCGGGCGGCCGCTGCCGACTCGCTCGCGCGCGCGTTCGACGCGGAGCTCGCTGCCGCCACCGTCGCCGCCCCCTCCCGCCGCCCCGCCGTCTTCCTGCTGGTGTGGGACCAGCCCCCGCTCACCGTGGGCCGCGGCAGCTTCCTCACCGAGCTGATGGAGCGCGCCGGCGGGGCGAACGTCTTCGGCGACATCGCATCGTCATCCGGGGCGGTCAGCATCGAGGCGGTGGCCGCGCGCGATCCGGATGTCGTGCTCACGTTCGACTCCGCGGCCCCCGCGTTCGCGAGCCGGCCCGAGTGGCGGGTCGTGCCTGCCGTCCGGCAGGGGCGGTTCATCCACGCGGTCGGCTCGGAGTTCAGCCGGCCGAGCCCGCGGGCGCCGGCGGCCGTGCGCCGGCTGGCCGCGGCGCTGCACGCCGTGAGCCGGTGACCGCGGCGCGCCGCCGCACGGCGCTCGCGCTCGCGTTGCTCGTCCCGGCGAGCGTGATCGCGGGCGTCCTCGCGGGGCCGGTGGCGCTCTCCCCCGGAGCCGTGTGGCGGGGGATCGTGGACGCGGGCGCGCCCTCCGCGCCGATCGTGCGGGAGCTCCGGGTCCCCCGGGTGCTCCTCGCCTTTCTCGTCGGCGGCAGCCTGAGCATCGCGGGCGCCGCGCTCCAGGCGCTGCTCCGGAATCCGCTCGCCGACCCGTACCTGCTTGGCCTCTCGGGCGGCGCGGGGCTCGGGGCCGTGCTGGCGATCGCGGTCAATCCCCACTGGCCGTGGGCGGTGCCGTTCGCCGCCTTTCTCGGGGCCGCCGGGGCCGTGGCCCTGGTGTACCGCCTGAGCGTGGTCTCGGGTCGCCGGCTCGATCCCCGGGTGTTGCTGCTCGCCGGTGTGATCGTGGGGTCGTTCGCCGGCGCGGTCATGACCGCCGTCATCTCCGTCTCGGAGGCCGCCGAGCTGCGCCGCGCCTTTCTGTGGCTGCTCGGCGGATTCGGCGGCGCGTCGTGGCGCGCGGTCGCGGTGTTCACCGCCTACGCCCTGGCGCCCATCGCGGTGGTCTTCGCCAGCGGCCGCGCCCTCGACCTCCTCACTCTGGGCGAGGAGAGCGCGCGCCACCTGGGGGCCGACGTCGAGCGGCTCAAGCGCGTGATCTACGTGGCGACCTCGCTGCTGACCGCCGCGAGCGTGGCCGTGTGCGGGATCGTCGGGTTCGTGGGGCTGGTGGTGCCGCACGCGGTCCGGCGCATGCGTTCGCCGCTCCACCGCGAGCTGCTGCCGGCGGCGTTTCTCGGGGGCGGTGCCTTCCTCGTGCTGGCCGACGCGCTCGCGCGCACGGTCGTGCGCCCGCTCGAGCTGCCGGTCGGCGCCGTGACCGCGCTCGTCGGGGTGCCCCTCTTCGCCCTGCTGCTCCGCCGGAACTACGCGTGATTCTCGAGGCGCGCGACCTCGCGGTGCGTTATGCGGGCGCCCCCGCGCCGGCGGTGGACGGCGTGTCGCTGCGGCTCGAGCCGGCGCGGCTCGTGGCGGTGACCGGCCCGAACGGCAGCGGCAAGACCACGCTGGTGCGCGCCCTGCTCGGGCACCTGCCCCTGGAGCGGGGTGAGGCGCTGCTCGACGGCCGGCCGGTGGCGGCCTGGCGCCGCGCCGCGCTCGCCCGGGAGGTGGCCGTCGTCGCGCAGCGCGAGGAGATCGTCTTTCCCCTCACCGTGCGGGAGACCGTGCTCCTCGGCCGCTACCCTCACCTCGGGCCGCTCGCGCCCGAAGGGCCCGCCGATCGGGCGGCGGTGGCCGCGGCGCTGCGCCGCTGTGACGTGGAATGGCTCGGCGAGCGGCGGGTGGATACCCTCTCCGGCGGCGAGTGGCAGCGGGTGCGGATCGCGCGCGCCCTGGCCCAGGCGCCGCGCGTTCTGGTGCTCGACGAGCCGACCGCATCGCTCGACGTGCGCCACGAGATGGAGCTGTTCGAGCTGATCCGGACGCTCGTGGCCGACGGGCTCGCCGGGCTCGTCGTCACCCACGAGTTGAACCTCGCCGCCCGCTTCGCCGATCGCATCGTGCTCCTCGCCGAGGGCCGCGTCGTCGCCGACGGCGTTCCCGCCGAGGTGTTCCGCCGGGAGATCCTGACCCGGGTCTTCCAGTGGCCGGTGGCGGTGACCGAGTGGGAGGGGCGGCCGCAGGTGGTGGCGTTGAGGAGGTAGGCCTCGGGCCGCGGAGCCCCGGGCACCATCGGCGCAGCCAATGGCGACTCGCGAATGGCGGTAGCTTTCAGCATGGCCCCGCTGTCCACAGCCGCCATCGTGCTCTCCACCCTCCGCTACAGCGAGTCGTCGAAGATCGTCCGGCTCGCCACCCGGGACCTCGGCGTGCAGAGCGCGATCGCGAAGGGAGCGCTCCGGCCGAAGAGCCGGTTCGGTGCCGCGCTGCAGCTGCTCAGCGAGGGCCAGGCCCAGCTGTACGTACGGGAGCCCCGGGAGCTGCACACGCTGGCCGCGTTCGACCTCGCCCGCGTGCCGATCGCGCTGGCCGCGGATCTCGACCGCTACTCGGCGGCCTCGGCGCTGGCCGAGATCATGCTCCGGTTCGCCCCGCCTGACCCCCACCCCGAGAGCTTCGAGCTCCTGCGCGATGCGCTCCGCCGGCTGGAGGAGGCACCGGCGGGCGCCGCGCGGGCCGTCGGCGTCCGGGCGGTATGGCAGCTGGTCAGCGTCCTCGGCTTCGCGCCCGCGCTCGACGCCTGCGTGCGCGACGGTGCGCCGCTCCCCGCCGGCCCGCTCGCCTTCAGCGCGCCGGAGGGCGGGGCGCTGTGCCCGTCCTGCGCCGGCACCCACGGAAGCACGCGGCTGCCGGTCGGCGCGCGCGAGGATCTGACCGCGCTGCTCGACCCGGGCGCGCAGCTGCCCCCGCTGGACCAGCGCCACGCCGCGGCGCACGAGCGGCTCGCCGCGCGCTACGTGCGCTGGCACCTGGGGGAGGGCGCGGAGCTTCCCGCGCTCGATTTCTGGATCCGCCGGCCGTGGAGGTCCGCCTGATCGTCGGCACTGCGGGCCACGTCGATCACGGCAAGTCGGCGCTCGTCGCGGCGCTCACCGGCCGCGCGATGGACCGCCTCGCCGAGGAGCGGCGGCGCGGTATCACGATCGACCTCAACTTCGCCCCGCTGGATCTCGACGGGGTGCTCGCCGGCGTCGTGGATGTGCCCGGACACGAGGACTTCGTCCGCACGATGGTGGCGGGCGCCGCCGGCTTCGACCTGGCCCTGCTGGTCGTCGCCGCGGACGAGGGGATCATGCCCCAGACCGAGGAGCATCTCGCCATCCTCGAGCAGCTCGGGGTGCCGGCCGGGATTCCGGTCGTGACCAAGAGCGACCTGGTCGACGCGGAGTGGCTCGAGCTTGTGCTCGCCGAGCTGGCCGAGCGCGTCTCGGGCTCCCCGGTCGCGTTCGATGCCCCGCTGGCGGTGTCGGTGGTGACCGGCGCGGGGCTCGGTGCGCTGCGCGCACGGCTGGCGGCTCGGGCCCGGGCCGTCCGGCCCCGGCCGGCCGAAGACGTGTTCCGGCTGCCGGTGGACCGGACGTTCTCCGTGCCCGGCGTCGGGACCGTGGTGACCGGGACCGCGTGGTCCGGCACGGTGGGTGTCGGCGACGCGGTGCGATTGCTGCCCGGCGGCGCCGAGGGCCGCATCCGGTCGATCGAGAGCCACGGGCAGGCGCTCGATCGGAGCCGCCCCGGCGCCCGGACCGCGCTCGGCATCGCGGGCCTGGAGCGCGCCGCGGTGCGGCGGGGTCACGTGGTCGTGACCCCGGATCCGCCCTGGACGGCCGCCGAGTCGCTGGACGTGGCCCTCGGCCTGCTCCCGAGCGCGCGGCCGCTGGTGGTCCGGGCCCGGGTTCGACTGCATCACGGAACCTCCGAGGTGATGGCGCGCGTGTGGGTCCGCGGGCCGATCGAGCCGGGGAGGGCGGGGCTGGCGCGGTTGCGGCTGGAGGCGCCCGTCGTCGCCCGGGGGGGCGACCGGTTCGTGCTGCGGAGCTTCAGCCCCGTGAGCACGATCGGCGGCGGCACCGTCCTCGATCCCGATCCACCCGGAGGCAGGGCCGCCTGGCCGGACGGCCTGGCCGACTCCGATCCTGCGGCGCGCCTCGGCGCCCTCGTGTCGCGACGTCCGTTCGGCGCCCTCACGGCTGCGCTTCCGCTGCTCCTGGGCGGGTCCCCTGCCGCCGCGGTGGCCGCCGCGCGGACGGTCCGGTACCTGCAACAGATCGGCGAGCACTGGATCCACCGGCAGGCCCTCACCGACCTCGCGGAGCGGGCCGCCACCACGCTGGACGGCTTCCACCGGCTGCAGCCCACGGAACCGGGCATGCCGCTCGCCACCCTGCGGCAGGTCCTGCGCGCCCCGGATTGGCTGGCCGACGCGGCCCTCGGAGAGTTGGCGCAGGACGGACGGCTCCGGATTCTCCAGAGCGTCGCCCGACGCGCCGATTTCGAGCCGCGGGTGGCCGCAGGGGAGGCGGAGATCGAGCGGTACGTGGACATCCTCCGGCGGGCGGGTCTCACCCCGCCGAGCCTGGCCGAGCTGGAGCGCGAGACGGGGCGGCGGGACGTCGCGGCGATCCTGCGGGTGGCCGCGGCCCGCAGGCAGGTCGAAGCGGTCGAGCGGGATCGCTTCTACGATGCCGACGCGCTCCGACGCTTTGCCGAAGCGGTCCGGGAGCTGGGCGCGATCGGCGACATTCACGTGGCGGCGCTGCGCGATCGGCTCGGGCTCAGCCGCAAGTTCCTGATCCCGCTCCTGGAGTGGGCGGATGCCCAGGGGATCACCGTCCGCGCCGGGGATGTGCGACGCCTCGCGCTGCCCCGCAGCTGATCGCTGCACCCGCGTGCCGCGATGTCGTTTTGCTTGACACGGCCCTTCGCCGAAAGGCATATTCCGCATTGTCCTCCCTCGACACATCGTCTGTTTCCCGCCATGCCGGAGGTGCAGCCACCGACAACCTTCGTTCGACAGGAGTCTCCATGGTCCGCTTCAGGTGGGCGGGGTGGTGGCTCGGTCTGATGGTAGGTGCCGGCTCGCCGGCGGCGGCGCAGGTCCTCGCGCCGACTCCGAAAGTCGAGCTGATGGAGCACTTCCCCAATCCCTTGGGGGCGGCAACGACGATCCCGTTCCGGATCAGTCCGGAACTGTGCGTCAGAGGTCATCGGCCGATCGTGAGCCTCAAGATCTTGAATTCGCTCGTCCAGTTGGTGGCTATTCCGGTCCTGGCGTCCAGCAGTGGTGAGCAACAGTTGGATCTGGTGCAGCTGGACTGCGGTGAGCACCGCGCGTATTGGAATGGCAAGCTCCTGGACGGTCGCCGCGAGGCTCGGCCGGGGGTGTATTATTACCAGTTGACGGTCGATGGGGAGCGTCACACCCGGAAGATGATCGTGCCACGCCGGATCAGCCCGCAGCACTGAGCGCCACCCAGAGCACGAGGCCGGCGCGGCGCGCCGCACCGGCCTCAGGCTTTGGTCTTGGTTCCCGCCAGTCCCGCCATCGCGCTTCCGCGATTCATGCCAAGTTGGCAGATTGGGACGGTTTCCCTCTTGCGATGACGCCGGCGGGGAATAATGACTATCGGCGCACACCTTCGGCTGCGCCATCTGCGAGGGGAGAAATGCTTCGTCCGGAACGTCTGACCATCAAGGCCCAGGAGGCCTTTCGCGACGCCGGTGAGGACGCCCGACGGCGCGGCAACCCGGTCGTCAATGACGCCCACCTGTTCCTGGCACTCCTGTCACAGGATGAGGGAGTCGTCCAGCCGCTGCTCCAGAAGAGCGGGCTCAACGTCTCGGCGCTGCGCGACGCCACCGAGCGTGAGATCGCGCGGTTTCCCACCCAGAGCGGCGGTGCGGAGCCGACCTTCAGCCGCGAACTCCAACGGGTGTTCGACCGCGCCGAGCAGGAGGCCAAGCGCCTCGGCGATGCCTACGTCTCCACCGAGCACCTTTTGGTCGCGCTGGCGGAGGAGAAGAACACCACCGCGCGTGCCCTGCTGAGCGCCCAAGACGTCTCGGCGGACGACCTTCGCCGGGCGCTCGAGGCTGTGCGCGGGTCCCATCGGGTCACCGACCAGACGCCGGAGGAGAAGTATCAGGCGCTGGAGCGGTTCACCCGCAACCTGACGGAGCAGGCGCGCCGCCAGAAGCTCGATCCGGTCATCGGACGGGACGAGGAGATCCGCCGGGTGATGCAGGTTCTCTCGCGGCGGACCAAGAACAACCCCGTGCTCATCGGCGAGCCGGGCGTGGGCAAGACCGCCATCGTCGAGGGGCTGGCGCAGCGCATCGTGAACGGCGACGTGCCTGACTCGCTCCGGAACAAGGAGCTGGTCGCGCTCGACATCGGCCAGCTGCTTGCGGGGGCCAAGTACCGGGGCGAGTTCGAGGAGCGGCTCAAGGCCGTGGTGAAGGAGCTCACCGAGAACGAGGGCCGCTTCATCGTCTTCATCGACGAGCTGCACACCATCGTCGGCGCCGGTGCCGCGGAGGGGGCGGTCGACGCGAGCAACATGCTCAAGCCGCCGCTCGCGCGCGGCGAGCTCCATGTCGTGGGCGCCACTACGCTCGACGAATACCGCAAGCGCGTCGAGAAGGACCCCGCGCTCGAGCGCCGGTTCCAGCCGGTGATGGTGGGTGAGCCGAGCGTCGCCGACACCATCGCGATCCTTCGCGGCCTCAAGGAGAAGTACGAGGTCCACCACGGCGTGCGGATCACCGACAACGCGCTGGTCGCGGCCGCCACGCTCTCCGACCGGTACATCGGCGACCGGTTCCTGCCGGACAAGGCGATCGACCTCGTGGACGAGGCCGCCAGCCGGCTGCGGATCGAGATCGACAGCCTGCCCCAGGAGATCGACGAAGTGGAGCGCCGGATCGTCCAGCTCGAGATCGAGCGGCAGGCGCTCCTCAAGGAGAAGGACAAGGCGGCCGTGGAGCGGCGCCAGACGCTCGAGCAGGAGATCGCCGAGCTCAAGGAGCGGAGCGCCGCGATGAAGGCGCAGTGGCAGGCGGAGAAGAGCGCCATTCAGGAGCTCCAGACCCGGAAGGCGGAGGTGGAGCAGCTCCGGATGGAGGTCGATCAGGCCACCCGCCGCGGCGAGCTCCAGCGGGCCGCGGAGCTCCGGTACGGCCGGATCCCCGAGGCCGAGCGCAAGCTCGCCGAGCTGGAGGCTCGGCTGGCGCAGGTGCAGGCGAAGGCGCGATACCTCAAGGAAGAGGTGGATGCCGAGGACATCGCCGAGATCGTGGCCAAGTGGACCGGCATCCCCGTGAGCAAGATGCTCGAGTCCGAGCGGGAGCGGCTCACCCACCTCGAGGACGAGCTCGCGCGTCGCGTGGTGGGGCAGGAGGCCGCAGTGAAGGCGGTGGCCGATGCCGTGCGCCGGAGCCGCGCGGGACTCGCGGATCCGAACCGGCCCACCGGGTCATTCATCTTCCTCGGGCCCACCGGCGTGGGCAAGACCGAGACCGCCCGGGCGCTGGCCGAGTTCCTGTTCGACGACGAGCGCGCGATGGTGCGCCTCGACATGTCCGAGTACATGGAGAAGCACTCGGTGGCCCGGATGATCGGGGCCCCGCCGGGCTACGTCGGCTACGAGGAGGGGGGGCAGCTCACCGAGGCGGTCCGGCGCCGCCCCTACAGCGTCATCCTCTTCGACGAGGTCGAGAAGGCGCACCCCGACGTCTTCAACCTGCTGCTCCAGATCCTCGACGACGGACGGCTCACCGACAGTCAGGGGCGGGTCGTCGGCTTCCGGAACACCGTCATCATCATGACCTCGAACGTCGGCAGCCAGTACCTGGTGGAGGCGGGGGCCCAGCCCAACGAGGCGGCGTGGAGCCGGGTGGAGCAGCGGGTTCGCGACGAGCTCCGCAACTTCTTCCGCCCGGAGTTCCTGAACCGGGTGGATGACATCATCGTCTTCCATCCGCTGAGCCGCGCCGACATCCTGCGGATCGTCGATCTCCAGCTCGAGCGCCTGGAGCGGACCCTCGCGGCCCGACACCTCGGGCTCGAGGTGAGCCGGGAGGCGCGCGAGTTTCTCGCCGCTCAGGGGTACGACCCCGTCTATGGCGCACGGCCCCTCAAGCGGGTCATCCAGCGGCTGCTGCAGAACCCGATCGCGCTCGAGGTGCTCGAGGGCACCTGGCGCGAGGGCGACGTGATCCAAGTCGACGTGGGCGAGGGCGGGCTCCGCTTGTCGCGCGGCGCGCCGGTGGCGGAGCCGGTGGGTGCGTAGGGGCACCCCGTCGCCGGCCGACCTGGCCGGCATGCAGGCGGCCCTCCGGCTGGCGCGCGCCGCGACCGTGCTCGAGGAGGTGCCGGTCGGCGCGGTCATCATCCACGAGGACGGGATCCTGGGCGAGGCGCACAACGAAACCGAGCGCCGCCGGGATCCGACCGCGCACGCCGAACTGCTCGCCATCCAGCGCGCGCTGGCCAATGGCCATGCCGACCGCCTGCGGGACGCGACCCTGTACGTGACCCTGGAGCCCTGCGCCCAGTGCGCCGGCGCGATCGTGCTGGCCAAGATCCCGCGGGTGATCTATGGTGCCCACGACCAGCGCTGGGGGATGGCCGGATCGGTGCTCGACCTGCTCCGCGAACCGCGGCTCAACCACCGGGTGGAGGTGCTGGGCGGCTTCATGGAGCCCGAGTGCGGGGAGCTGCTGAAGCGGTTCTTCATAGCGCGGCGCTAGGGCGGAACCGGTCGGCCGGCGCCGTGACGGCGGAGGGGAAGAGAGTGTGGCAGGTGAGATGTCGGCATCGATGTGCATCGCGTTGCCTATCCACCCGGTGCGCGCTACTATGATGCGCGGGCGCCCGTCGGGCGGCGCCCGTTCGGACTCGTGGTGATGAAGGGACCTGATTGATGCCCCCCGGCCTGCTGGCGCTCGACCCCCGCCTCCGCGCGGTCTCCCGCCTCAGGCCGCTCTCGCTGCGGGCTCGGCCCACCCGACGCGAGCTGGCCGCGCTCATGCTCGCCGGGTCGGGCGCGGCCTTGCTCACCACCTTTGTGGACGTCCGCCTTGGAATCCCGGGGCACCACATCGTGCTCGTCATGTTCCCCCTCGCCCTCGGCGTCGCTCTGGTACCGCGGCATCTGGCCGGAGCCATCATGAGCGGCTCGGCCGCCACCACGGCCGCGGGGCTGGCCGTCGCCGGTGTGCACCTGCCCGGCGTCGGCGCACTGACGGGCCTCTTCCTCGCAGGTCCTCTGCTCGATCTCGCGCTCCGCCGGGGGGGAGACGGCTGGCGGCTCTACGCGTCGTTCGTGGCCGCCGGAGCCTTCGCCAACGTCTGCGCATTCCTGGTACGCGGCACCGCGAAGTACCTGGGGTTCGGTGGGCCAGCCGGAGGCCGCGGGTTCGCGCAATGGCTGCCCATTGCGACTTGGACGTACGCCCTCGCCGGGGTGCTCGCCGGGCTCCTGAGCGCCGCCGCGTGGTTCCACCTCCGCGCGCGGTCGGACCGCGGCCGATGATCCTCATCGGGATCGACGACACCGACACGCTGGACACGCCCGGCACCAACCAGCTTGCCCGGCGAATCGCCGCGACACTGCCCAGCGGTTATCACGCGACGATCATCTTGCGGCATCAGCTGCTGTTCGATCCCCGGATTCCCTACACCAGCCAGAACGGCTCGGCATCCATTGGTGTGGAGGCCGACCGGACGGCCGATCCGGCCGCACTCGTCGCCGCGCTGCGGCGAGAACTGCGCGCCTCGTACGTGCCCGGGAGCGATCCCGGCCTCTGCATCGCCCAGGCGCTCGAGCAGCTGCCGGCGGAGGTGCTTGCGTTCGGGCGGCGCTGCCAGCGGGAGCCGGTGCGGCAGGCGGACGCGCGGGAGATCGCGCGCCGCGCGGGCGTGCTGCTGGAGGGCTTCGGCGGAACCGAGGACGGCGTGATCGGCGCCCTCGCGGCAGTCGGGCTTTCGGCGAGTGGCGACGACGGGCGAGTGGTGCATCGGGCGGGCTGGAGCTGGCCGGACGGCTTCACCGGCGCCCAGCCGGTGCCCGCGATCCGCGCGCGCGGGGTGGACGAAGTGCGGGACGCGCGCTCCGGCGCGGTCCTGGCCGACGGAACTGTGGACATCGGGAAGCACCTCCGGCCGAGTTTCCGCCGGGGCCGAGTCGTGTTGTTCGTCGAGCGTTCGGCACCCTCATGGAGCGCGCCGCCGACCGCCGAGTGGCGGGCGCTGAAGCTGCTCTGACCGGCTGCGAGGAGTGGTCCGTGAGCCTGGTGTCGTCCGCCGCCCGCCGGGCGCTGGCTGCCGTTGCCGCCCTCGTCGCCCTGCGCACCGCCGCCGCGCAGGAGCCGGCCCCGCCCGCGTTTCCCCTCGGTGAGATCGTCGTCTCGGCCGAGGACCCGGTCTCGGAGGCGACCGCCACGACCCGTCGGGTCACCGCCGAGGACATCGAGGCGTATGGCGCCCGCACGCTCGACGAAGCGATCGGTCTGCTGCCGGGGGTCTACCTGCGCAGCGGCGCCGACGGCGTTCCCCGGGTGGATCTCCGCGGGTTCAGAACCCGCCAGGTCACGCTCCTGCTCGACGGGGTGCCCCTCAACGCCACCTCGGATGGTCAGTTCGACCCGTCGTTCGTCCCGGTGGAGCAGATCGCCGAGATCAAGTTGACCTCGGGAGCGAGCTCGGTCCTGTACGGGCCCGGTGGGCTGGCGGGCACCATCAACATCGTCACGCGCCGGGGGACCGGCCGTCCCAGCGCCACCGCTCGGGGCGAGTGGCGCGACGGCGCTGCCTGGCTGGGTCGAGTGACCGGCGCCGGCTCCACCGGTCCGCTGGATGCGTTCGTGAGCGCCAGCGGCACGTCGGTCGGCGGCGTACCCTCCGCCGGCGGCTCGCCGGCTCTGGGCAGCGCCGATTCGCGGCGCCGGCTGAACAGTGATCGCCGGCGGCTCAACGTCTCGGGAGAGGTCGGCCTCATGCTCGGCGCCTCGGGCAGGGCAGGGCTCACGGTGCAGTCGGCGAACGGGGAGTACGGGACGCCGCCCAGCGTGATCGATGATCCGGCCAACCCGTTCGCGAATCGGCCGGTGTACGAGCGGGTCGAGGACCTGGACGGACTCATTGCGCAGCTCGCGGGGAGCTTCGCGGTAGCCCCGCAGTGGTCGGTGCGGGGATGGGCGTACCGGAACCGGCTCGAACAGCTCATCGACCGGTATGCGGACTCCACCTTCGATCCCGCGACGGTCCTCACTGCGCCTGGCACCTCGCGGGACCGCTCCCGCTCGGCACTGACCGGTCTCGCGGTGCAGGTCGGCACGACCGCCGTCCCGCTGGGGCGGATCACGCTCGGGCTGACCGCAGACCGATCGGCCTGGGAGCAGGACCTGGTGGAGGCGCTGGCTCCGCAGGGCGGGGGTGGTGGCGGGGGCGGCGGGGGCGGTGGGGGCGGGGGCGCCCCGGCGCACCTGCAGCAGCAGGCCGTGGATCGCGCGCTCTGGGAGTACGGCGTTGCGCTGGAGTACGAGGTGCGGCCGGCGGCGAACCTGGGTCTGGTGGCCGGGGGCATGTACCATCGGCTCGACGGCGAGGGGCTCGAGCAAGCTGCGGCGGGGGCCTCGCTCGGCGCGTACGTGGACGCGACTCGCGCGGTCCGGCTGCGCGCAGCGTACGCGCACCGGTTCCGGTTTCCGACCCTGCGCCAGCTCTTCGATGCGACCGCCGGGAACCCTGCGTTGGACACCGAGGAGGCCGATCTCTACGAGCTCGGCCTGCAGTACAGGCCGGCCCCCGGCGCGACGGTGAGCCTGAACGCATACCGGGCAGATGCGCGGAATTTTATCGAGCGTCCACAGGGCGCAGCGTTGTTCGAAAACGCGGAGCGGTATCGTTTCCAAGGCGTGGAAATCGAGGCGGCGCTCCGTGCCGCTCCTGAGCTGCTTGCACGGGCCCGGTACACCTATCTCGACGCCGAGGATCGCACTTCGGGACGCGAAGGGATGGCACTCCAGTACCGGCCGCGGCACGTCGTGGTCGGCGAGCTTCGCTACGCTGCGCGCTGGGGGCTCTCGGCCTCCGCCACGCTCCACTATGTGGCCGACCAGGTTTACGAGACCCGCCGCCTTCCGCTGGTTCAGGCCGACCTGCCCGACTACGCGCTCGTCGGCGCGCGGTTCGAGCAGCGGCTGGGTCCGGCGCCGGTTGCGATCTACGCGGGCGTCGACAACCTGCTGGGCACCGCGTACGAGGAGTCGTACGGTTTTCCCCAGGCGGAACGGGTCGTGTACCTCGGGCTCGACCTGCACCGTTGAGCTCCGAGCGGGCTCCCGATCCGTCGTCCATCGTAGGGCTAGGTTTCGGGGTGACGGTGCCCTGAGGCGAGGTCGACGAAATTTGCCCACCATTCTTGACGTCGAGCAGCTCTCGGTGAGCTTCGACAGCCACCGGGTCGTACAGGACCTGACGTTCCGCGTCGCGCCGGGCGACTGCCTGGCGGTCATCGGACCCAACGGCTCGGGCAAGACGGTCTTGTTCAAGGCGCTGATCGGCGCCATTCCACACGAAGGCCGCATCACATGGGCCGAGGGAACCACGATCGGGTATGTGCCGCAGAAGCTCGATATCGAGCGGGACCTGCCGATCACCGGCCTCGACTTCCTCCGCGCCAAGGCCGCCGTCTCGAAGGCCCCCGTCGAGGAGATCCGGCGTGTCATCGGCCTGGTGAATCTGACGCCGGATTCCGCCGCGCAGCCGATCGGTACGCTCTCCGGCGGCCAGTTCCAGCGGCTCCTCCTCGCGTTCGCCCTGATGGGACGGCCCCCGGTCCTGCTCTTCGATGAGCCGACCGCCGGGGTGGACGAGCCGGGGGAGGAAGCGATCTACGCCATGCTGCGGCGCCTCCAGCAGGAGGAGCGGCTCACGCTGCTGCTCATCTCTCACGAGCTGAGCCTGGTTTACCGGTATGCCACGCAGGTGTTGTGCCTCTCCCGCTGGCGAACGTGCTTCGGGCCGCCGCTCGAGATCCTGACCCCGGAGCGGCTGCGCGAGGTCTACGGCACCATGACCAAGTTCCACCTCCACGATGGTCTCCCCGACTAGCGGCCTCGCGTTGCCGCTCGCAATGGCTGTGGCAGCCGGCCTGGTCGGCTGCTTCGCGGTCATGCGACGCATGACCCTCGCGTCCGACGCCATCTCGCACGTGGCGCTTCCCGGCATCGGCATCGCGCTGGCGCTCCATGTCCATCCGGTGGTGGGCGGCTTGGCGGCGCTCTTTCTCGGCACCCTGCTGATCTGGGCGCTCGAGCGGAAGACGCGGATCCCGACCGAGACCATCATCGGCGTCGTGTTCTCGGCCGCGCTCGCGATCGGGAGCATGCTCACATCGGGCGAGGAGCTGATCGAGGCGTTGTTCGGCGCTGCGCGCGCTCCGGGCCGGGTCGAGACGCTCCTGGGCTTCGCGAGCGCGCTGCTGGTGGTTGCTTACATCGTGAGGGCCCGCGACCGTCTGGTCATCGCTCTGGTCTCGCCGGACCTCGCGCGTACCGTAGGGATCGACGGGGCGAAGCTGGATCTGCTCTTCCTCCTGGCGTTCGCGCTCACGGTGGCGCTCGGGCTCAGGTACCTCGGCGTCCTGCTGATGGGCTCCCTGATCATCATCCCGGCCGCGACTGCGAAGTACGTTGCCCGGAGTCTCAGGGGCATGTTCCTCGTCGCTGTCTCGGTGGCGGTCGCAGCTACCCTGTTCGGGTTGCTTGCCGCCCCGCTCCTTCATGTCGACGCCGGGCCGCTGATCATTGCCCTCGCCGCGGGCTTCTTTTTCGCCAGCCTGGCGCGGCGGCGGCGGGGCTGAGAGCCTTCGGAGGACCTCTCGACATGCTGCGGATCGGGTTCGTGGCGGTGGCGGCGGCGGGAAGCTGGTTCCACGCCTGGCCCCTGGTCGGCGGCCTCGATCTCATCGGGCTC
>DASUAH010000160.1:0-2634 GCA_035763885.1 Gemmatimonadales bacterium
GTAAGGCAGGTTGGCGGCTGGCAATGCTCGGTTTGACGGCCTAACCAGATGTCGCAGACATAGGCGAAGGCAGCCGCCTAGGTGTTGCGCGGGGGGCCTGGAAAGTTAATCCGGAGAGAACCCCCGCCCCCTTGCTGGGCAAAGCCCAGCTTTTCTGCGCCTTTTTGCCCCCGCGCCGGTCCCGCAACGGACGTTGTCGGGCGACATCATAAACTGCCCCCCTGGCGACACGAAGAACTGACCCCCTCCAGACAAGGAGAGGGCGATGAGCCGACAAGGCAGCGAAGGTAGGCCGCAGGTGGAAGATCTGCGGAGGGAGGAGATGCTGATGCCGGACGAGGTGGCGGCGATGGTGGGGCTGCGCGGGTTGGGATGGGGCGCGAAGCGGATCGCGGCCGAGTTCGGCTGCAGCCGGAACACGGTGAAGCGGTATCTCGGGCTGGGCGGCTGGACGCGCTGCCGCAGGCCGGCGCGGGCGAAGGCGCTGGACGGGCTCGCGGACTGGCTGGCGGAGCGGTTCCGGCAGCATTGCGGCAACGCGGACGTGGTGCGGCAGGAGCTGCTGGCCGAGCGCGGCATCAGGGTGAGCCTGCGCACGGTCGAGCGCGCGGTGGCGCCGCTGCGCCGGGAGCTCGCGGCCGAGGCGCGGGCGACGGTGCGGTTCGAGACGCCGCCCGGCCGGCAGCTGCAGGTCGACTTCGGCGAGAAGCGGGTGGTGATCGGCGGCGAGACGGTTCGGGTCTACCTGTTCGTGGCGACGCTCGGCCACTCGCGCCGGCTGCACGTGCGCGCCTTCCGGCACGAGCGCCAGGCCTGCTGGTTCGAGGGGCTGGAGAGCGCGTTCCGGGCGTTCGGCGGGGTGCCGGAGGAGGTCCTGCTCGACAACACCCGGGCACTGGTGGTGCACCACGACAGCCTGACCCGCGAGGTCCGCTTCAACGCCCGGCTGCTGGCGTTCGCCAAGCATTGGCGGTTCCGGCCGCGCGCCTGTGCGCCGTACCGGGCGCGGACCAAGGGCAAGGACGAGCGCGGCGTCGGCTACGTGAAGGCGAATGCGATCGCCGGCCGCGAGTTTGCGAGCTGGGCGGCGTTCGAGGCCCATCTCGAGCAGTGGACCCGGGAGGTGGCGGACATCCGGGTCCATGGCACGACGGGTGAGCCGCCGATCGTGCGGTTCCAGCGCGACGAAGCCGCCGTGCTGCAGCCGCTCGCCGGCCGGCCGCCGTTCCAGCAGATCCGCGAGCTGATCCGCCGAGTTCAGGCGGACTGTTGCGTCGAGGTCGACGGCAACGCCTACAGCGTGCCGTGGCGCCTGGTCGGCGCGGGCGTGACGGTCGAGATCGGCGGCGGGCGGCTGCGGGTCCTGCACGCCGGCCGCGAGATCGCGCTGCACGCGGAGCGCAGCGGGCGCCGGCAGCGGGTGCTCGATCCGAGCCACTTCGAGGGGATCGCCGGCGCCCGGCGGCCGGCCCGAGCGTCCGCGGCGGCGATCGTAGCGGCAGCGATGCCCGTCGCGCCCCCGGCGACGCTGTTGCGTCCGCTCGCCGAGTATGAGGCTGCGGTCGGCGGAGGCTGGTCATGATCGCCGAGCCTGGGCCTCTCGAGCAGATGCTCGCGCGGCTCAAGCTGACGGCGATCCGCGACCAGCTCGACAGCCTGCTCGACGAGGCGGCGAAGGGCGAGCTGACGCTGCGCGAAACGCTCACCCTGCTCTGCGAGCGCGAGATCGCCCGCAAGGACGAGCGCCGGATCGAGATGGCACTGTCGATCGCGAAGTTCCCGTACGTGCGCGATCTCACCAGCTTCGACTTCAAGGCCCAGCCCTCGCTCGATCCGAAGCAGATTCGCGATCTCGCGACCGGCCGGTTCATTGCCAACGGCGAGACGCTGCTGCTGCTCGGCCCGCCCGGTGTCGGCAAGACCCACCTGGCGGTGGCGCTCGGGCGGGCCGCGATCCTCGCCGGCTACGCGGTCCTGTTCATCCAGGCCACCACGCTCGTCGCCACGCTGGCTCGGGCGCACAGCGAGGGACGGCTCGAGGACAAGCTCACCCAGCTCGCCAAGCCGCGGCTGCTGATCGTCGACGAGCTCGGCTACCTGCCGTTCGAGCCCGACGCCGCGCACCTGTTCTTCCAGCTGGTCTCGCGCCGCTACGAGCGCGGCAGCCTGCTGATCACGAGCAACCGTGCGATCGGCGAGTGGGGCACGGTGTTCGGCGACCCGGTGGTGGCGACGGCGATCCTCGACCGGCTGCTGCACCACAGCCACGTCGTCACCATCCGCGGCGACAGCTATCGGCTGCGCGAGAAGCGCCGCTCGGGCCTGCTCAAGCCGGCGGCCGAGCCGCGCGCGCTGGCGCCGACCGCATGAGCCTCCGGCTTGCCCAGGTGGGTCCCCAGGTCCCTCCCGCCGGCCTACAGCGCGCGCTCGAGGGCGCGCGGCCGGCGGGGCCCTCCCGTGGACTACCTGGACAAGCCTGCCGCGACACCGACAACCCCAGGGGGGGTCAGTTCTTCGTGTCGCCAAGGGGTCACTTCCCGGTGTCGCTTGACAGGCGCACGGTCACCTGCGATGAGCGCGATGTCGACCGCTACGAACGGATCGTCGGTCGTTGTCTCGTCGGCACTCTCGACA
>DASUAH010000161.1:0-11337 GCA_035763885.1 Gemmatimonadales bacterium
TCTCCCGCCCCGCGTACCGCGCGTCCGGCCCCCGGTAAACCACACACTCGGCGTCATGCGTGTAGCCGGTGCGCTGCCGGCCGGTGCTGGGGTCGGCGTAGCAGCCCGCAAATGTCGGGTGCTTCGGGTCGCGGATGTCGATCATGTGCAGCGCGCCCCCGCAGGTCTCGCCGCCCGCGCTGTTGCCGACCGGGTACGCGAACCCGGTCTCCTCGTTGATCGCGATGTTGTGCGCGCTCCAGATCCGGTCGTAGTGCGCGGTCTCGCCGAAGGTGACGGGCGGGCCCTTCACGTCGCGCAGCTGGGTGAGATCGAACACCTGCATGCCGTGGGGACCGGCCCCATCGGCCACGATGAAGGCGTGGTCCTTGTAGACCTTGATGTCGCGCCAGAGGTTCGGGTTCGCGCCCGGGTGCAGCGGCAGGTCGCCGAGATACAGCGGGTGCGACGGATCGGTGACGTCCACGAAGGCGGTCCCGTCCATCCGGCCCACCAGCGCGTACTCGCGGCCGGTCTGCGGGTCGGTCCAGCCCCAGATGTCGTTCAGCATGATTCCGCGCTTGCCGCCGATCGCGGCGTTCGGCAGGAACCCCAGCAGATCGACCTGCTCGCAGGAGAACATCTCGATCTTGCCCGCCTCGCACTTCCGCTCCCGCCCGGTGATTGCGGGCAGCGACGCCGGCTTGTCGGTGATGGTGCCGAGCTCCTGCCACCGGCCTCTCGCGCGGTCGCGCGCGTACGCCACCGCGGTCCCCTCGAAGAAGTCGTTGAGCGGGCTCCCGATCACCGCGATGTCGCCTGCCGCCGCCATCGAGGCGCCGAACTGCGCGGCGAACCCGCTCTTCTTCGTCTCGAGCTGCTGGGTCTCGCGCCACCCGTCCCCGCTTCGCTCAAAGACATGGACCCGCCCGGTGTTCTGGTTGGCCAGTTCGGCCCCGACGAACACCGTGCTCCCGGTGCGGGCGAGCGTGAACCCGAAGTACGAGCCGGGCTCCGGCGCCGCCGCGACCAGCCTGCCCGCCGGCGTCCACTCGTCGCCCTTGCGGGTGAACGCGTACACCGCGCCGGCGCCGCCCGGCGCCCCGACCAGCGCCTCGGTGGCGCTGAGGTGCACGCCGAAGCCGAACCCGATCGCGCTGTCGGCGCCGAACCCGAGCCGGGTCTCCTCGGTCCAGCGGCCGTCGCGGCCCGCGCGGTAGACGATCGCGGCGCCGGGCTTGGGCTGGAGCGAGTCCTGGGGCCCGACCTGGCTCGCGTGGGGCCCCGGGGCGCCCACCAGCAGCCGGTCGCCCGCGAGCGCCAGCGAGCGACCGTAACGGTCGTTCGCGGCGGCGCCGGCGCCCACCGTCACCGGTGCCGACCAATTGCCCTTCCCGTCGCGCCGGTAGGCGTACACGGCGCCGCGCGAGTCCTCGTGGCTCGGCGCGCCCACGACGAGCAGGGTCCCCTGGAGCGCCAGCGACCTGCCGAACTCGTCCCCCTTCCCCCTGGCCCCGGCGGGCGGCTCCAGCTTGCCCGCCGGCCGCCAGCCGCCCCCGCGCCGCTCGAAGAGGTAGACCGCTCCCGCCTCCCCGTGCGCCGGCGCGCCCACGGCGAGCAGATCGCCGTCCACCGCGATGGCGCTCGCGAACTGGTCGCCCAGCGTGAGCTCGTCGAGCGACAGCGCGGCCGCTTCGGACCAGCCACCGTCGCCGCCCCGCCGGAAGACGTGGACCGCGCCGGGGTGCGACGGATTCAGCGGGAAGCCCTGCACCCCGCCCGTCCGGCCCACGAACAGCTCCTGGCCCTGCAGGGCGATGGCGGTGGCGAATCCGATGGAGGCTGGGGGAACGAGGGCTTCGGTGTAGCGGGTCTGCGCGGCGGCGGGAGTGGCGACGAGCGCGAGAATCCCAAGGAATTGAATGAGTTGTGGCATGATCGGTCGGTTGGGGGAACGGGTGCAGGCCGGGAACGGGAGTAACATACGGGGGCTAGCCCACCGCCCCCAGGATCCGCTCCCCCCCGGCCCCGGTGTACGCCTGCACCGACGCGGCGTGCTCCTCTTCCGCCCGGCGCAGCGCGCGCACGAATGCGGGTTCCGTGCGCAGGGGATCGAGCCAGGGGTCGCGGACCAGGCCCGCCGGACAGTGGAAGCCACCGTCCACCACGCGGCCGAGCACCTCCAGTCCCAGCTCCTTCGCCCCCACCCGCGCGAGGTTGCGCACACAGAAGAGCAGCCCCTCGGGATCGTGGAATCCCGACGCGAGCACTCGGCGTCCCCCCTCGACGCATCCGTCGTGATCGCCCTCGAAGGCGGCGCGCAGCATCCGCAGGTACCACTGCTCCGCCCCCTCGGGACGGTGGGCTTCGAGCCGCTTCACGCTCTCCATCGCCTCGGCCTGGCGTCCCAGCATCCAGAGCGACGCACTCCGCAGCGTCTGGATCTCCTCCAGATCGGTGATCATGGTCTGCGCGTAGTCGCCCAGCATCCAATGGGTGTAGGCCACGCTCGTCCTGGCGCCGGGATCGATGCGCCGCGCGCGGCGCTCGGCGCCCAGCGAGGCGTTCAGCAGGCCGCAGAACCGGCACGCGACCACGAGGCCGGCGAAGAGGTCGGGATCCGCCGCGTGGCGCTCCACCATGCGGAGCAGGCGGAGCATCGCATCACGGGGGTGGCCCAGCTCCTCGATCTCGAAGAACGTGTACAGGTTGTGCGCCAGCGGGAGCTCGGGATTGATCTCCAGCGCGCGCCGGAACGCATTCTCCGCGTGCGCGAAGTTTTCCTGTGCGTCGCCGAGCCCGAACTTCGCCGTGACCCGATAGACCCGGCCGAGCCGGGCCCACGCCGGCGCGAAGCCGGGATCGTGCTCGAGACAGCGCAGGTAGAGGTCGCGGGCGGTGCTCAGGCGGCCCGGAGTGGACGCGCCCTCGCCGATGTGATTGGCACGCAGGTAGAGCTCGTACGCCTCGGGGTTGACGGGGGCGTCGTGTTTGAGGGCACCCCGCTCGCGCGAGGAGAGCGGCAGGGCGAGCGCGTCGACGATCTGGCGGGTGAGCTCGTCCTGCAGCGTGAAGATGTCGGTCAGCGCAACCTGGGCCGTCCGCGCGGACACCAGCGTGCCGCTCGGCGCCTCGACCAGCTGTGTGGCCACCCGGACCTGGTCCCCCGCGCGCAGCAGCGTCCCCAGCAGGACGACGTCGACACCCGCCTCAGCCGCGATCGTCTTGACATCCGGGCTCTCGCCCGCGAAGCGTGCCGCCGCCGCGGGCGACCTCACCGTGAGGGCATCCAGCCCCGACAAGGAGGCGGCGATCGCCTCCGACAGACTCGACCCCAGGAAGTCGATCTCGGGGTCGGGCCGCAGCACCCGGAACGGGAGCACGATGAGGCGGATCATGGTTCGCACGCGACCCACCGGGCCGGTGTCGATCAGCGTGAGCGCTTCCCGCACCTCGGCCGCCATCCCTGCCGCGTCGGGGTACCGGTCCTCCGGTCGCTTGGCGAGCGCCCGCTGAATGATGCGGTCAGCGGCGATCACGTCGGCTCCCCCCACCAGGGCGGGTGGCTGGTCGTGTGTCACCGCGTGCCAGATCTCGAGCAGGGTCGTCCCGCCGAACGCCGGCTTGCCGGCCAGCATCTCGAACAACATGGCGCCCACCGCGAACAGGTCGCCGGCGGGACCCACAGGCTCCCCCTCGATGGCCTCGGGCGCCATGTAGTGCGGTGTGCCGAGCAGGACGCCGGGGGCGGTGAGGCCGGCGCCGAGCTCGTCGGCGACCCGCGGCCGCGCGAGCCCGAAATCGAGCAGCTTGACGCCGTACTGGGTGAGGAAGACGTTCGACGGCTTGAGGTCGCGGTGGATCACGCCGCGGGCGTGCAGCGCCTCGAGCGCCGCGAGGACGCTGAGCGTGGTCTGGAGCGCGTCTCCGGGCGGGAGCGGTCCGCGACCGATCCGCTCGGCGAGGGTCTCGCCCGCGAGCAGCTCCATCACGACGTACAGCTCTCCGTCCGCCTCGCCGAGCTCGTAAACCTGGCAGATGTTCGGGTGGCTGATCGCCGCGGCGACGCGCGCCTCGCGCAGGAGGCGCTCGCGGAACGAGGGGTCCTGCAGCGCGGGGCGGAGCCGCTTGATCGCGACCAGCCGGTCCAGCCGGTCGTCGCGCGCCTCGTAGACCACGCCCATCCCGCCCTCGCCGAGCTTGCGCGTCAGGCGGTAATGGCGGAGCGCCGCCGGATCCGGGGGCGTCGCCGGCGGAGCCGGGGGCGCGGCGGGTGCGGGGGGCGCCGCGGGCGCGGCGGGCGCCTTCTTTCGCCAGGGGAACATCGGGCTCTCGTCGCAGCGATCCCGAAATCAATATCGGCGGAGCGCCGCGCGCACGTCGTTACCGACGCGCGCGGCGGGCGCCGTCACTCGTCCCGGTAGATCTTCACCACGACCGGTCCGGATGGGCTCACCCAGCCCCGGTACATCCCGTCGGTGTTGAAGGGCGTCGCGACGTTGCCCGCCCCGTCGATCGCGATCACTCCTCCCTCGCCGCGCTGCCCGACCAGCTTCTCCATCACCACGGACTCGGCCGCGCGGGCGAGCGTCTCGCCCTTGTAGCGCAGGCGCGCGCAGATGTCGTGCGCCACCACGTTGCGGATGAAGTACTCGCCGTGGCCCGTGCCCGACACCGCGCACCCCGAGTCGGCGTAGGTGCCCGCGCCGATCACCGGGGTGTCCCCGATACGCCCCGGCCGCTTGTTGGTGGTGCCGCCGGTGCTCGTCGCGGCGGCCAGCCGGCCCTGGCGGTCGAGCGCGACCGCGCCCACGGTACCGCGTTGCCGGGCCTGCTTCGCCGCCTGAAGCGCATCCCACCGGCGCTGGGTGAAGAAGTACTTCTGCGGCACGAGCCTGACGCCCTGCTCCTTCGCGAATGCCTCGGCGCCCTCGCCCGCCAGCATCACGTGGGGCGATCGCGCCATGACCATCCGCGCGAGCGCCACCGGGTTCTTCACGTGCCGGACCCCGGCGACCGCCCCGGCCGCCCCGGTCGCGCCGTCCATGATCGCCGCGTCCAGCTCGACGGTGCCGGCACTGGTGAACACCGCGCCCCTGCCGGCGTTGAAGAGCGGCGAGTCCTCCAGCATGACGATCACCGCCTCGACCGCGTCGAGGCTGGTCCCGCCGCGCTCGAGGAGCCCGTAGCCCCGCTCGAGCGCGCCGCGGAGCGCGTCGCGGTACGCGCTGTCCAGGGCCGGCGTCATGTCCTCCCGCCGGATGGTGCCGGCGCCGCCGTGGACGACGAGGACCTGGGCCGC
Source organism: Gemmatimonadales bacterium (assembly GCA_035763885.1). Taxonomy (GTDB): domain Bacteria; phylum Gemmatimonadota; class Gemmatimonadetes; order Gemmatimonadales; family GWC2-71-9; genus DASQPE01. Next base: position 5,282 of record DASUAH010000161.1, read on the forward strand.
GGCGGGATGCGCCGCGAGGAGCAGCAAGGGAAGGATCAGCCGCATGAGCCAGTCTCCGCAATCGACTTGCGCCACCAATTGAACCGGCAGGGGCGGCCGGCGCAAAGGCAGCGACGATCGCCGGCGGCCGGGCGGTCTCGCCTCGCGGCGCTGCGCCCTCCATATTCGCGTCGTCCCCACGCTCCCCGAGGTTGCGATGACGGCTCCGATCACCCGCCGCCACTGGCTCGCCTCCTGCGGACTCGTCGCGGCCGGCGCCCTCGCCGCACCGGCCGAGCTCGGGTCGCTGTCCCTGGGTGAGACGCCGGTGCGGCGCGCGGGGCCGCTCCGGCGCGCGGGGCCGCTGCGGCTGTTCTTCAACGAGAACCCGCATGGCCCGCCCGCCGCCGCCATCCGGGCCGCGACCGCAGCGCTCGCCCACGGCAACCGCTACGCCGACCAGGAGGACTTCGACGAGCTGGCCGGCCTCATCGCCGGGCGCGAGGGCGTCTCGCCCGACCACGTCGTGATCGGCAGCGGCTCGGCCGAGCTGCTCGGCGCCACCGCCGCCGCGTACATCCGCGGGAGCGGCGAGGTCCTCACGGCCGAGCCGACCTTCCAGCACTTCCTCATCTGCGCGGAGCGCCTGGGCGCGCGGATCCGCCGCGTTCCCCTCGACGCCGGCTGGAGCCACGACCTCGACCGGATGGCCGAAGCCGTGAGCGGGGAGACCCGGCTGGTCCATGTCTGCAACCCCAACAACCCCACCGGGACGATCGTCCCCGCCGACCGGCTCCGCGCCTTCTGCGCGCAGATCGCCCCCCGCGCGCCGGTGGTCGTGGACGAGGCCTACCACGAGCTGGCCGAGGCGCCGGAGCACGCGTCCATGGTGTCGCTGGTCCGGTCCGGCGTGCCGGTGATCGTGATGCGGACGTTCTCGAAGGTGTATGCGCTGGCGGGCTTCCGGGTGGGCTACGCGATCGCCCGGCCCGATCTCGCCGAGCGGCTGCGCGCGCTCCAGACCACCGACGCGAGCGTGGCGGCGGTGCGGGCGGCGATCGCGGCCTGGCAGGACGCCGCCTTCGTGACGCGGAGCCGCCGCCTCATCCGCGAGGCGCGCGAGCTTACGACCCGCGGCTTCGACGAGCTCGGCCTCCGCTACGTCCCGTCGCACGCCAACTTCCTCTACTTCGAGGTGGGTGGTGCGCGACGCGACCTGCCGGCGCGCCTCCTGGCCCGGGGCGTCCGGATCGCGTGGAACCCGAAGCCGCTGGAGGGCGACTGGGCCCGGGTGAGCGTGGGCACGGCGGAGGAGATGCGGGGCTTCCTCCGGGCGCTCCGCCGGGAACTGGCCTGAGCTGCCTTCCTCTCCGTTTCATCCCCGCTTCAGGCATGGGCCGCTATGGTCCCAGTGTCTCTCGCTGGACTGCGCGACGCGCACCGCCTGCGTCCTGTTCGCCTCGCTCGCGCTGCTGGCGCTCCCGGGCGCGGCACGCGCCCAGGATCGCCCACCGGAGGTCACCGACTCGGCGGTGGCGCGGGGCCGCGACCTGTTCCACGGCGCGGCCAACTGCATGGCCTGCCACGGCCAGGGCGGCCGGGGCACGGAGCACGGGCCCAGTCTCTGGGGTGCGCTCTGGCTGCACGGCGAGGGTACCTACGAGTCGCTGCTGGACCAGGTAAAGCACGGCGTTCCGGCTTCGCGCTCGTACACCGGCGAGGCGATGCCGATCCGGGGCTGGAACACGATGAGTGACGCCGAGGCGCAGGCCGTCGCGGCGTACGTGTGGTGGATCAGCCACCCGCCCGACGGCCGGCAGTAGCGGCGCGGAGCGTGACCGCGCAACTCGGCACCGCCGGGGCGGCCCGGCAAACAACCATGGCGGCCGGCGGGCCGCGAGTGCAGATTGGCGACGGACGCCAAGGGAGGGATGTATGCCGGTACAGAAGCTCCGGGAGTTTCTCGATGCCAACCGCATCAGGTATGTCGTCATCACCCACTCGCCGGCCCACACCGCCCAGGAGATCGCCGCGTCCGCCCACATCCCCGGCCGCGAGATGGCCAAGACCGTCATCGTGAAGCTCGACGGGCAGTTGGCCATGGCCGTGCTCCCCGCCTCGGAGCTGGTGGACCTCCCCCTGCTCGCGGATGCGGCCTTCGCCCGAACGGCGGAGATCGCCGAGGAGAAAGAGTTCCGCGACCGGTTCCCGGACTGCGAGCTCGGCGCGATGCCCCCGTTCGGCAATCTGTACGGGATGGAGGTCTACGTCGCCGACGATCTCACCGGGGACGAGGAGATCGCGTTCAACGGGGGCTCGTTCACCGAGCTCGTGCGGATGACGTACGCGGATTTCGCGCGGCTGGTGAAGCCGCGCATCCTCCGCTTCGGCGTTCGGGCCCGGTAGCGGCTCGTCGAGCGAGAGCAGCCGGAGCGCGGCGGGACAGACGCAGAACTCCAGCAGGGCCGCCCCGGCTCCGGGGATTTCACCGGAGCCGCTGTTGTCGCGTGCCTGCCACCGGGCATCGAGCACCCGGCCCCCGCTGAAGTCTGAACGTGGATTCATGGTGACTTCACGAGGGCCTGTGGCCCCCCAGCGGAGATCGCGGGGGACAGTGGCAGCAGGGCATCGAGGGCCAGCAGGGGAGGAATTCGGTTGACTGACATCCTCATCGTTTATGGCACGGCGTACGGCCAGACCGAGCGCATCGTGCAGCGAATCGCGCAGAGGCTGGGCGAGCAGGGACACCGGGTGAGCGTCCGCCGGGCGGATCAGCCGCAGCCTCTGCCGGTGGAGGAGTACGGCGCGGTCGTGGTGGCCGCGTCCGTCCTCTTCGGGAAGCATCAGCGATCGGTCCGCGATTTCGTCCGGCGTCGCCTCAGCCGGCTGCAGGCCGTTCCCGCGGCGTTCGTGTCGGTCTCCGGGGCGGCGGCGGGTTCGTCGCCCGAGAGCTGCAAGCAGGCACAGGGCTATGTGCAGGACTTCCTCCGGCAGACAGGGTGGCGGCCCGGGGTGACCCAGACCTTCGCCGGTGGTGTGCCATACACCCGCTACGGGCCGTTCCGGCGCTGGATGATGAAGATGATCAGCCGCCGCACCGGCGGGCCGACCGATACGTCGCGCGACTACGAGTTCACCGACTGGGACGCCGTTGACCGGTTCGCGGCGGAGCTGGCACGCACGGTCTCGGTCACGGCGGGGGGCCCGGCGCCGTAGCTGTATACGGCGTCGCCGGCGAGGGGACGATAAGTCTCACCTGCACTTCACGATTGCCTCATGCCTCCCAAGCCATACTGCAGCGGACCTAATCGGGAGGGCGTATGACGGCCAGCAGGATCGGTCCCACGCCGGAGTTCCTGGAGGAGCAGTTCGATCGCGAGCTGGACCGCATCCTCGGAGTCGCGGAGCCAGCGGAGGCGCCTCTGCCCACCGAGATCGCGGAGCGCGGTGCCGTCGTGCCCTACGCCCCGCCGCTCGACCTGATCGCCACGGCGGATGCCTTCGCCGTTCACGTGGAGCTTCCGGGCGCCCGCAAAGAGAACATCGAGGTTCACATCGCCGGCCCGGTGCTGACCATCACTGGCCGTCGCGAGGCAGCCCCGGAGGGGATTGTCCTCATCCGCGGCAGGGACGTCGGCAAGTTCGCCCGGACGCTCCGCTTCCCGGCTCCGATCGACGCGGCCCGCGCGGAGGTGACCTTCGAGGACGGCATTCTCACCGTCGTGGTCCCGAAGCCGGCGCCGACGCCCGGGCAGACGATCGTCGTCAGATAGAACCGGCGCCAGTGGAAAGGCCCGCGCTCCATCGGAGCACGGACCTTTCCACGTCCGCGCCGAGCGGAAATCGTAACGCCCCGGGGGTTTCCATCCCGGGGCGCAGGTTCGAGGTCTGCTCGTTATCCGTTGGTGCGGTTGCACCGTCCCCCGTCGGGACTACGGACTCACTTGATCAGGATCTTCTGCCCGACCGCCGCGGCCGCCTTCGGCAGCGTCACGGTCAGGATGCCATCCTGATAGAGCGCCTCGATCTTCTTCTCCTCCACCGGGGCGGGCAGACGCAGCGTCCGCACGAACTTGCCCACCTCGCGCTCCCGATAGTGCGCATACCCGGCGGCATGCTCCTTGACCTCTTCACGGCGGCCGGTGATGGTGAGGACGTCACCGACGAGCTTGATGTCAAGGTTCTCCTTGTGGACGCCCGGAATGTCCAGACGGACCACGAACTCCTTCTCGTTCTCGAAGAAGTCCAGCGCCGGGGCCCATTCCGCCGCGTACTCGCCGATCGGGAAGGTCGGCAGCGCCAGCGGCTCCGCCAGCAGCGGAGTGGTGAGCATCCGATCGAACATCCGATCGAACTCCTCCCTGACCCGATTCACAACGGGCGCAACCTTGGTGCCTCTCATAGAGCCCTCCTGTTGAGGTTGCGCTCCCATAATAGCACCGAGGCCATGAAGCAGCCGTGAAGCGGGGATGAGCTTCGGCGGCCGCGTCAGAAGCGATAACTCAGCGCCCCGTACAGCTGGTCGTTGGCGTCGATTCCACCCGTTTCCCGCGTCGCCGAGAGCATGAGGTACCAGGCTCGCCCCAGGTTCAGATCGAGCCCGGCGCCGAACCAGGTGACGCGGGAGTCCTCGGGGATCGCCAGCGGATCGGTCTCCTGGCGGAGTCCTCCGGTGAGCTCGAGGTGGAGCGGAGCGACCGGATCGGCGCCGAGCGTGAGGGAGCCCAGCCAGCCCGTCACCGCCGGATTGGCGTAGCGGGTGCCGCGGCCCCGCAGGCTGAACCCCAGCCGGGTGAGCCGCTCCACGCCCAGGTGCGCGGTGTATGCTTCCGCGCGCCCCGCGGTCCCGCCCGTGCTCGAGCGGGCATCGAAGCCCAGGCGGTAGCGGCTCGCGAGGCGCAACGACAGCCCGCCCCACACGCCGCGGCGGAAGGCGTCGTCGAAGGCGATCTCCGGGTTCACCACGTCCCGGTAGAGCCGCACGCTGCGGCGGTTGTCCACGCCCCCGTGCAGATCGACGCCCGAAGCCAGCTCGAACCGGAGGGTGGCGAAGCTGCTGGTGAACGAGACCGCGGGCTCGCCGAGCGCCTGCTTCTCGGCGCCGTAATAGTCCACCTCCTGCGTGGCGAACACCGAGAGCCGCCGGCTCGAGAATGCCGCCTGCAGGTAGGCGAACTGCCGGTTGGCGCTGCCGCCGTCGTAGGAGGCGATGCCGCCGAGCGTTACGCTCCAGCGCTGGGGCGAGGCGGGTCGGGCGTGGAGCTGGAAGTAGGCGCCGAAGTCCTTGATCGCCGAGGAGTAGCCCAGGTCCGCCGGGTCGGGCTCGCTTCCGCCGAACGCAGCCACGCCCCAGCTCGGCCGGTCGACCTCCGCCAGCACCCCGTCGAACAGGCTGAGCGACGCGAGCGACGGCGAAAACTGGCGCCCGACCGTCAGGCGGAACGGTGAGCCTGCCGGGCTGACGAACACCGCGGCCTGGTATACGCGGGTGCGTCCGTCCGCGACGCTGCTGCCGTCCGAGCGCGTGGTCGCCGTGCGGCGGGTGCGGAGGTCCACGGAGAGCCCGAACGGAGTGCCGCCCAGGCCATGGCCGTCGAGTCGGAGATCGAGCGAGGGCTGGGACAGGTCGCTCGCGCCGTTCCGCGCCCGGACGTAGAGGTATCGGAGCCCGATCCGACCCCGCAGCGCGTGCGGCCGCCCCGCGCGCGCCGCCGCGCGTCGGTCCAGGGGCCGCGCCGCGCTGTCGGTCGCCAGCTCGGCCGGCGCGGAACGCGCGGCGTAGCGCACGCTGTCGCCCACGGCAAGTGCGACATCCGTGGTCAGGATTTCGCAGGCCGACTGGCCCGACGCGAGATACGCGACCCGAAGCCGCGCGACGGGCGCGCCTGCCCGAATCACGTCCAGCAGATCGCCTTCGCGCAGCCCCTGCTCCCGTCCCGCGTCCACGTAGGCCGATGCGCTGGTCAGATACGTGATCTTCGCCGACCGGGTCGTGACGCTGTCCTGCGCCGCCGCCGGAGCGGCCAGCGCGATGCAGAGCGCCCCCCGAGTCCAGCGACTCATGAGGTCCCCCGGGG
>DASUAH010000162.1:0-38309 GCA_035763885.1 Gemmatimonadales bacterium
TCACCCGCGTGGTCCACGAACACCCCTCCATCGAGATCCTCGAGCACACGGAAGCGAAGGAGCTGATCGTCGAACGGGGCCGGGTGGTCGGCGCACTGCTCGTTACCCGCGGCCGTTCGACTGTCGCGGTCCGCGCGCCGGCGGTAGTGCTGGCCGCCGGGGGCGTGGGCCAGCTCTACGCGGTGACGACGAACCCGCAGGTTGCGACCGCCGACGGCTGGGCGATGGCGCATCACGCGGGCGCGCAGCTCCGCGACATCGAGTTCCTCCAGTTCCACCCCACGGCGCTCAAGCTGCCCGACGTGAACCCGGCACCGCTCATCTCCGAGGCGGTGCGCGGGGCCGGCGCCCACCTCGTGGATCGGGCCGGGCACCGGTTCGCCTTCGACCACGACGAGCGGGGCGAGCTGGCCCCCCGCGACGTGCTCGCCCGCGCGGTGGCGGCCGCGGACGCCTCGGGCGGCGCGTGGCTCGACGGCCGGCACCTCCCGGACTTCGCGGCCCGGTTTCCCGGCATCACCCAGATGCTCGCCCGGCACGGGCTCGACCCCTCGCGCGATCTGCTGCCGGTCGCGCCGGCGCTGCACTATGCGATGGGAGGCGTGCGCACCGACCTCAGGGGACGGACCACCCGGCCCGGCCTCTGGGCCGTGGGCGAGGTCGCGCGGACCGGCGTGCACGGAGCCAACCGGCTCGCCTCGAACTCGCTGCTCGAGGGGATCGTGTTCGCGGACCGGGTCGCCCGCTCGCTCGCGGCGGAGCCCGAGCGCACGGTCGGCGCGGGCCCGGTACCGGGCGAGGGCGTCCCCGACGTTGCGCCGGGGCCGGCGAGTGCGGCGATCCGTGCGGAGATGCGCGCCACGATGACCGCGGACGTCGGCGTCACCCGGAGCGAGGCCTCGCTGCTCCACGCCGAGCAGGTCCTCGCCGCGCTCACCGCGCGGGTGCCCCCCGGCGATTGGCGCACCGCCAACCAGCTCCTCGTCGCCACGCTTATCACCCGCGCGGCGCGGCGCCGGCGCGAGAGCCGCGGCGGGCACCGCCGCGTGGACTATCCCCCCCGCGCCCGGAAGACCGGCGCCCGCTGATGGCGATCCCCCTCCCGGTCATCGACGAGTTTCCGCAGGCGCCGGCGGAGGTTCCCCGCCTGCAGGCGGAGATCCGCGACCTGGCCCGCCGGCGCCACGCGGTGATCCTCGCCCACAACTACCAGCGGCCCGAGGTGCAGGACGTGGCGGACTTCGTCGGTGACTCGCTCGGGCTGTCCCGCCAGGCGGCGAAGACCGAAGCCGACGTCATCGTCTTCTGCGGTGTGCACTTCATGGCGGAGACCGCGAAGATCCTCTCGCCGTCGAAGAAGGTGCTCCTGCCCGACCTCCGCGCGGGCTGCTCGCTCGCCGCGAGCGTCAGCGCCGACGACGTGCGCCGGTGGAAGGCCAAGTTCCCCGGCTACGTGACCGTGGGTTACGTCAATACGACGGCCGAGGTGAAAGCGGAGCTCGACTACGCCTGCACCAGCGGCAACGTGCTCGACGTGATCGACGCGATCCCGGAAGACAGGGGCGTCCTCTTCCTGCCGGATTTCTTCCTCGGCGCGCACATCCGGCGCAATCGGCCGAACCGCAACGTCGAGGTCTGGCTCGGCGAGTGCCACGTCCACAAGGGGATCAGCCCGGACACCCTCGAGGCCCAGCGGAAGGCGCATCCGGACGCGGAGATCCTGGTCCACCCCGAGTGCGCCTGCGCCGGGCAGGTGATTTATGCCATCGGCCGTGGCGACATCAGCGCCGACCGGGTGCACATCGCCTCCACCGAGCAGATGATCCGGCTGACGCGGGAGCGGCCGGCGAAGCAGTTCATCATCGCGACCGAGACGGGAATCATGCACCGGATGAGACAGGTCGCCCCGGAGAAAGAGTTCCTGCCCGCCGATCCCGAGGCGGTCTGCGCGTACATGAAGACGATCACCCTGCCGCAGGTGCGCGACGCGCTGGCGCTGGACCGCTACGAGATCACGGTGCCAGAGGAGATCGCGCGCCGGGCGAAGCTCTCGCTCGACCGGATGGTGAGCCTCGGCCGGTGACGCCGGACGTCCGCGCCGACGCCGAACGCCTCGCCGCCATCGCCCTCGCCGAGGACGGCCCCCGCGACCTCACCAGCGACGTCACCGTGGCGCCCGGCGCGCCCGGTCGCGGCGTCCTGCTCTTCAAGAGCGACGGCGTGCTGGCCGGGACCCTGTACGCCGATGCGGTCGCGCGCGCCTGCGGCTGCGGGATCGAGTGGCGAGCGCGCGAGGGCGACCGGGTGGCGCGCGGCGCCGCGGTGGGGTCGGTCACGGGGCCGCTCGCGCCCCTGCTCCGGGCCGAGCGTCCCCTGCTCAACCTGCTCCAGCGCGCGAGCGGCATCGCGAGCGCGACCCGAGCCTACGTCGCTGCGGTCGCAGGCACCGGCACCGGCATCCTTCACACCCGGAAGACGGCGCCGGGGCTCCGGTTGCTCGATGTGGCGGCGGTGATCGCCGGGGGCGGCGCGCCGCACCGGCTGGATCTCGCGCACACCGTCATGGTCAAGGACAACCACTGGCAGGCCCTGGCTGCACGCGGGCTCGCGCTCGCCGAGGCGCTGCGGGACGCGCGGGCTCGCGGCGCGGCCGGCCTCCAGGTGGAGGTGGAGAGCGAGGCGCAGCTGCGGACGGCTTGCGCCGCCGGCGCCACCCGCCTCCTGATCGACAACCAGGCGCCGGACACGGTGCGGGACTGGGCCCGGCTGGCCCGGACGCTGGCGCCGGGAATCGAGATCGAGGCGACCGGCGGCATCACGCTCGACAACGTCCGCCGCTATGCCGAGGCCGGCGCCGACTGGATCTCGATCGGCGCGCTCACGCACAGCGTACGGGCGGCGGACATCTCGCTCGAGCTCAGCGCACCTCCCGGAGCTTCCGCAGCAGTCTGATCTGCCCCCCGTGGTAGGTGTCGTGGAGCGCGATGCCGGCGACGTGCTCGGCGAGCGGCCGGCGGGTCACCCGCGCCAGTGCGGCGCCCGGCGCGGCCTGCACCGCGGCGACCAGCGCCCGGTGACAGTCCTCGAGCAGGGCGCGATCGCGCTGCCAGGCCGCCTCGTCGGCCGGCCGGGGCAGCGCCGGCCACCACGGGCGCCGCAGCCGCCGGGGAAAGCGGCCGGCGTGTCCGGTCAACCGCCGCAGCACGACGTGCTTGCTGTAGGCCAGGTGGAGCACGAGCTCCCAGATGGTGTTGCGCCCTTGCGCCGGGCGCCACAGCGCCTCCGCGGCGCGCGCGCCCCGCAGCGCCGCGGCGACCGACGGCCCATGCCATGCCGGGCCCACGAATGCCTCGTGCAGCAGCCGCAGCAGGGCGGCGCGATCGGGCGCACCTTCGCGGGAGCTGCGCACGTCAGCCTGCCGCCGCGATCTCGCCCGCCGCGAACACGACCTCGAAGTGGTCCACGTGCTCGTCGCGCTGGACCAGGAACCGCTCGTCCTCGGGATAGAAGACGGCACGGTCGTCCGCGGCGGCGAAGCCGCGGATCGCGTCCCGCGACTCCCACAGGCTGACGATCAGGAACTCCGCCCGCCCGTCCACGATGCGCCGGAGGCCGAGCACGCCCCGGTTGCCGGGCGTGGCGCGGTAGGCGGCGAAGCCGGTGTCGCCCAGGTACCGCAGGTAGGCCTCGGCGTCGGCGGCGTGGGTGGCGCCGCGCCAGGTGCGCACGATCATCGGACTCTCCTTTCTGCACCGGTATAATTGCATTTACTGGTGCACACTACCGCCGGCCCCTGCACCTGTCAAGGCAGGAATACCGGTGCTAGCTTCGGGGCATGACCGCCGCGTCCCTGCCGCCGCCCGTGCTCCCGCTGAAGTACGTCGGAGGCGACCCCAGCCTCGACCTGGTGAACACGGTGGACTGGACCGCCGAGGGGCGCCGCAACGAGCGGCTGACCGACTACGCGCGGCTGCTCGTATGGGCCGAAGGCGCCGGCGTCGCCTCCCGCGGTACGGTGCGACGGCTCGACCGGCTGGCCCGCCGCCGCCCCCGGGCGGCGGCGGCCGCGCTCGCGGAGGCGCACCGGGTGCGCGACACCCTGCGCCGGGTGTTCGCCCGCGTGGCGGACGGCGAACGCCCGACTCGCGAGCTGGCCGAGCTCAACACGGCGCTGGCCGCCGCGCTCGCCCACCTCGAGCTCATGCCGGGCGGCCGCGGCCGTCCCGCCTTCGCCTGGCGGGGCACGGCCACGGATCTGCGCGCTCCCCTCTGGCCGGTGGTCTGGGCCGCGGCACGGCTGCTCGCGTCCGACGAGGCGGCCCGGCTCCGGGTGTGCGGCGGCGCCGATTGCGGGTGGATGTACGTGGACCGGAGCCGGAACCGGCTGCGCCGGTGGTGCGAGATGGAGACCTGCGGCACGCGGGCGAAGAGCCGCCGGCGCCGGGAGCGGCGCCGCAGCAAGCTCTGACCCGGTTACGGCCTGCTTCTCCTCCATGCCCAGAAGACTGGGATCCCCGCCAGGATCACCCCGAGGGTGATCCCGGTGTCCTGCGGGTCCGTCACCAGGGCGTTCACCATCATCCACCCGGACCCCAGCAGGAACAGCAGCGGGACGACGGGGTAGCCCCAGGTCCGGTAGGGTCGCGGAAGATCGGGCCGGGTGCGCCGCAGCACGAACACGCCTCCCACGGCCAGCGCGTAGAACGGCCAGATGCCCAGGATGAACCGGTCGGCCAGCGCGCGGAAGTCGCTCACCAGCACGAAGGCCACGCCGAGCAGGGTGGCGCACCAGATCGCCACCGACGGCGTGCCGAAGCGGGGCGAGACCCGCGCGACGGGGCGGAAGAAGAGTCCCTGGTCGGCCAGCCCGAAGAAGACGCGGGGACCGGTCATCATCGAGCCGTTCAGCCCGCTGAAGGCGGAGAGCACCACCAGCGCGGCCACGACCGCGGCACCCCGCCCGCCGAGCAGGGGGATCCGCTCGGCGGCGGCGGCCGCAATGAGCTTCGCGCCCTTCATGTCCGCCGGCGGGACGACATACATGAATGCGACGTTGACCAGGAGGTAGATGAACGCGAGGGCGGCGGCGGCGGCCAGGAGCGCGCGCGGGAGCGTACGCGCCGGGTCCCGCACCTCGCCGGCCACGAACACGGCGTCGCCCCACCCGTCGTAGGTCCACATGACCGGCACGAGCGCGGTGGCGAGCAGCGAGGCGGTGGCCTCTCCGGTCCAGGCGGGCGCGAAGTGCGCGGTGCTTCCCGCGGGCGAGGTGAACGCGAGCACGCCGAGGAGCCCGATCGCGGCGTACTTCGCGAGCGTCGCGGGGTTCATGACGCCGGCCGCGGCGCGGATCCCGACGTAGTTGAGCGCGCCGACCAGGACGATCGCCACCGCGGCGATCGGCCGCACCGCCTCCCGGCCGTACCCCGCGAGATACCCGAGGTACTCGGCGAAGATGGTCGCGATGGCGCCGAGCGCCGCGCCGCGCAGCACGACCAGCTCGGACCACGCGAACAGGAACGCCGGCAGCGGCCCGAAGGCCTCGAGGATCCAGGCCAGCACGCCGCCGGACCGCGGCAGCGCGCCCGCGAGCTCGGCGAAGCTGAGCGCGCCGCACACCGCGATCGCGCCGCCGAGCACCCACGCGACCAGGATGGGGCCGGGCGCGCCCAGCGTCTCGGCGACCTCGGCGGGGACGCGGAAGATGCCGCTCCCGATCGACGTGCCGACCGATACGGCGACCGCGCTCCAGAGCCCGAGGCGGCGCGGCAGCCGCTCACCCCAGGCATCACGTCGTTCGAACGCCATGGAGCGGGATAATCCACGCCGCCATTCGGCTTGACAAGCCCGCGGCCGGCGCCGTTCTTTCTCCGCTTCTGCTCTGCTCCTGCCGGAGGAAAGCTCTTGGAGGCTCGATCCCAGGCCGTCGCCATCCGCCGGCCGTCCGTGCTGGCCGATTTGGTCTCCCTCACCAAGCCGCGGGTCATTTCGCTGCTCCTCGTCACCACGATCGCGCCAATGTTCGCGACGGGCCGGGGCGCACCACCGCTCGGCCTGGTGCTGGTGGTTCTGTTCGCCGGCTACCTGATGGCCGGCGGCGCGAACGCCATCAACATGTGGTTCGATCGCGACATCGACGACAGGATGGCGCGCACGCGCCTGCGGCCCCTGCCGGCGGGTCGGCTGGCGCCCCCCGTGGCGCTCGCGTTCGGCATCGGACTCGCGCTGGTGGCGTTCGCGCTCTTCTGGCGGCTGGTCAATCCGCTCAGCGCCGGGCTGGCGCTCGGCGGCCTGCTGTTCTACGTGTTCGTGTACACGGTCTGGCTCAAGCGGTCGAGTCCGCAGAACATCGTGATCGGGGGCGCGGCCGGCGCGTTCCCGCCGCTGGTCGGCTGGGCCGCCATGACCAACCGGATCGACCTCCCGGCGGTCTACCTCTTCGCCATCATCTTCTACTGGACGCCGCCGCATTTCTGGGCGCTGGCGCTCATCAAGCGCGCCGAGTACGCCCGCGCCGGCGTGCCGATGATGCCCGTGGTCCGCGGGGAGCAGCGCACCAAGGCGGAGATGTTGATCTACACACTCATGCTGCTGCCCCTCTCGCTGATGCCCGTGCTGTTCGACGCGTTCGGCTGGTTCTATGCCGCCGCGGCGGCGCTGCTGGGCGCGCCGCTCCTCTGGTACTGCATCCGGCTGATCCGGGAGCCGGGAGTGACGCCGACCGCGTGGAAGCTCTACCGCTACTCGCTGCTCTACCTGGCGCTGCTGTTCGTGGCCATGAGCGTGGACCGCAATCTGCCATCAGCCGAGTACCGGCCCGACCGGGTGCTGATCCTCAGCGATCCGGTGGCCGGCGGCGGGGCTCCGGCGCACCACGGACACTGATCAACCCGGAGCAACGGAGAACACGGAGGTGAAACGGAGACCGGACGCCGGGGCCCCCCGGCCGAGCGGCGCGGCGCTCGCCAACGCGACCACGATGATTCACCTCCGCCGGGCCCCCGTGCTTCGCCTTGCTCCCTGTCACTCGACCCTCCCGGTGCTGCGCCGATGACGGCTCCGGAGCACCCCGGCCTGCGCCGGCGCATTCCCTCACCCCGCAAGCTCAACCGGCTCTGGCCCCGGGTGCGGCCGTACCGGCGGGGTCTCGCGCTGGCGCTCGCGGCCCTCGTCGCCAGCGCCGCCATCGGCCTCGCGTTCCCGCTCATCGTCCGCCACCTGCTCGATGCGGCGTTCCTGGGCGGCGACCGGGCGCTGCTCGACCGTATCGCCCTGCTCCTCGTCGGGCTGTTCGTGGTGCAGGCGCTGCTCAACTACGGGCAGACCTACCTCCTGAGCGCCACGGGCGAGCGGGCCATCGCGGGGCTGCGGTGCGAGCTGTTCGACAAGCTGCTCGAGATGCCGCCGGGGTTCTTCGCCGACCGCCGCACGGGCGAGCTCACCAGCCGCCTCACCACCGATATCGGACTGCTGCAGGGCGTGCTCAGCCACCAGATCGCCGAGTTCTCGCGCCAGATCCTGGCGCTCGTCGGCGGCATCATCGTCCTCACGCTCATGCAGCCGCGCCTCACGCTGACCGCGCTCGGCGTGGTGCCGGTGGTCGTGGGGTCCGCGATTTTCTTCGGCCGGCGTCTGCGGCGGATGACCACGGGCGTGCAGGATCGGGTCGCCGAGGCCACCGGGGTGGCGGAAGAGGCGCTCAGCCAGATCCGCACGGTGCAGAGCTTCACCCAGGAGCCGATGGAGCGCCGGCGCTACGGGGACCGCGTGCTGGCGAGCGTCCGCGCCGCGCTCACACGGGCGCGGGTGCGCGGCGTGTTCTTCGGCGTCCTCACCTTCACGACCTTCGGCGGAATCGTCTTCGTGCTCTGGCAGGGAGGCATCCTCGTGCTCGAGGGCAAGCTCACGCCCGGCGCCCTGGTGTCCTTCCTGCTCTACACGATCACGATCGCCGCGGCGATCGGCGCGCTGGCGTCGTTCTTCAGCGCCTATCAGGAGGCGGTCGGCGCGGCCGAGCGGGTGTTCGAGCTGCTGGAGATGTCCTCGCCGATCGCCGATCCCCCGAATCCGGCACCGCTCCGTCGGCCCGCCCGCGGAGAGGTGACGTTCGAGGACGTGTCGTTCCGGTACCTCTCCGACCCCGGGGCGTCGTGGACGCTGCGCGACATCAACCTCCGCGTCGAGCACGGTGAGATCGTCGCGCTGGTCGGCCCATCGGGCGCCGGCAAGACGACGCTGGTGTCGCTGCTCCCCCGGTTCTACGACGTCACCGAGGGGCGGGTGCGGCTCGACGGCATCGACATCCGCTACCTGCGCCTCGCCGAGCTCCGCGGCGCGATCGGCATCGTGCCGCAGGAGCCGGCGCTGTTCAGCGGCACGGTGGGCGAGAACATCGCCTACGGTCGTCCGGGCGCGACGGCGGCAGACATCGAGGCCGCGGCCCGCGCCGCGCACGCCCACGAGTTCATCGTCCGGCTGTCTGACGGCTACCAGACCGTCGTGGGTGAGCGGGGGGTGAAGCTCTCGGGCGGGCAGCGGCAGCGGGTGGCCATCGCGCGGGCGCTGCTCAAGGATCCGGCGGTGCTGGTGCTCGACGAGGCCACCAGCAACCTGGATACCGAGAGCGAGCGGCTGATCGAGGACGCGATGGAGAAGCTGCTGGCCAATCGGACCACGCTGATCATCGCGCACCGGCTCTCGACCGTGCGCCGGGCCGACCGGCTCGTGGTGCTGGACCACGGACGGATCGTGGAGGAAGGGACCCATGCGGCGCTCCTCGCGCACGGCGGGCTGTACGCAAGGCTGTACCAGAGACAGTTCAGGGACGACGAGCCCCGGCTGGAGCCGGCGCTGGGCGGAGAGCGGAGAGCAGTGAGCAGTGAGCAGTAAGCAGTGAGCAGCGGACTCCGATCGATGCGAAAGCCCGTGCTCGCCGCCCCCTGCTCACTGCTTACTGCTCACTGCTTACTGTTCACTGCTCACCGCTCACTATCAGCTCCCCCTGCGGCTCCCTCGGCGTCACAACCGGCCCCTCCGGCCCCCAGTACATGTTCACCTCGCTCCGGATGCCGAACTCGCCCGGCAGATAGATCCCGGGCTCCACCGAGAAGCCGATGCCCGGGCCGAGCCGGCGGTCGTCGTGGGTCTCGTAGTCGTCGAGGTGGGGGCCGGACCCGTGCAGGTCGCGGTCGATCGAATGGCCGGTGCGGTGCACGAACCACTCGCCGAAGCCGGCGCCGTCGACGACCGCGCGCGCGACGTGGTCGACCTCGGCCCCCGTGATCGTTCGGCCCGAGGCCGCGGCATCCCGGATCGCGGCGATCGCTGCGTCGCGCGCCGTGCGCACGACCTCCCACACCCGCCGCACCTTCTCCGGCGGGCGGTCGCCGGCGAACCCCATCCAGGTCTGGTCGGCAGAGACGCTGCCCGGCCGGCTGCCCCAGAGATCGAGCAGCACCACCTGCCCCGGCGCGAGCCGCGCGTCACCCGTCTCGTAGTGCGGCAGCGCGGCGTTGGGGCCGAACGCCACCACGGGCGGGTGGTCGAACCCCAGCCCCGCGGCCCCGATTCCGGAGATCACCCGTGCCTGCACCGTCCGCTCCGGCTCGCCCGGCTCGCGGACGGCCCTCCCGAGCTCGCGGCGCGCGATCGCGGCCAGCGCCTCCGCCGCCCCGACGTGATCGGCGATCTCGGCCGCGCTCCACCGCGCGGCGAACCGGGACACCAGGGGCCCCGACGGGACCACGCGCGCCCCCAGCCGGCGGAGCAGCTCAACCACGCCGTACGGCACCCGGTCGAGATACGGCACCGCGTCCTCGGGCGAGATCTCCATCGCGAGGGTGCGCCCGCGCACCAGCGGCTCGAGCGCGGCGTGGAGCTCCTGCCACCGCGCGTAGGGCACGATGCGCCCGGGAAAGCGCTCGAGCGGCTGCAGCTCGATCCGGTGCGCCACCGCGACCGCCTCGCCGTCGCGCGGCAGGAGCACGAAGAGCCGGCGCGACCCCAGGCCCCCGACTTGCAGCACCCGCTGGGCGACCGGGTTCACGCCCCGGAAGTCGAAGAGGAGCCAGGCATCGGCGCCGGCCTCGTCGAGCGCGGTGCGGAGCTCGGCCGGGTCCAGTCCGGAAAAGGGACTCATTCGTAGCCTCCGGCGCGCCGGGTGCGCCAGACGCAGGCCGGATCGCCCCGGCCCTCGCAGCGCTCGTGCACCAGCGTGCCCTCGAAATCGGCGAGCGCACGGAACAGCTCGCCGTAGGCGGCACCGTAGAACCCGCAGGCGGCGCCGTCGGGCATCGCGTTCACCGAGAGCGGGCGCGACATCCGCACCTCGGCGTCCGGGCCCTGCGGCGTGACCTCGCCCCGGAAGTACGCCGCCGACAGCCGGCGGACCGCGCGCGACGCGATGCCGCGGCCCACGAACCGGGGCGACACCCGTACGATCGCCCGGGTGGAGCGACCGCTCGCCTGCACCGCGTAGCGCGCCGCGCGCCGGCCTGCGTCGGCGAACACCAGGCCCGCGTCCGGCCGCCGGCCGACGAGCCGGAGCACAGACACCAGCTCGTCGTCGCTCACGCTGGCCGCGCGGTCGGCGGCCTCGCGGTAGCGCCCGATCTGCGCGGCCACCGTGCTGCTGAGCCCCAGGCGGCGGGCGACGATGTCCTCGGCCAGAAGCTCCAACCCGTCCTCGAGCGGGGTGTCGAGGTTGCGGACGGCTTCCAGCAGACTGAGGGGCAGCAGGGCCGGTACGGGAGGCGCGTCGGGCACGGAGCGGGCTCGCGACTGGGTCGGTGCCGCGCGAAGCGGCGCGACGGCGCGGAAGTTAAACGGCCGATATACATTGCGGAATGACCGCCCCCGAAGCGCGCCGCGCCGATTTCGAGGCCGAGGCGTTGCCGCAACTCGACCCGCTCTACCGGCTGGCGCTCCGGCTCACCACGGACCCGAGCCGGGCCGAGGACCTGGTGCAGGATACCGTGCTGAAGGCGTTCCGCGCCTGGGACCGGTTCCAGCCCGGAACCAACGTCCGGAGCTGGCTGTTCACCATTCTGCGCAACACCTTCATCAACGAGTACCGGAGGCGTCAGCGGGAGCCGATCCCGATGGATCTCGAGGCCATCGAGGCCCACATCACGGAGCGCCCCGTGGCCGACGAGGATCCCGAGGGGGCGTTCTTCGCCCAGATCGTCGACGAGAAGGTGCTCGAGGCGATCGATCGTCTTCCCGACGAGTTTCGCGAGGTGCTGGTCCTGAGTGACATCGAAAACCTGACCTACGCCGAGATCGCCGAGGTGCTGCGGCTGCCGATCGGCACCGTCAAATCCCGTCTGTTCCGTGCGCGACGCCAACTGCAGACGGCGCTGTACGACCACGCGGTGGAGATGGGCTACCTCAAACCGGCGAGGGCCCGCTGATGGCCGGTGGACCGAAGTGCCGTGAAGCGCTCGACCTGTTGCACGAGTACCTGCGGCAGGAGCTCACGCCGGAGCACATGCACCGGATCACCGACCACCTCGAGAAGTGCCGGCCCTGCTTCACGCAGGCGCAGTTCGAGCGCAGCTACCTGCTGATGCTCGAGGCCAAGGCGAAGGGCCAGTGCTGCCCGGACCAGCTTCGCCTCCGAATCCTCGCCGCCCTCCGCTCCTCAGACCAGCCGAACTAGCGCCGCCGCGTGTCTGTCGCGCTCGCGGTCGCCCTGTCAGCCGCGCTGGCACTCGCCGCGCGCCGGGTGGGCGCGCTGACCGCGACGGGCGCCGCGGCCGCCGCCGCGGTCGGGACCGCCGTGCTGGCGGGCACGGGGTGGGCGGGCGGGGCCGCGCTCGTGGCGTTCTTCGTGCCGAGCAGCACGATCTCGCGCCGGGCGCCGGTCCGCGGCGGCGACGCGAAGGGCGCCTGCCGTGACCACCGGCAGGTGCTCGCGAACGGCGGCCCGGCGGCCCTGGGCGCGCTCGCGGGGTTGGCGGAGCCGGCCCTCGGGCTCTGGATCGCGACGGCGAGCCTCGCCGCGGCGGCGGCGGATACCTGGGCGACGTCCGCGGGTGCATGGAGCCGGACCCCACCGCGTCACCTGCTCACGCGGCGGCCGGTTGCGCACGGCGCGAGCGGCGGGGTCACGCCGCTCGGCACCCTGGGTGGGCTGGCCGGCGCACTGCTCGTCGCGAGCGCCGGCGCCGCGGTGGCCGGCGCACCCTTGCTCCTCGTGGCCGCGGCGCTGATAGGTTTCGCGGGGATGGTCGCCGATTCGCTGCTCGGCGCGGCGGTGCAGGGCCGCTTCCGCTGCCCGCGCTGCGACGAGGTCTCCGAGTGGCGCAGGCACCGCTGCGGGGCCGAGACCATCCGGCTGGGAGGCTGGACGTGGCTGGACAACGACGGCGTGAACGCTGTGGTGACCGGCGCCGCGGCGCTGGCCGGCTGGGCCGCCTGGGCGGCGGGCTCGTCTGCGCCGGGCTGATCGCGTGCGCGCCCCAGCCGACCGAGCCGGACCTGGTGCCCGGGTTGCCGCTGCCGCCCGCGGCCGAGCCGGGGCCGCCCCCGCCGGCCGCGCCGTCTCCGCTGATCGGGACCTGGCGCGGCGTGAACACGGCGTTCCTTCCCAGCCACCTACAGACGACGACGTGGCACTTCAGCCCGGACGGCAGCTGCCTGCAGACGTTCCTCACCATCGCCGACGGCGTGGAGCTCACGAGCACGCGTGCGTGCACCTGGACCGCCGACGCCGCGACCGTGACGATCACGTACGCTGGCGCCGCCGGCCCGGTGACGTTCACGCTTCGCTACAGCTTCCCCGCGTCGGACCGGCTGAGGCTGGATGCCAATGAGTACGCGCGAGTCGATTGATGCCCTCGTGATCGGGGCGGGGCCGGCGGGCAGCGCGAGCGCGGCGCTCCTCGCGGCACAGGGCCTGGCGGTAGTCATGGTCGACCGTGCCGCGTTCCCACGCGACAAGGCCTGCTCGGAGTACCTGAGCCCGGAGGCCGTGCGCGTGCTGGACCGGCTCGGGCTGATCGCGCCGCTGGAGCGCGCCGGAGCCCGTCCGCTGGAGGGCACCATCGTCTATGCCGCGGGCGGTGCGCAGCTGCACGGACGCTTCGGCGAGGCGCGGCCTGCGCCGTTCCGCCCCACCGGCATATCGGTGCCCCGACGGGTCCTCGACGACCACTTGGTGCGGGCGGCGCGGGAGGCCGGGGCCACCGTGCTCGAGCGGACCGCCTTCGAGCACCTGGTGTACGAGGGGGGCGGGGTGGCAGGGGCGGTGGTCCGCAGCCCCCGTGGCCGGCGGGTCCTTCGTGCGCGTTTAGTAGTGGGTGCCGACGGCCTGCGCTCGCGGGTGGCGCGGCGGCTCGGGGGGCATACGCGGGGGCGCCTCCGCCGGCTCGCGTTCGTGGCCCACGTGGCGGGGGTGCCCGGCCTCGCGCGCTCGGCAGAGATGCACGTCGGGCCGCGGGGGTACGTCGGGCTCAACCCGATCGGAGACGATCTGGCGAACGTGGCGCTGGTGGTGCCGGCGGCGCTCGCGGTGGCGTCGCGTGGCCGCGCGGAGGCCTTTTTCTTCGACTGGCTGGAGCGGTTCCCGGGGGTACGGGGCAGGGTGGATCGGCGGCGGCTCGCGCGCGCCGTGCTTGCCACCGGCCCGTTCGCAATCCGATCCCGGCGCGTGACGGCCGACGGCGCACTGCTGGTCGGCGACGCGGCAGATTTCTTCGACCCGTTCACCGGGGAGGGAATCTGCAGCGCGCTGCTCGGAGCGGAGCTGGTGGCGGAGCACGCCGGCCGGGCGCTGGCGCGCGGCGGCAGCGTGACCGCGCGCCGGCTCGCCGGATACCGCCGCGCCCGGTTCCGGACGTTCGCCGGCAAGTGGGGGGTGGAACGGCTGATCGGCTACGCGATGTTGTGGCCGCGCCTGTTCGACCGCGCCGTCGAGCGGCTGGGCCGCCGGCCCGCGATGGCACATACGCTCATCGGAGTGACGGGGGATTTCGTGCCGGCCACCGCCGCGCTCAATCCGCTGTTCCTGGCGAGGCTCCTGCTCTGACGCCCACCGACGTGGACCAGGCGCTCTTCCGCCAGCTGCTCGGCCGCTTCGCGACCGGCGTGACCGTGCTCACGGTCGCGGCGCCGGATGGCCGGCCGCACGGAATGACGGCAAACAGTCTCGCCTCGGTGTCGCTCGACCCGCCGCTCCTGCTCGTCTGCGTCGATCACGCGGCACGGATGCATGGCCTCATCACCGGAGCCGAGTCGTTCGTGGTGAACGTGCTGGCGAGCCACCAGGAGGAGCTCTCCCGCCGGTTCGCCGACCCGCACGACGACCGCTTCGAGGGAGTAGGCTACCGCGTGAGCCGCAGCGGCGGCGTGCTGCTCGATGGTACCCTGGCCCACATCGACTGCCGCCGGCATGCGCTCTACGAGGCAGGCGATCACACGATCATCGTGGGCCGGGTCGTGGGCGGGGTCGTGAGCGACGGTCGGCCGCTGCTCTATTACCGCGGCGGCTACGCCGCGCTGGGCTGAGCGCATCATGCTCACCATCAGCCGCGTCGGCTGCGAGCTGCTCGACGATCCCGCCGCCCCGGCCGACACGGTGGCGGTGTCGCTCGGGAACATCGCGCGCTCCAACCGCTGGTTCGGCGGCACTGCGGCGCTCCGCTACGGGCTTGGGCGCGTGCTGGGCGGGATCTCGCGAGGCAGTACCGTCAGCCTGCTCGACATCGGCACGGGCCTCGGCGATCTGCCGCGCGCGGCCGCCAGGTGGGCCGCCCGGCGCGGAGTGCGGGTGGAAGCGTTCGGGCTCGAGCGCAACCCGGTCGCCGCTCGGCTCGCGCGCTCGCGCGGGTTCCCGGTCGTGATCGGCTGCGCGGGAACTCCCCCCCTGGCCGACAAGAGCGTGGACGTGGTGACGGCCAACCTCGTGGCGCATCACTTCGAGCCGGACTCGGTGGTCGAGCTGTTCCGGGTTTGCGACCGGCTCGCGCGGATCGGGGTGGTGATCTGCGACCTGCGGCGCGCGGCGCTGGGCGTGCTCGCCTTCCGGGTGGGCGCGCGGCTCCTGCGGTTCGACCCGGTAACGGTCGCGGACGGCGTCACGTCGATCCACCGCGGCTTCACCCGCGCGGAGCTCGGCGGCCTGCTCCAGCGGGCCGGGGTCCGCGGGCGCATCGTGCGGCGGCCGGGGTGGCGGTTCGTCGCCACGTGGAGCTCGGGGCTGACATGAGGACGGAGGATCGCCTGCTGATGCGGGCGCCGATCGAGCGGGTGTTCGCGGCGGCCGCCGACGTCGAGCGCTGGCCGGCGCTTCTCGCTCACTACCGCTGGGTGCGGATGCTCCAGCGCCGGAGCGACGGGGGACTGGTGGAGATGGCGGCCTGGCGCCCCTTCGGGCCGCTCAGGTACCCGACCTGGTGGGTGTCGGAGATGACGATCGATCGCGCCTCGTCTGCGGTTCGCTACCGGCACGTGCGCGGGATCACGACCGGGATGGATGTGGAATGGCGGCTGGTCCCCCACGACGACGCCACCGCCGTGACCATCATCCACCAGTGGGACGGGCCGAGCTGGCCGCTCATCCGGCGGCCCGCGGCCGACTGGGTGATCGGCCCCGTGTTCGTTCACGGCATCGCGTCGCGCACGCTGGCCGGCATCCGCCGCGCGGTGGAGGCCCCCGATGCCTGAGCCGCGGCGGGTGGTGGTCACGGGCATCGGCGCGGTCACCCCGATCGGGACCGGCGCGCAGGGTCTCTGGGACGGGCTGCGCCACCGGCGGTCGGCAGTCCAGTGCATCACGCGATTCGACCCGACGCCGTTCAAGAGCCGGATCGCGGCGCAGGTGAACGACTTCGCGCCGACCGACCACCTCGAGGAGCGGCGGGCCCGGCGGCTCGACCGGTTCGCCCAGTTCAGCATCGCGGCCTCGCGGCTCGCGCTGGAGGACGCGGCGCTCGACCTCGCACGGGAGGACCGGGACCAGATTGGCGCGATGATGGGCACCGCGCTCGGTGGTGTGGCGTTCGGCGAGACCCAGTACCGCGAGTTCGCCCGAGGGGGGCCCCGGGCGGTGGACCCGGCCCTGGCCCTTACTGTGTTCGCGGGCGCGGCAAGCTGCAACGTGGCGATCGAGTTCGGCGTCTGCGGTCCCAATTCGACCAACGGGATGAGCTGCGCGTCGGGGACGATCGCCGTCGGCGAGGCGTTCCGCGCGATCGTGCGCGGCGAGGCCGACGCGATGCTCGCCGGCGGCGCCGAAGCGCCGCTCGCGCCGCTGTGCTTCGGCGCGTTCGCGATCATCCGCGCCATGTCCACCCGTAACGACGATCCCGCCCGCGCGAGCCGGCCATTCGACCGGGGGCGGGACGGGTTCGTGATGGGCGAAGGCGCGGCGGTGCTGGTGCTCGAGGAGCGGGGCCGCGCGCTCGCGCGGGGCGCGCCGGTCTACGCCGAGGTGTGCGGCTACGGTCTCACCAACGACGCGCACCACATGACGGCCCCGCGGCCCGACGGGCGGCAGGCGGCGCGCGCGATGCGGCTGGCGCTGCGCGAGGCCCATCTGGCACCGGCCGAGGTCGGCTACGTGAACGCGCACGGCTCGTCCACCCCGCTCAACGACCCCACGGAGACCGGCTCCATCAAGCAGGTGTTCGGGGACCACGCCTACCGGCTCGCGCTCAGCGGGACCAAGGGGTACTACGGGCACGCGCTGGGCGCGAGCGGGGCCATCGAGGTAGCCATCTGCGCGCTCGCGCTGCACCACGATTGGCTCCCGCCCACGGTGAATCTCGAGGCGCCTGACCCGGCCTGCGACCTGGACTATTTGCGGGGCGAGGGCCGCCGGGGGGCACCGGAGTTCGTGCTGACGAACTCCTTCGGATTCGGGGGAATCAACGCGTCGCTGGTGCTGCGGAGGGCAGAGTAGGCCGGGGGACCGCGAACGCATGCCTCAGCCTCTCGCCGGTGCCGGTCGGGCCCCCCTGCTTGCGGAGTCATATCCACTCAAGTTGTCATTTCTTGACCGGTATCTCACGCTGTGGATCTTCCTGGCCATGGGCCTGGGTGTGGGGCTGGGATACGCGGTGCCAGGCGTAGAGTCCTTCCTCAACCGCTTCCAGATCGGCACCACCAACATCCCCATTGCGATCGGGCTGATCCTGATGATGTACCCACCGCTGGCCAAGGTGCGCTACGAATCCATGGGCACCGTGTTCCGCCACGGCCGGGTGCTGGCCCTCTCGCTAATCCAGAACTGGGTCGTCGGCCCGCTGGTGATGTTCGCCCTGGCGCTGATCTTCCTGCATGATCTGCCGGGTTACGCCGTTGGCCTGATCCTGGTGGGGCTCGCGCGCTGCATCGCGATGGTGCTCGTGTGGAACGATCTTGCGCGCGGAGACCGGGACCTGGCGGCGGGGCTGGTGGCGTTCAATGCCGTCTTCCAGGTGCTGTTCTACGGCGTGTACGCCTGGATCTTCCTCACGGCGCTCCCCCCGCTATTCGGCATGCAGGGCGTGGCCGTGCACGTGGGGATCGACGAGATCGCACTCACGGTGTTGATCTACCTCGGCATTCCGCTCTTCGCAGGGCTGGCCACACGTCTTGTCTTGGTACGCCGCCGTGGGGAGGACTGGTACCGGCGGGTCTTCATTCCCAGGATCAGCCCGATCACCTTGGTGGCCCTGCTGTTCACGATCATCGTGATGTTCTCCTTCAAAGGTGGGCTGATCGTACGTCTCCCCCTGGATGTGGTGCGGATCGCCGTTCCGCTCACGCTGTATTTCGTGGTGATGTTTCTGGTGACCTTCTTCGTCGGCCGGGGGGCGCGGGTCCGCGCCGCGTATGCCCAGAACACGACGGTGTCGCTGACCGCCGCGAGCAACGACTTCGAGCTGGCCATCGCGGTGGCGGTCGCCGTGTTCGGGATTCAGTCCGACGCCGCGTTCGCCACGGTCGTGGGCCCCCTGGTCGAAGTCCCGGTGCTCATCGGGCTCGTGAACGTCGCACTCTACTTCGAGCGGCGGTTCTACGGGCGCCCGGTCGGCGAGCTCGCGGTGAGGGACGGGCGCGCCGCGGCCGCTCCGGAACGGGCCGGGCGCATCGCGGCTCGCTAGAGACGCGTCGCGCGCCGACGTCAACAGGAGCGGGATTCATGCAGGACTTTCCGCATCGGAGGCCCGGGCGATCGATGGTCTCCCGAGACCTTGCTCGTCGCTGCGGCCGCGGGCTGCTTCGTTCTGACGTTCCGCGCAATCGCTCGAGTGTTGGCCTAGGCCGAGCCGGGCCGGGGTGCCGGAACACTCAGTGAGGCGGAAGCGGTGAACGGGCCAAGGGAGCGCCAAGTCGCGTCGCGAGCTGAGTCACGACCGCGGAGTGGGGCAAAGGCGGCTCACTGGTCGCCGTCTACCGCCCTGGCCCGCCGCCAGAGCATCGCGGCATATACCACCAGAATCACCGCCGTCACGATGTAGGCGGCCACCATGTAGGCGCCGTTGTCGGGCGGGCTAGGCGGCATCGCGCGCCTCCAGGGCGTCACGGCGCTGGGCGGCGAGCCCGAGGCCGTAGCGCAGCGTGACCAGCCCGACGTACAGAAGGGTGAACACCGCGAATGCCACCAGCAGGGTGCGGAGCATTTCCCACGGCAGCGAGGGCTCGCTCGGCTTGAGCACCACCGGCCGCGGGTGGAGCGTGCGGAAGAAGTAGACGCTCAGGTGGATGAACGGTACCAGGATGAGCCCCATGATCCCCACGACCGCGCTGAAGCGGGCCCGCTCGTCGGGGTCGTGCACGGCGGCGCGAAGCGCGAGATAGCCCACGAAGAGGAAGAAGAGAAACAGCGTGAGGGTGAGCCGCGCGTCCCAGGTCCACCAGGTCCCCCAGATCGGCTTTCCCCAGATCGGCCCCGTGGTCAGCATGACGATGCTGAACATCACGCCGACCTCGGCGGAGGCTTCGGCGAAAAGGTCGAGCCGGGGGTCGCGCAGCCAGAGATACAGGGCGCTGCAGATCCCGACCAGCGAGAAGGCGAGCAGCGCGCTCCACGCAGCCGGCACGTGGAGATAGAAGATCTTCTGCGCCAGCCCCTGGCGGGCCTCGATCGGCGTGAAGGCGAGCGCCAGCACGTAGATCCCCGCCACGCCGAGCAGCGCGACCGCGCTGATGACCCGGCCCCGGCGGACCACCGTCCGGGCCCGGGCGGCGGGCGGGGCAGCGAGCGGCTGTGTCATTCGTCGACCACCGCGGAGAAGGCGAGCGTACAAAGCGTCAGGAAGACGACGTCATAGAGCGCGAGTAACCTAAGCCACCCCATCATCTCGCTCAACGGACGCCCCGCGAGCAGCCGGGCGGTGAGCTGCACCGCGCCGACCAGCGGCGGCACCATGAACGGCAGGAGCAGCACCGGCAGCATCAGCTCGGCGAACCGGGTCCGCACCGCCATGGCGCTGAAGATCGTGCCGACCGCCACGAACCCGATCGTCGCGAGCGCCGCCGTCCCGAGGATGCCCGGCAGCGCCGCCGCGAGATCGACGTTGAAGAAGAGCACGAACAGCGGCAGCGTCACCGCTTCCACCGTCGCCACGAACGCGACGTTGGCGAGGAACTTGCCGAGGAACAGCGCCTCCCGGGGCACCGGTGCCAGGAGCAGGCCGTCGAGCGCACCGTGCTCCCGCTCGGCGGTGAACGCGCGATTGAGCGCCACGATCGCCGCGAAGGCGAACGTCACCCACAGGACGCTCGGCGCGAGCAGGAACGCCGAGATCGCCGTCGGGTCGCGGGCGAAGTTGAAGATGACCAGCACCAGCGCGGCGAACACGAGCGCGGAGAGGAGGGCCGTCTTGCTCCGCAGCTCCGCGCGCACGTCCTTCGCCGCGATCGCGAGCGCCAGCCGGAGGGCTTCACCCACGGGCGGCCGCCTCCCAGCGCGGCACGAACGCGTCGAGCCCGCCCTCGCGCGGTGCCTCGAGCGCCCACATGCCGCCGGCCAGCACGCCCACTCGCGTGGCCAGCTCCCACGCCTCGGCGAGCTGGTGGGTGACCAGCACCATGGCCGCGCCGTCCTCCAGCCGCGCGCGGAGGATGTGGCGCAGGCGCGCGGCCGCCGGCGCATCGAGCGCAGTGAAGGGCTCGTCCAGCAGCAGCACCCGCGGTCCGTGCACCAGCGCGCGCGCCAGCGCCGCGCGCTGCAGCAGGCCGCGGCTCAGGCGCCGGGGACGGTCGTCGGCGCGGCCGGCGAGGTCCACCTCCTCCAGCGCGCGGCGTGCGACCCCGACCGGATCGCGCGCGCCATAGAGCCGTGCGGCGAAGGCGACGTTCTCCACCACGGTCAGGTCGTCGTACAGGAGCGACTGGTGGGCGAGGAAGCCGATCGGACGCCGGACCTCCGGCGTGCCGCGCTCGAGCCGCCGGCCCAGGACGTACACCTCGCCGCGGGTCGGGCGCACCAGGCCGGCCAGCACGCGCAGCAGCGTGGTCTTCCCCGCCCCGTTCGGGCCGACTACCGCGAGCGCCTCACCCGGCCCCAGGCACAGGTCCACGCCGCGGAGTACGCGCGCGGCACCCCACGCACGATGCAGTCCGACGGCCTCGAGCAGAGCGCCGTCAGAGAACGGCATCGATGCGGGCGCCGAGCTCGTCGAGGCGGAAGGGTTTGACGATATAGCCGGAATGGGGAAGGTCGAGCACCTTGAGCTGCGGCTCGATGCTCACGTAGGCCGTGGTGATGATTACGGGCAGGCCCGGCTGCGCCCTGCGGATCCGGCGCAGCAGATCCACACCGTCCGTGTCGGGCAGCCGCATGTCGAGTACGGCCACGTCGGGCCGCTGCTCCTCGAGCCGGGCAAGCGCCTCGGCGCCGGTGCTGGCGAAGACCAGATCGTACCGCGGCCGGAAGTGCCGCTCGTAACTCAGTCTGAGGGCGGGCTCGTCCTCGACGATCAGGACGCGCCGGCGCACCTTCCCCTCGTTCATCCCATGCAACCCTGGCGACGCGAGTCCCGGTCGGCCCAGGCCGGCCGGGGGAGGAGCGAACCCCCAAGACTAACGATGGGCCCCGGGGCCGTCCATAGCGGGCGCGGACCCGCGGCCCTCGCGCGCCGGCTCAAGCCGGAACAGATCCACCAGCTTGGTCACCACGAGCAGGAACCGGAGCTCGTCGCTCGGGTCGCGCAGCACCACCGTCTGCCGCCGCTCGGCGGCGCGGCGCTGCACCAGCATGAGGACGCCGAGCCCGGCGGAGTCGACGTGGCGCGTGCGTGCCAGGTCGATGATCAGCTGGCCCGTGTCGTCGGGGAGTTGATCGAGGATCTCGATCGCCGCCTTGCGGAACTCCACGCGCGTCTCGAGCCCGAGGCGCTCGGGTGCGACCAGCTCGCGAGCTGTCGCGTGTGCGGATGTCATAGCATCCTCCCACACCCGACAAGCCCCGCGAGCGGTTTCGCGCTGGCAGGCGTCCACCTTCGGCACCGAGCTATCTCACCCCGACAACGGGCCGGACTGAGACCTCTAGTTTTGCGGCCCCGGATCACTCCGGGTGTGCTCTTATCGGGCGGATGTAGGTTGTCCGCGGTCCCTACGACCGCGTGCCCGTCAAAGGGCGAGAGCGGTGCCAGTGGTGATAACGTCAAGCCGCTCAGCCCTTTGCAAGGCCTTGCACTGGCCGGGCCGACGACCCCGCGGCCGCAGTCCGCGGCAGAGTCTTGGGAATCGCAACCGCGGCCTCTGGCCGGGCGATCCCGGGTCCTCTACCTTGGGGATTCATCCTTCTCCTTCCGGCTCGCCATCCCATGACGACGCACGTCCCCGCATCCGACCAGCTCGCCACCCTGCTCTCCGAGCAGCGCCGCTTTCCGCCGCCGGCCGGGTTTGCCGCACGCGCCAATGCCGGCGCGAACCTGTACGAGCAGGCCCGGCGCGACCGCCTCGCCTTCTGGGCCGAGGAGGCCGGCGCGCTCGATTGGATGACCCCGTGGACCTGCGTGCTGGAGTGGAAGCTGCCGCACGCGAAGTGGTTCGTCGGCGGCAAGCTCAACGCCGCGGCCAACTGCCTCGACCGGCACCTGCGCGGCCCCCGTCGCAACAAGGCCGCGATCGTCTGGGAAGGCGAGCCCGGCGACCGCCGCGTGCTCACCTACTGGGAGCTCGCCCGCGAGGTCGGCCGGACAGCCAATGCGCTCCGCCGGCTCGGCGTGCAGCGCGGCGACCGGGTCGCGATCTACCTGCCGATGATCCCCGAGGCGGCCATCGCGATGCTCGCCTGCGCCCGGATCGGCGCCGTCCATTCGGTGGTCTTCGGCGGATTCTCGGCCGAAGCGCTGCGGGACCGCATCAACGATGCGGAGGCGGTCTGCCTGGTCACGGCGGACGGCGGCTATCGCCGCGGGCAGGTGGTGCCATTGAAGCGCTTCGCCGACGAGGCCCTTCGAGGCTGCCCCTCCGTCCGGCACGTGGTCGTGGTGCAGCGGCGGCCGGGAGGTCAGGGGGACGAGTCCTTCGCCGAGATGACGGAGGGGCGGGACCACTGGTGGCACCGGCTGCTCGACCGGGAGAGCCCCGGGTGCGAGCCCGAGGCGATGGATGCCGAGGACCTGCTGTTCATCCTCTACACCTCGGGCACGACCGGAAAGCCGAAGGGGATCGTGCACACGACCGGGGGCTACCTCACGCACGTGGTCAGCACGACAAAATATGTGTTCGACCTCAGAGACGATGACGTCTTCTGGTGCACCGCAGACGTGGGCTGGGTCACCGGCCACTCGTACGTGGTCTACGGCCCTCTCGCGCACGGCGCGACGGTGCTGATGTACGAAGGGGCCCCCGACTGGCCCGAGCGGGACCGCTTCTGGAAGATCGTCGCGCGGTACGGCGTGACGGTCTTCTACACCGCCCCCACCGCGATCCGCGCGTTCATGAAGTGGGGCCCCGACCACCCCGCGCGGCACGACCTGTCCACCATCCGGCTGCTCGGCACCGTCGGCGAGCCGATCAATCCCGAGGCCTGGATGTGGTACCACGAGCACATCGGGAACGGGCGCTGCCCGATCGTGGACACGTGGTGGCAGACCGAGACCGGAGGCATCATGATCACGCCCCTGCCCGGCGTGACCACGACGAAGCCGGGGTCAGCCACCCTCCCGCTCCCCGGCATCGTCGCCGAGCTGGTGGACACGAACGGGCGTCCGCTCGAGCGCGGCGGCGGCTTCCTGACCCTGAGCGAGCCCTGGCCGGGCATGCTGCGCACCATCTGGGGCGACGACGACCGCTATCGGCAGACCTACTGGGACCGCTTCGCAGGCCGCTACTTCGCCGGCGACGGGGCCAAGGTCGACGACGACGGGTACTGGTGGGTGCTGGGCCGGGTGGACGACGTGCTGAACGTGGCGGGGCATCGGATCGGCACCATGGAGGTCGAGAGCGCCCTGGTGGACCATCCCGCAGTCGCGGAGGCGGCCGTGGTCGGCAAGCACCACGAGCTCAAGGGCCAGGCGATCGCCGCGTTCGTGACCCTCAAGGAGGGCCGGCACGCGTCGGCCGAGCTCAAGGACGACCTCAAGGAGCACGTGACGAAGAAGATCGGCGCGATTGCCCGCCCCGACGACGTGCTCTTCTCCGCCGACCTGCCGAAAACCCGGAGCGGGAAGATCATGCGGCGGCTGCTCAAGGACATCGCCGAGGGGCGGGCGCTCGGCGACACGACGACCCTGGCCGATCCCGCGGTGGTCAACAGGCTGAAGGAGATGTACGAGGATCAGGAGAGTTGAAGCGGCTGGCGTCAGAGCTGGATCTGCGCGCCGAGCTCGACCACCCGGTTCGGCGGTAGGTTGAAGAACGCCGCCGCGGACTGCGCGTTGCGCGACATCACCGTGAACAGCCGCTTCCACCAGTTCGCCATCCAGCCCTTCCCGCTGGGGATGATGGTCTCGCGCCCCAGGTAGAAGCTCGCCTCCATGGGCTTGATGGTGACCGGCTTTTCGGCGCCGGGAGCGGCCAGCAGCCGCAGCGCCGCCGGGACGTCGGGCGTTTCCATGAATCCATACCGGGCGACGACCTGATAGAACCCTTCGCCGAGCTCCCGGCACGCCACGCGCTCCTCGTCGCCGACCTGGGGGATCTCCTCCCCCCGGACCGACATCAGCACCACCCGCTCGTGCAGCACCTTGTTGTGCTTGAGGTGATGGAGCAGCACCGGCGGGGCCCCTCCCTCCACCGACGTGAGGAAGACCGCGACGCCGGGCACCCGCGGCGGCCTCCGGCGCGCGATGTCGTCGAGGAAGAGCTCGATCGGCAGCGTGTTCTCGCTCTGCACCTGCGCCAGCCGATTCCGGCCGCGCTTCCAGGCGGACATCAGGGTGTACACCAGGCCGGCCACCACGAGGGGGAACCAGCCGCCGTCGGGAATCTTCTGCAGGTTGGAGGTGAAGAACGCGAGGTCCACCAGGAGCAGCGGCCCGACGACGAGGAACACTTTCCAGAGCGGCCAGCGCCACAGCGCGCGCGTGACGACCGCGAACAGGACCGCGGTAATCGTCATCGTGCCGGCGACCGCCACCCCGTACGCAGCAGCGAGGTTGCTCGCGGTGCGGAACGAGAGGACGAGGCCGATGCATGCGATCATCAGCATCGTGTTCACTTGCGGGATGTAGATCTGGCCCATCTCCGTGCTGGAGGTGTGCACGATGTTGACCCGCGGCGAGTAGCCGAGCTGGACCGCCTGGCGGGTGAGCGAGTACGCGCCGGAGATGAGGGCTTGGGAGGCGACGATCGTGGCCGCCGTCGCGACCGCCACCATCGGATACAGCGCCCAGCCGGGCACCAGGGTGTAGAACGGGTTCCGCGCCGCCTCCGGCTGAGCCAGCAGCAGCGCCCCCTGGCCCATGTAGTTGAGCATCAGCGCGGGAAGCACCAGGCTGAACCAGGCCAGCCGGATCGGACGGCGCCCGAAGTGACCCATGTCGGCGTACAGCGCTTCGCCGCCGGTCACCACCAGCACCACCGCTGCGAGGATCACGAAACCGTGGGCGCCCTCGCGGAGGAAGAACTGCACCGCGTACCACGGGTTCACCGCGAGGAGCACGCTCGGCTCGATCAGAATGCCGCGGATGCCGAGCACCGCGATGCAGAGGAACCAGGTGCCGGTGAGCGGGCCGAAGATCGTCCCCACCCGTGCGGTGCCGCGGCTCTGCACCGCGAAGAGGCCTCCGATGATTACGACCGCGATCCAGACGATGAACGGCTCGACCGCGGGCGTCGCGATGCTCAACCCTTCTACCGCACCGAGCACCGAGATCGCCGGCGTAATGATCCCGTCGCCGTACAGCAGGGCCGCACCGAAGAGACCGGCCGCGACGAGTGCCCGCTCCGCACCGGACGGCCGATCGCCCTTGCGCACGAGCGCGAGCAGCGCGAGGATCCCGCCCTCGCCACGATTATCCGCCCGCATCACGAGCGACAGGTACTTGAAGCTGACGACGATATTGAGCGACCAGAAGACCAGCGAGAGCACGCCGAGCACATTCTCGTGGGAGGGAGCCACGCCGTGCGGCCCCGCGAAGCATTCCTTCAACGCATACAGCGGACTGGTGCCGATGTCGCCGTAGACGACACCCAGCGCCGCGACGGCGAGCCCGGCCAGGGCTCGCCCCCTGGGCGGAACCTTGGCTCCGTGCGACACGTCAGGCGCCGTGTGCGGTCATGACGCGGGCTGCTGCGCAGCGAGCGAGTCGGCCAACCGGATGACGGCGTCGGCGTCGAACCGCCCCTGGTACAGCCGCCCGCCCACGAACATCGTCGGCGTCGACGATACGCCCAGGCGCATGCCCTCGTCGTAGCTGGCCTGGATGCGCCCGGCGTATTTCGCGGATTTCATGCAGGCCTCGTACCGGGCCAGGTCCAGCCCGACCTCGCCCGCGTCGCGCCGGAAGATGCCGGCGGCGTCGCGCGACTCCGCCCATTCGGGCTGTCCCTCGTAGATCCGGTCGTGCATCGCCCAGAATTTCCCCTGCTCGTCGGCGCACGCGGCCGCGTGCGCGGCCAGGCGCGCGTGGGAGTGCTGCTGGAGGGGAAAATCGCGATAACGCCAGCGGACCCGGCCGGTCTCGATCAGCCGCGTCCGGATCGAGGGCATCTGGAGCGTGGCGAAGGTCTGGCAGAAGGGGCACTGGTAGTCGGCGAACTCCGTGATCTCGACCGGCGCCGTCTCGGACCCCAGCACGTATCCGCGGAACCCGGCCGTGTCCGACGCCTGCACCGGCACGTTGGCCGGGATGCTGACCGTCCGGGGCTTCGCGAGCAGCCACCCGAGCGCACCGAGACCGATCAGCGCCACGGTGCCCAGCACCAGATAGAACCGCTTCAGGCCGACGGGCGTCCCCGCCATGGCTCATCGTCCTCCGGCTCATCGGGGGAGAAGGAATCGGTACGCCGGGCCTCGTCGACGATGCGGCGGTTCTCCGCCACCTCGGGCGTATCGTAGGTGCTGCGCACCTCGTAGTGAAACAGCTCGGCGCGGGCGTCGCCCATCAGCCGGAGCAACTCGGGCACCCCGCTTTCGCTCAGGAGTTGGCCCGCACCGTCCAGCTCCTGGATCCGGGTCGCCAGAGCCCTGAGCAGCTCAAGGAGGCGGTCCGCCCTGCCTTTGTCGTAGACCTGGTCGTGCTCTGCCATGACGTCGACTTCCTCGCGGGCCCGTCACGACCCGGCGTCAAGTTACGTGAATGCGGCGCCGATAAATGTAATCGGGGCCACAATATCGGTGCGGGCGCGGGTTTACAGTAAGGGGGGCCACGGGTTATGATTCCGTCGGCGTGCGTGCGCCCATACGGCAACCCCAAGGACGGTAGATGAGCAAGAAGAAGACGAGGCGGATCCCTGCGGCCTCCGCGTTCGACCAGGCCCGCGACGAGCTGTTCAGCCACATCCTCCGCTGCGGCGTCATCGAAGCGCTGCCGGAGCACCAGAAAGACTGGTTCGACGACACCATGCAGTACCTCGGCGAGCGCTATCCCGAGCTGGGCGACCAGGACGTCGCGCAGCTCCGGACCCTGGGCGAGCGGTACTGTCAGCCGGTGCAGCGGCGCGGCGAGCCGCTCGGCCAGCTCAACGCGGTCTGATCAGCGGGTTCCCGATCGCCAGGCGGTCCGCCCCGGGCTTCTCCCCGGGGCGGTTTCGTTTGGAGACCCTGCGAGCGGCAGGAAACCACCGCCAGCGGTAGCCTGCGGTGACGCGCACGCCCCCACCGACCCCCGCCTCCAGCGCCCAGCCGGAGTTCCGTCCCGGCGCTGCCTCGATGCCCAGGAGGACCACGAGATAGCCCTCCTCCAGCGGGCCCGCGACTGCCGCCACCCCGCCGCCGGCGTACACCGCGGCCCCCCGCGCCGCCGCCGGATTGAGCATGAAATGCGCGAGCAGCTCGGCTCGGCCGGCCGCATCGCCGCCGGCCGCGCCGGCTCCCGCGGTGGCTGCAAGCCGCACGCGGCCGGAAACCCGGAGCGCGCCGTAGATGCCGCCCACCGCGAGCACCGGCTGGGAGGTCGCGATCAGTCCCTGCACGCCGAGCTCCGCCACGCGTTGCGCCACCAGCTGGCGGGCGCCCGCCGCCCCCGCCGCGAGCAGCAGCAGGCTACGCCAGCCGCAGCTCATGGGTGACGGCGACGTCCGGGGCGAGGCTCGCCAGCACCGAGCAGTACTTCTGGATGGAGAGATCGATGGCGCGGCGTGCCTTGACCTCGTCGAGGCCGGTACCGCGCAGATGGAAGCCGAGGTGCAGCGCGAGCAGGCGGCGAGGGTGCTCCTCCCGGCGGGTAGCGGTGAGCTCGAGCCGCACTTCCCCCAGCTCTATGCGCATTTTCTCGAGGATCGAAACCACGTCGGCTCCGCTGCACGCGCCCGCGGCGAGCAGCAGCGCGATGAACGGGCCCGGGGCCGCGATGCCGTCGGCGTCGAGGAGCAGCTCCGGGCCGCCCACCTCGCCACCCCGAAAGCGCAGGCCGCCGTCCCATCGCAGCACCGCGCGTCGAGTCGAACTCTCAGCGCTCATGTCGGGACGAGGTCTCAGAAGCCCTGCTTCAGCGTACGCTTGTCGCGAGACGCCACGCGGCTGTAATCCCAGATCGCGAACAGGCCCACGGCCGCCGACGCCCAGGCGAGCGGATGGATCAGGGGAGAGTCGAGACAGAACGCCACCAGCGTGAGGAGCTGCGCGATGGTCACGGCCTTCCCGCCGACCCGCGCCGGGATGGCGCTCGGTGCATGCGCGAAGGCGGTGGCGGCGAATGCGGCGGTCGCGACGATATCGCGCACCAGCGCGCCCGCGACCTCGTACCATGCGAGCCGCCCCGACAGCAGCACGACCGCAAACGCCGTGGCGATGAAGAGCTTGTCCGCGATCGGATCGAGCACCGCGCCGAGGCGCGACCCGCCGAAGCGCCGGGCCAGGCGCCCGTCCAGCAGGTCGGTGCCGGCCGCCGCGACTACGATCGCGAGCCGCGCCTCCGGAGTCGATGCGAGCGGGAACGCCACCGCCAGCGGGACCCGCAACGCGGTGAGCAGGTCAGCCGCGCTCCACCGCGGGCGCTCTTGCTCGGCCCTGGGGGCCGGACTACCTTGGGTCACTCTGGCCGCCGGGATCTGCCAGCTCCTAACATACACGCCGGGCAACGCTGTCGGCGACCTCGCTTCTGCTCCGTGGTACCGACCTCACCGCCATGCCGAACACCGTCGGCCTCATCGCGATCACGACGCCGGCCGATTTCCGCGCCCCCTCATGACCGCCGGCTTCGAGCACGCCGCGGTGGAGCTGCGCGAGGTAGCGGCGGAGCGCCTCGGCGACGCCGCGGCGCTCTCGGCGCTCGCCGTCGCTGCAGCCGGAGCCATCGGAATGCCGCCGCATGCGCCGCCGCTGGTGAAGCAGGCGACCGGCTCGCTGGTGGTGGCGCTGCTCTGCCGAGAGGGCCACGTGGTGCTGCACGCCGCGCCGGGTGACGGAGTCTGCCTGGTCGACATCGTCGCGCGGGCGCCGGCGGCGCCCCGCAAGGGGTTGGAGGTGATTACACGCCGCTTGGCCGGTCACGCCAGGCAATAGAACGCGGCTGCCGGCGCCCTCATGCCGTCACACCGGCGGCGCCTCGCACCACGCCCTCGGCCCGTTCCGCCGCAATCAGATACCGGGCCGCTGTCTCCTGCACCTCGGTCGCGGTAACCGACCGGTACGCGGCGCCCGGCGACTCGAGCTCCGCCAGCCCCTCGCCCGTCAGCCACGCCTCCAGCACGTCTCCCGCGACCGCCGCCCCGCTCTGCTGGCGGACTTCGGCCTGGCCCGCGAGGTAGTTCACCGCCTGGCGCAGCTCGGCCCCGCTCACGGGCTCCTCGGTGAACCGCTCCAGCTCGGCGAGCATCGCGGTGCGCGCCTCCTCCTCGCGCTCCGGCGCCGTGGCGATGTACGACACCAGGGCGCCCGCGCGACCCTTCTGCCACGAGGACGCGAGCACCGTATAGGCGAGCGAGCGGCGGTCACGGAGCGCCTCGAACATCCGCCCTCCGAGTCCGCTGGCTACCGCCGCCCACACGTCGGCCGCGTGACGCTCGGGACTCCACCGTGGGGGACCGCGGAAGACCATCGCGAGCGCGCTCTGCGCCTTGTCCCGGGCGACCGCCCGGACGATCGGCTCCCGGCCAATCGCCCACGGCTGGGGCGGGGGCCGCCCCGCCGCCGGCCGCGCGGGGATCGTGTCGAAAGCGCCGGCGAGCACCTCGGCCGCGCGCTCCGGCTCCACTTCTCCCACCGCGACGACCACCGGACGGGCGCCCAGCATCGCGTCGGCATACCAGCGGCGGACATCGGCCGGCTCGATCGCGGCCAGGGTCTCGGTGAGCCCCGCGGTCGGCAGCCCGTACCCCGTGTCGCCGAAGGCCGCGCGGAACGCGAGCTGGAATGGGTAGCGGAACATGTCGTCCACGACCTGGGCCGCTTCGCTCACCATGAGGCCGCGCTCGGTACGTACCTCCGCGTCGGCGAGACAGGGCGCGACCTGCACCAGGCGGAGCAGCGCCGCGGCCTCCCCCAGGCGCTCGGTGAGCACCGTGGTGCCGAATCCGAGCCAGTCGGAGGCGACCGCGGCGCCCAGGGTCCCCCCCAACCCCTCGGCCGCGAAGGCGAGCCCGGCGGCCAGCAGGTCGCCCGCGCCGCGCAGCGCACTCCGTACCGCGAGCGCGCCGAGCCCGGCGAGGTCGGGAGGGTCCGGCACCAGCCGGGGAGCGTACACGCCCAGCGTCACCAGGGGGACGCCGGCCTTTCGGCGAACGAGCAGATCGGCGCCCGGCAGAGCCACGTGGAGCACGCGAGCGGTCGCCGCCCCCCGGGTGGGGCGCCGGGGCGGCGGGGCGGGAGCCCGCCCGTCGGGGGCCGAGGCGGGGCGGAGCCGGGTGACGGCGAAGACGCGGGCGAGGCCGTCGGCCGTGAGATCGTCCCCGCGGTCGCGCGGCAGGTAGAGGACTGCCGACACCGATTCCGGGAGCAGGTACCGCGCCGCGGCGGTCCGCACGTCGGCGGCGGTCGCCGTCTCGAGCGCGGCGTACTCGCGGTCCAGCTCGTCGATGCCCCCGAGCGCTTCGGCGGCCGCGAGCGCGGCCGCGCGGCCTTCCATGGACTCGAGCCGCCGCGCCCAGCGCGACAGGAGCAGCGTGCGGGCGCGCTCGAGCTCGGCCTCGGGCGGACCCGCGAGCGAAAGCCGCGCGGCGGCTTCCGCGATGCCGTCGAGCGCCTCGGCCACTCGCTGGGGCTCGAGATCGGCGGTGATGGCGAAGACACCGAGCTCGGTCGGCGCGTAGTTGTGCGCACTGATCCCGGTGACGATGCCCGGCTCGCGAAGCGCGCGATAGAGCCAGCTTCCCCGCCCCGCAGAGAGGACGCCGGCGGCGAGGTCCAGTGCCGGCGCGTCGGGGTGGAGGGGCGGCACCGCCCGCCAGCCGACGACCAGCTCCGCGCGGCTCACATCGCCGCGAAGCGTTCGGGCGCGCACCTCGCGGCGCGGTGGCTCTTCGGGAGACGGGTCGTACCCGCCGGGAGCGGCCGGCCAGTCGTCGTACGCCGCGCGCGCGAGCGCCAGCGCCTCGTTCGGGTCCACAGCGCCCACGATCGCCACGACCGTCCGCTCGGGCACGTAGCGTGACGCGTAGTACCCGAGCAGGTCCTCACGGGTGAACCCGGCGAGCTGGGCCTCGTACCCGATCCGCCAGCGCCGGATCCGGTGCCGGTCGAACATCACCGCGTGCAGAGTCTCGTACGCCACGGCCGCGGGGGTGTCCAGCTTTCGCCGGGCTTCCTGGATGATCACCTGCAGCTCGCGGGCGAGCTCGCCGGCATCGATCAGCGAGTTGCGGAGCGCGTCGGCCTGGATCTCGAGCGCGGTCGCGAGGCCGCCGGCGGGCAGGACGGCGAAGTAGCTCGTGTGATCGTAGCTCGTGCTGGCGTTGAGGTAGCCACCGGCCACCTTGGTTTCGCGGGCGATCTGGCCGACGCCACGCCGCGGCGTGCCCTTGAAGAACATGTGCTCGAGCACATGCGAGATGCCGACCCAGCGGTCGGGCTCGTCGAAGAACCCCGCCTTCACGTGGGTCACCACGGCCGCCACCGGCGCCGAGTCGTCCCCCTGCACGAGCAGCGTGAGCCCGTTCCGCAGCCGCTCCCGTATGACGCCGGCGGTCCAGCGGCGGCTCATTCGCGGGCCCCCCGCGCGAGCGGGCGGCGGCGGAGCACGAGCAGCGCGCCGAGCACGAGCGCGATCCCGTAGCCCGCGGCATGCAGCAGATGCGCTCCGGACGGCAGCGGCTGGTCCAGGCCGACGAGATGGAACGGCGGCAGCACGGCGTAGAGCGTGCGCGCGACCGCCCCCAGCCCGAACCCGAACGACCGGGCCACACCCAGCGCGCCGTGCGCGGCGAAGAGCACTACGGCGACGAGCCAGTCGTACCGCGTGAACGTCGACAGCAGGAACACCAGGCCGCCGAGCAGGAGATAGCCCAGCGCGGTCCCGCCGACCAGGGCGGCGATCGGCACTTCCGCCCCCACCCGGGCCGCCGCGGTCAGCGCGACCGCGGCGGTCGCGATCAGCACCGCGAGGCCACCCACCAGCCAGCGCTGGAAGTAGTAGGCGGGCGCGCTCAGCGGCCGGGCGAAGAGGGCGCGATACCACCCTCCCGCGAAATCCGCGCTCACCATCCCCGCGGTCGCCAGCAGGACGAAGACCGTCGCGGCGAAATCGGTGACGGTGAGCAGCACCTCGGTGCCGGGGCCGGCGATCCGGCCGTCGCTGACGATGGTCATGCCGGACGCCAGGTAGGCCGACATCGCGCCGACCACGAGCATGCCCACCCCGGGCCCTCGCGCGACGTCCCGGGCCATCCAGGGCAGGTACCGGACGGGCAGGCCCCTCATCGCTCACCCACGGCGGCGCGAAACTCGGCCTCGAGCCGGCTCGACTCGGGGGCGAACGAAGCCACCACGGCTCCCAGAGCGATCAGCTCCGCCAGGGCGCGGTTGAGCTCGGGGAGTCGCCCGACCACGCGCCACTCGTTGTCCCGCCCCTCGACCAGGCTCGCGCCCGGGAACAGTCGCGCGACCGCCTCCGCGGCGCGGGTCGCGGCCAGCCGGTAGACGCACGATGCCTCTCCCGTGTCGGCCGCGCCCGCGTGCACCACCCGCTCGAGCCGCCCCTGGTGCAGGATGGCGACGCGGTCCGCGAGCCGTTCGAGCTCATCGAGGTTGTGCGAGGCCATCACGATGCAGCGCTCGGGCCGGCGCAGCTCGCGCACCACGTCGCGGAATCGCTGCGTCCATACGG
The DNA here is from genome assembly GCA_035763885.1 of Gemmatimonadales bacterium. Taxonomy (GTDB): domain Bacteria; phylum Gemmatimonadota; class Gemmatimonadetes; order Gemmatimonadales; family GWC2-71-9; genus DASQPE01. The sequence continues at coordinate 32,808 of DASUAH010000162.1, forward strand.
GATCGAGGCCGTGGGTCGGCTCGTCGAGCACCACCAGGTCGCTGTCGCCGACCAGAGCCTGCGCGAGGCCCAGCCGCTGCAATGTCCCCTTCGAGAGTTGCCGCACCTGCTTTCGCCGGTGCTCCTCCAGCCCGAGCCACTCGACCATCCGATCCACCCGGGCGGGGACGGCCGCGGCCGGAACGCCCGCCAGCACGGCGTGGCGCCGGAGCGCGGCATCCACGGTCCAGCGGGGTGGGAGCGCCATCAGCTCCGGGAGGTACGCCGCACCCCGCCGTTCCACGTACGCCCGCGGCGTGTGGCCCGCGAGGCGCACCGTTCCGGCGGTGGGCGCGAGGAACCCGAGCAGCAGGGAGATCAGCGTGGACTTGCCGGCGCCGTTCGGTCCTGCGACGCCGACGACCTCACCCGGCTGGATCGCGAGGGTGAGGTCGTCGAGCGCGGGAACCGACCGGCCGCCGAGCAGGGAACGATAGGTCTTCGAGAGGTGGGCGATCTCGATCACTGGATGATCCGCAGCACGCCCGCCCGGGCGCTTCCGCGGATGAAGGCCTCCGCATCCGTGAGCGGGATGACGACACCGGTCTCCGCGCGGCCGCGCCGCGCCAGGCCGGCCATGAATTCCGTGAGCGACGCGTCGGCCCACTCACGGTCCGCAGCCTTCATCTGCAGGAGGATCTCGTCCCAGGTGCCCCGAAACGTCTGACCCGACAGGGTGCCCACCATGTGCGGCTCGCCGGGCGGTGGCTGGTGCGGCCGGCGCTGCATCGCGTGCAGCTCGCTGAGCAGCGTCCCGAACAGCTCGAGCTGGTGCGGATCGCGCACCGTCCCGTCCGGCTGCTGCGCCTCGACCTCGGCGAGGAGGAGCTCGATCCCGTCCGGGTCGCCGGCGACTTCCGCGAGCCGAGCCAGCCAGGGCCGGAGCTCCGGGTCGTCGTCCCGAAGCCGGTAGAGGGACTTCCGCAGCTCGATGGCGCGCCAGATCCCGAGCTCGTCGAAGTGATCGTCCGGCCGGGTACGCTCGAGCTGGTGGAGCGCCGCCTCGCACTCACCGCGGTCGTAGAGCATGTTGGCCAGGTAGATCCGCGCCTCCGCGAAGCTCGGCTCCAGCTCCAGGGCGCGGCGGAGCCAGAACAGCGCGCTCGCCTCGTTGCCGAGCCGGTGCCAGGAGTAGCCCATGCAGGCGGCCGCGTCGGCAGACTCGGGCTGCGCGGCGGCGGCGAACTCGAAGAAGCGCTGCGCCGGCCCGATCAGCCCCTCGCGGAAGAGCGCACGGCCGATCTGCAGCATCAGCTCGTGGTCGCTCTTGAAGCCCAGCAGGACGATGCGCTCGAAGGCGCGGAGCGCCCCGCCGCGCTCACCCAGCTTGAGCAGCGTCTCGCCCAGGCCCGCCAGCCCGTCCTCGTGGTCGGGGTCGAGCGCCAGCGCGCGCTCGAAGCTCCGGCGCGACCAGGCGTACTCCTCGCGCGCGAGATGGGCGTAGGCGCTGCCGATGTGGAGCTCGATTGCGTTGGGGTAGATGGCGAGTCCCTCCTTGAGGAGGGCGAGGGCGTCGTCGTAGCGACCTTCATTGTAGAGCTGGTGGGCTTGTTCGTCGAAGTCATCTGAGCTGCGGAACGCATCCGCCATCAGGCGAGCCTCCGGGATTGGTCCTGAAATAGTAGGAAGGGGAGGCGGGCCGGGCAAGGGAAGGGCCGGCTAATTCAGCCCCGGACCATGGTTTAGGGCCTGTACAGCGCGCCGCCCAGCGCACCCTCTTGGCGATCCTGCCTCGCTCTATATGTTACTGACCAGTCAGTTACTACGGATCCGCCGCATGCCCCAGCCCTCCCGACGCTCCCGGAGCCCCCGCACGCCCCGCACCCCCCGCTGGCGCCGCCGCCCCGAGGCCCGGCCCGAGGAGATCCTCGACGCGGCCCTCGAGGTCTTCGGTGCCGAGGGCTTCGCCCGCGCGCGGCTCGACGACGTCGCCCGCCGCGCCGGCGTGAGCAAGGGCACGCTCTATCGCTACTTCGATTCGAAGGAAACGCTGTTTCGCGAGATGATCCGTGCAAAGGTCGTGGCCGCCATCGCCGAGACCGAGGGGATCATCGAGCAGCACCGCGGGCCGTGGCGGGACCTGCTGGTCGCGATCGTCCGGCGGCTCTACCACATCCTGCGGCACGACGGGCTGAGCCGTATCAGCCGACTGGTGGGCTCGGAGCTCGCCAGCTTCCCGGAGCTCGGTCACTACTACTACGAGGAGGCGATCGTCCGGGCGCGCCGCATGCTCGACCTGGTATTCGCGGGCGGCATCGCGTCAGGCGAGTTCCGCGAGGTCGCGCACGGCTACGCCTCGCGCGCGCTGCCCGAGCTGCTGATTCACACGACGCAGACCCAGGTCTTCTTCCAGCGCTTCGACCCGGATGCGCTGTCCGACGACACGGTCGTCGAGGGCCTGCTCGACTTCGTCCTCGGGGGCGTGCTCGCCCGCCCCGCAGACGCCAGCTAGGGGATCCCATGCGCGTTCCGCTGCTCCTGCTGCTTCTCGCCGGCGCCACGCCGCTGGCCGCCCAGGACTCGCTCCTCGCCCCGCGGCCCCTCACGCTGCTCGACGCCGTGCGGCTGGGCCGCGCGCGAGGGGTGAGCGCCGCGCTGGCGCGGATCAACGCCCGCGTGGCCCAGACTCGCGTCGGCCAGCGCCGCGCCGACCTGCTGCCCGCGATCGGCGGGAGCGCCGGCGTCACCCGGCAGACGGTGAACCTCGACGAGACCGGGATTCCGGTGGCGACCGGCGTGACCGACCCCTTCACGGTCTGGCGGTTCCGCCTGGCGGCTTCGCAGACGCTGTTCGACGCAGCCGCCTTCGCCCGCCTTCGGGCGGGGAAGGACTCCGCACTGGCGGCCGGCCTCGATGCCCGGGCGGTGGGCGAGCTGGCCGCGGCGACGGGCGGGTTTGCCTGGCTCCGGACGCTGAGCGCGCGGGAGACGGTGCGCGCGCGCGAGGCCGACAGCGCGGTCGCCGCCGATCTCCTGGCCCAGGCGCGGCAGCTGGTGGACGCAGGGGTCAGCCCGGCGATCGACCTCACCCGAAGCGAGGTGAGCTTCGCGGCCGTGCGGACCCAGCTCGAGGTGGCGCGGAACGCGCTCGACCGTGCCCGCCTCGATCTGGTGCGCGCCCTCGACCTGCCGCCGGGCGCCGCGGTCGAGCTCGCCGACTCGCTCGTGCTCGCGCCGCCCGCCTTCCCCACCGACCCCGATGAGGCGGGGCGCTACGCGCGCGACCACCGGCCCGAGCTCGCGGCCGAGCGGACCCGCACCGCGGCGGCGCGGCGCAACCTCGGCGCGATCCGGGCGGAGTACCTCCCGAGCATCGGCCTGTCGGGCTACTACCAGCGCAGCGCGCGCGAGCTCGGTGATCTCGCCGGCAGCTACAGCGTGCAGCTGGGCGTGAGCGTGCCGATCCTCGACGGCTTCCGCCGCCAGACGCGAGCGCAGGAGCAGCGCGTCCGCCTCGAGGGGCAGGAGCTGCGCGAGCGCGACCTCGGTAACCACGTGGAGACCGAAGCCCGCCAGGCGGCGCTCGACCTCGCGTCGGCACGGGAGCAGGTCGTGATCGCGGCGGAGCGGCTCCGGCTGGCGGAGCGCGAGCTGGCGGAGGCCCAGGAGCGGTTCCGGGCCGGTGTGGCCGGGAGCGTGGAGACGACCAACGCGCAGGGCGCGGTGACCGGCGCGCGCGACGCGCTGATCCAGGCGCGAGTCAGCCACGGCAGCGCCTGGGTCGGGCTCCAGCGCGCGCTCGGGATCCTGGACCAGGCGCAGTAGGTGGCAGGCGGCACGGTGGGCGGTGCGGTCGCCCCGCTAGGCGGACGGGCGCCGATCTGCCTGTTCCAGCCTCCCCACGCCTCCCGGCCGGGGCGCAGGCCGCCGATCATCGGCTTCCGCCCGCGCCCAGCTGAAGAAGAGGACGGCGATCGCCGCGAGGATGATCAGTCCGCCCACCAGCTCCATCAGTCCGCCGGCCATCGCCTGGTCGGCCATCGGCGAGCGCCCGGCGACCGGCGGAGCCAGCTCGTAGACGCCGTACACGGGCCGGGGGCTGAGCAGCAGCCACATCCCCAGACCGGTATGGATCAGGCTCCCGGCGAAGAGATACCCGATGCGGGCCAGCGCCCCGCCCCGCCGTGCCGGCACCGGCGCCACGATCGGCCACCAGAACCAGAGGCCGCTCGCGAGCCACGCCGCGTCGATCGCGAACGCTCCCAGCTGCGATGCCATCGCGCGATCCACCACGCCGGGAACGTGCGTGACCAGCACCACGAGATTGAACCCGGCCGCCGCGATGAGAGGGTGGGTGGGGACCTGCAAGGCGCGCCGGGCGGGCGAGGCCGCGAGCCGGGCCCACCGCCGGGGGTCGACGCCGACCAGCAGGACCGGCGGCACGATGAAGGCAAGCACCAGGAACTGGGCCGCGTGGATGCTCGCGAAATAGCCTGCGCCGAGCGGGCCCACGGGCCAGTCGAGCATCCCCCAGGCAAGCAGCAGTCCCAGCCCGCCCACCGGCCGGCGCCAGGCTTCCGACGGGGCGGGGTCCCTCTGCCAGGCGAACCGGACATAGAGCCCGGCGAGCCCCAGCACGAACAGCCACACGCCGGGGTAGGCCCGCCACGCCCAGGTCCAGGGATCGCCGGTCGCGGAGCACCACCAGCTCACTCGCCGAACCTCCTTATCGGCACGTCGATGTCGACGCTCGGCGCGCGCGCGAAGCGCAGACGCACCCGCACGGTGTCCCCCGCGACGGGCCGAGAGGCGAGCGAGTCCAGCATGAGGTGCAGGCCTCCCGGCTCGAGCACCACTCGGCCGCCCCCGGGAAGCGGGAGCCGCTCGACCTGTGCCATGCGGACCCGCCCGCCTTCGGCCACCTGCCGGTGAATCGTGGCGGTTCCCGCCCCGGCGGCTTCGGCCGCGACCAGCGTGTCGGCCGCGGCCGAGCGATTCCGAAGGGTGAAATAGACCGCCATGGCGTCCGGCGTGGGGGGCGCGAACCCGAAGGCGCCCTCCACCGCCACGGGCGCCGGGGCCTCCCCGCTGGCGCGCACGAGGCGCGGCAGGTCGTGCTCCCAGTCCGCCTGCCGGGTACCGAAGGGATACATCACCCGCCCGAGACCGTCGGCGGTGTACGCGATGACCTGCGCCGCATGACCGACGGAGTAGTTCTCGCCGGCGGCGGTGTCCCGCACGGCGGGGAGAACGCCGGCGGCGATCTGCGCGCGCTCGAGCTGCTCGGGGGGGCCGGTGAGACCGATGAACCGGGCATCGAACGCGCCGAGCCATTCGCGCAGCCGCGCCGGGGTGTCGCGCTCCGGGTCGGTCGTGACGAAGACGACCCTGACGCGATCCGCGATCTGCGTGGGGAGGCGATCCAGCACGGCCGCGAGGTTCGCCATGTGGACCGGGCAGACGTCGGGACAATGGGTGTAGCCGAAAAAGAGGAGCGTCACGGCTCCACGGGTGTCGCGCCGC
>DASUAH010000163.1:0-5222 GCA_035763885.1 Gemmatimonadales bacterium
GTCGCGCCGCACCCGGGTGAAGCTGTCGGGGTTGTGGGGCGGGATGCGGATCGTGTGTTCGAGCACTGAATCCAGCGGGATCAGCTCAACCGGGATCCGGTTCTCCGCTGCCGGATCGTGCGGAGGAATGACCAAGCCGCGTTTCGGCTCGCCTGGTCCGGACGGCAGGCCTACAATGGTGCGGTGGGTCGGGTCGTGGGGCGGAATGATGAAGCTCCCGTCGGGGCGCGGGTTGGGTGTCGAGCACGGCAGCAGCACCACGTCGGTGACGACCGGACGGCGCCGGCGGGACGATGCGGTGCGCGCCGTGGTCGTGACGCTCAGTGCCGCGGACGCCGGCGCTGACTCCGGATGAGCGGGAATGGTGAGATCGGACGAGTCCGCCGCCGAGCTCGGCCCGAGCCCCAGCTCGGCCGGCGCCGGCTCCTTCGGCAACCAGGCGGGGTGCGTCAGGCCCGCTGCCGACATCAGCCGGGCGGCGATGTCGGGCCGATAGCGAAGCAGCAGCGCGACGCCCAGGCTCGCCACCGCCAGGACAAGCGCAATACGGAGCGCCAGCCCCGCCCTCCGCACCTCGCGCTCGTGGTCGTCGCCCGCAGCCACCACCCGCTCCATCGCCCTTTCGACGGGAGAGCTACCGCCGCCGCCGGGAAACAGCAAGACGCCGGGTCACGGCTACGGCCGGGCCACGCGGTGGAGGGTCTCCCGCATCTTCTCCAGCAACTCCCCGGGCGAGAACGGCTTCCGGAGCACGGGCCGATCCGGGTCGAGTCGGCCGGCGAGGTCCGCCGCCGGTTCGATGGACGTGTAGAGGACCGGCACGCCCGGCCGGCGCGCCGCGATCCGGTTCATCAGATCCGCTCCGTCGAGGTCGGGCAGCCGGAGCTCGGTGAGGACCAGCGCGAAGGGTAGGTCGTAGCGGTCGAGCAGCTCCAATGCCTCCACGCCGTCGCACGCCGACACCCAGCGGTAGCCGGCCGACTCTGCGGCGCGAGCGGCGAGCTGTCGCGCCTCGACGTCCGGTTCCACGATCAGGATCGTCCCCCTGGCTGTCCGCTCGGTTGCCGCCGCCAGGTCGGCCTCCGCTGCAACCGCCCGCCGCTCCGCTGCGGATGCCCGCCCCTCCGCCACCTCCAGCAGGCGTTCGGCGTAGGTGACCCGCCCTTCCGCCCCCTCCAGCAGGAACCGGGCTTCGGCCGCTCGCGCCTCGGCGGCCCGCTGCAGCGCGCGCGCACGCGCGGCGAGCACCGCGATGAGCAGACCGGAGACGACGAGCACGAGCTGGCGGACGAGGTCCGCCATGCTCTCGAGGCCGAAGGCCTCGGCCGGAGGGAAGAACCAGTAGTGCACGGCGATCGCGGAGAGCGCCACTGCCGTGAGCCCCGCCGCGAGCCCGCCCAGCACAGCCGTGACCGCGATCGCAAGCAGAAACGGCGGCGCCACGTGCGGGTACAGGAGCGGCTGGAGCGCGAGCGTGAGCGCCACCGCAGCCCCCGTGCTGAGGACGGCGAGCGTGAGTCCGAGCCCGGGTCTCACGGATGCGGCACGAAGCAGCGCGTCAGCATAGCCACAAACGTGCTCCCCGCAGCGCCGATTCGAAACCCCCGCCGGCCCGACCCGGCGGGGTCAGCCGGCCGAAGGGGCTGCGCTGCGGTCGGTCCGCCACTACGACGGCAAGGTCGTGCCCGGGGCGGGAGCCCCTCGCCCTCGTCCCTTTCAGGTCCGTCCATGTCGCGCCGTCAGCCCTGATGTTGTGACCCCCGCGGTGTTCACGGTTCGGCCACCGGAATCGGCCCACAGGGACAGGTCAGGTCGGCCAGGATCTTGGCTCGCGCGGCATCCTCGTCCACGGCTAGCTGGTTGACGAGTCTCGCCCGGTCCGCTTCGGCCCTGAGCTTCACCGTCTCGGCAAGGCGCTTGTCGACCTCAAGCTCCTGCAGCAAATCCAACCTGATGTGGAAGAACTCGGACCGCAGCGACGGTGTGGCCACTCCGCGCCGACGGCGAGCAGCCCGCGCAGCGGAACCCGTGGTCGGAGCTCCGCGCGCGGTGCCGGACCTAGCACGCCCCGGTGCGTACGACCTCGAATCGGACCCGCAGGTTTTCCCCGGTCACCTGCCGGCGAATGCGGGTGCCGACCGGCTGGACCGAGCTGGCCGGGAACACCCAGGTCGCCCCCCCAAGGACCCGACTCGATGGCGTGAAGGCCCCGGATCCAGCCAAGACGGTTGGGTTTCGCCAGCCCCAACTGCTCATCACCACGGTGTCCGACTCCGCCACGCACAGAGTCGTCACCGGGGGAGCTGAGGGCAGCGTCCCTCGAAACCGCACACGGTTCGACTGCCGGAAGTCGCTGGTGTAGGTGACGAACGCGAAGTTGTCGAACCACCAGATCCGGTTCGCCGAGGTGACTTCGGTGAGCCTCACCTGGATGGCGACCGGGCGCCCCTCGTCGCGGCTGCAGCTGGTTCCCAGAGGGTGCGGCGTAGCATACGGCGGGGTGTCGTGTGCCACCCAGAGCGTCATCACGGAACTGGCGGTCCGGTGCCCGTCGCCGATCCCCTTGAGGAGGTGCAGCAGGCGGCACCACTCGTGCTCGGTCTGCACTACGGCGGCGTTGTAGGCCTGTATGAAGTTGGGCCGGTCTGCGTTGTCGTGATGGAAGCAGTTCTCCACGAGGGGGCGATCGCAGGACCCTACGTTGTGGCGGACGCACACGCTCGCGTCGTCCAGGCAGTGGTTCTCAGGATCCGCAGGGGCGGGATCCGCAGGCGGGCACTCCCCCCTTCCGCCGTCGAGCGGGGCGGCCGACGACGTCATCAGCCCCCGAAACGTCTGTCCGCCCCTGGTCACGATCGGGACCACCGAGGTCGGCTTCCCCGTCGCCGGATCGCGGGGCAGGTCAATGGTGGTCCCGGGCGCGTTCCGCAACGAAACGCGGCTTCGTGCGGCAGCTGCCGCCTACTGCCGCCCGCTCCCGCCGCCTTCAGCCAGCCGGCGCAACCGGTCGCGAATCGCGTGGCGAATCTCCACCGGCTCCAGCACCTCGGCATCCGGCCCGTACTGCAGCACGTGCCGCACCGCCCAGTCCGGGTCGGCCAGCGGATGGTCGAGCGTGAGAGAGCCGTCCGCATCCGGCGTCTTCCCTTCCCGCTCCGCGATCCAGCGCGCGATCCGCTTCGAGTACCGGACGCGGAGCGTCGCGGGTCGCTCGGCGTAGAACGCGCGCCCGTCGGCGAGGTAGCGCCGCGGGTCGAACTGGTCGGGCAGGTCGAATCCCGCTTCCAGCTCCTGCACGCTCCCGATCCGGTCGAGCCGGAAGATCCGGACCCCGTCGGCGCTGTCGCAGTGCGCGATCAGATACCAGCGGCCCCGCGCGTACGCCATGGACCACGGACAGACCACACGCGTTTCCGCGCGCGCGACGCCCGGCTTGCGGTACGCGATCCGCACCCGGCGGCGCCGGAGCCTCGCCTTCTTGAGCGTGTGCAGGTGCCGCACCGCCGAGTCCCCGCCCATCTCCACGTAGCGCACTCGGTCCGGTGCCCAATCGGGCGGCAGCTTGCGGATCACGTCCCGGATGCGCTGCCGCGCGCGCTCGATCACCGGGCGCTCCTCCGGCGGCCGCCCGCGTGTGAGCACGGCCAGCCCCAGCTCGAGCGCCGCCAGCTCGGCCAGCGTCAGGCGCATCGGCCGAGCGAAATGGGTGGAGACGAGCGAGATCCGCATCTCCGAATCGACGTAGATCTGCACCCCCTCGACGAACCCGCCGGGATCGTCGTAGCGCTCGGAGATCGCCGCGATGTCGTTGAGCACCGTCTTCCGGTCAGTGCCAATGCGCTCCGCGATGGCGTCGAGGTGGTCGTCACCGTCGGCGAGCGCCGGGATGAGGTGCAGGAGCCGCGAGAGCTGGGCGACGGCGGCGTCAGGCATCCCGCCTCCCCGCCTGGGCGCCGTAGAGCGCGAGCGTGTCCGCCACCACCCGCTCGAACGCCTGCACCACCTCCGGCGGCTCGACCGGCCGGAGCTCGCCTCCCAACGCCAGCAGCCAGCGGGCGAACGCGTCCGGGCGGCGGACCTTGAATCGGCGGCAGCTCTTGTCGCCCGGCACCGGCTCGCCCAACTCCGCGGCCGCGGCCGCGGCGCCGCTCTGCCCCTCGCAGCGCACCACGGCGTCGATCGCCCCGGCGTCTCCCAGTTCCCAGGCCTGCTTCGACCTCGCGTACTCCTGCAGGTGGAACGCCGCGGGGACCGCATAGTCTGGGCTCTGCGCCCTCGCCGGGTTCACCCGCACGCCCGACATGCGGCTCAGCCGGAAGCTTCGGAGCCCATCGGCGGCCGGATCGCGCGCGGCGAGATACCAGTGCTGGCCGACGAAGAAGAGCCCGTACGGCTCGGCCTCGCGCTGCTTCACGGCGTCCGCGTGCATTGAGCGATACCGAAAGGCAACGCGCTTCCTGCGCTCGAGGGCGCCGGCCAGGCGCTCGAACGTCGCGCGATCGGGTTCCCGCTGCGGTGGAACGACCTGCGGGTCGGGCGGGGTCTCGACTGCGTCGATCGGAAGGTCGAATGCGAGTTTCCGCATAGCCGAGCCGGCTGCGTCAGCCAGGTCGGGGTCGCCGAGCGCGCGCACCCGCCGTGCCGCCTCGACCACGGCCGCGAGTTCGTCGGCCTCGAACATGAGGCTCCGCAGCGCGTGGTAGCCGTACTGCCTGGGCTTCCGGGGCGTGATCCTGCGGTCGGCGAGCTGGAGCGCGAGATACGGGAGGTAGAACTCGCGGCGATCGAGGACGTAGCCCTCCGGATTGCCGTCGGTCGTCTGACGCAGCTCGATCGGCACCCCGAAGCTCTTCAGCTCGTCCTTGTCGCGCTCGAACTTGCGCCGGGCAGACTCGAACTTGGCCGAGCCATAGTCGGGCACCTCGCGGAAGAGCTGCTCCACGGTGACGGGGTAATTCCGCGCCAGGAGCGCGGCGAGGAGGTCGATCCAGCGCTGGACCTTGGGGGAGCGCCGTTGGGTCTCGCCACCCCGCTTGCGGCGCGGCATCCGGAGCTACCTGGCTGACCCAGCGGCTGCGAGAAGCCGCGCGTCGATGAACAACTCATGCACATCGGGACCGATCTCGCCAGGGCGCAGCCCGAGTGCGGCGTGCATCAACTGGATCGCACCGCGCCATTCGGTCTCAGAGGCCGGGGGCGCCACATCTGGAGCGTCTGTGAAA
>DASUAH010000164.1:0-18892 GCA_035763885.1 Gemmatimonadales bacterium
CGGCGGGGCCGCCCTCTGCGGCTCCGGACGCCTGGGTCGACGCGTATATCGCCGCGCCGGCCGCGGAGTAGGCCGCGTTCAACTCGTCCAGCGCTCGCCGCATTGCGTCGGCGTCGCCGGTGCGAAGCGCCTGCTTGCCGCTTTCGAGGGCGGCGTCGAGCCGCGACTTCGCGTCCGGCGGGAGGCGGTCCACCCACTCCTTGCTGTCCTTCTCGACCTTGTAGACGAGCGCGTCCAGCTGGTTGCGGGTCTCGATGTCCTCCCGACGCTTCTTGTCGTCGGCCGCGTGCTGCTCGGCCGCCTTGACCATCTTGTCGATCTCGGCGTCGGAGAGCCCGCTCGAGGCCTCGATCCGGATCTTCTGCTCCTTGCCGGTGGCCTTGTCCTTGGCCGAGACGTGCAGGATGCCGTTGGCGTCGATGTCGAACGTCACCTCCACCTGGGGCATGCCGCGCGGCGCCGGCGGGATTCCGGTGAGCTGGAACTTGCCGATCGTCCGGTTGTCCATCGCCATCTGCCGCTCGCCCTGCAGCACGTGGATCTCCACCGTCGTCTGGTTGTCTTCCGCAGTGGAGAACGTCTCCGACTTCTTGGTCGGAATCGTCGTGTTGCGCTGGATAAGCACGGTCGTGACGCCGCCGAGCGTCTCGATGCCGAGCGAGAGCGGGGTGACGTCGAGGAGCAGGACGTCCTTCACCTCGCCGCCGAGCACGCCGCCCTGGATCGCCGCACCGATGGCCACGACCTCGTCGGGGTTCACCGACTTGTTCGGCTCCTTCCCGAAGAAGTCCTTCACGATCTGCTGGATCTTCGGGATGCGGGTCGAGCCGCCCACGAGGATCACCTCGTCGACGTCGCCCGGCTTGAGCCCGGCATCCTTGAGGGCCTGCTGCATCGGCGGGATCGTCCGCTGGATCAGGTCGTCCACCAGCTGCTCGAACCTGGCCCGGGTGAGCGAGTAGTTCAGGTGCTTCGGCCCCGACTGGTCCGCCGTGATGAACGGCAGGTTGATGTCGGTCTGCTGCGTGGTGGACAGCTCCATCTTGGCCTTCTCCGCGGCCTCCTTCAGGCGCTGGAGCGCCATCGGGTCCTTGGAGAGGTCGATGCCCTGGTCCTTCTTGAATTCGGCGACCAGCCAGTCGATGACGCGCTGATCGAAGTCGTCGCCCCCCAGGTGGGTATCGCCGTTGGTGCTCTTGACCTCGAACACGCCCTCGGCGAGCTCGAGGATCGAGATGTCGTAGGTGCCGCCGCCCAAGTCGTATACGGCGATCTTCTCTTCCTTCTTCTTATCCAGCCCGTACGCAAGCGCCGAGGCCGTCGGCTCGTTGATGATCCGGACCACGTCGAGGCCGGCAATCTTGCCGGCGTCCTTCGTCGCCTGACGCTGGGAGTCATTGAAGTACGCCGGGACCGTGATCACCGCCTTCTCGACCGGGTGGCCGAGATAGTCCTCCGCGGTCTGCTTCATCTTCTGGAGGATCATGGCCGAGATCTCGGGCGGGGTGTACACCTTCCCGGCGATCTCGACCGCCGCCATCCCGCTGGGCCCCGCCGCGACCTTGTACGGCACCCGCCTGGCCTCTTCGGTCACCTCGTTGATGCGGCGACCCATGAACCGCTTGATCGAGAAGATTGTCTGCTTGGGGTTGGTAACTGCCTGGCGCTTGGCCACCTGCCCGACGAGCCGCTCGCCGTCCTTGGTGAACGCCACCACCGACGGCGTGGTCCGGCCACCCTCGGCGTTGGGGATGACGACCGGATCGCCGGCCTCCATCACCGCGACGACCGAGTTGGTCGTGCCCAGGTCGATACCGATGATCTTCGCTGCCATTGTGCTCCAAACCGTCCTTTCATGGGAGGCTGCCCGGCCGCCATTTTCGACAGCGGCCACCGGCCTGACGGCGCCAGGCGCAACTGTCGTACCCTCGAAAGCTGCCAGTATGGCAGACGGCCGGACGGCCAGAGACGCCGAACCGTCAGCCAGTCTGTGGCTGCGCGCAACCACGGCCGGCCGGTCGACCTGACCGTCCGACCGTCCGGCCGTCTGGCCGTCTGTCCGTCTGACCCCGTCCCCGTCCATATTGACTCCATGTTCCCCTACCGCGACGACAACCCCACCCTCCGTACTCCCGTCATCACCGTCGCCCTGATCGCCGCGAACGTCGCCGTGTGGATGTTGGTCCAGGGGATGGGCAGCGAGCAGGCGCTGGCCCGCTCGGTCTGCGAGCTGGGTCTGATTCCAGGCGAGTTCCTGCACCGGCTGCCAGCGGGGTACTCGCTGCCGCTGAGTCCCGAGACGCGGTGCGTGCTCGGTTTCGGCAGCACCTGGTACACGCCGGTCACCTCGATGTTCCTGCACGGCGGGTGGTTCCACCTGATCGGCAACATGTGGTTCCTCTGGGTGTTCGGGAACAACGTCGAGGATTCCATGGGCCGGACCCGGTTCGTGGCCTTCTACCTGCTGTGCGGTATCGGCGCCGCGGCGACCCAGACGTTCCTGAGCCCGTCGAGCCCGATTCCGATGGTGGGTGCCTCAGGCGCGATCAGCGGCATCATGGGCGCGTACGTGCTGCTCTATCCCACGGTGCGGGTTCACATGCTCGTGGTACTGTTCGTGTTCGTCACCCGCGTCGCCGTGCCTGCGTACCTCATGCTGGGCTACTGGTTCCTGCTGCAGCTCATCGGCGGGGCCGCCTCGCTCGGGGCGGAGGGAGGGGTCGCGTTCTGGGCGCATGTGGGAGGCTTCATCGTCGGCGCGCTCCTCGTCCCGGTCTTCCGGGACCGCGAACTGGTGGCACGCCACCGGGCTATGGCCCGGGTGCTCCAGCGCCGCCTCTGGGTGCGCGAATGACGCTCCCGCCGTGGCTCGCCGGGCACGGGGGTGAGCGCGGCGTGGCGCGTTTGCTGGACTACACGCTGCTCCGCGCGGACGCGACGTGGCCGGAGGTGCGCCGGCTGTGCGACGAAGCGATCGAGCTGGCCGTCTTCGCGGTGTGCGTGAACGGCGGCTGGGTCGGGCGATGCGTGGAGCGGCTCCGGGGCTCGCGCGTCGCGGTGGCGGCGGTCATCGGGTTTCCGCTTGGGGCGGGAAGCCCCGCGGCCAAGGCGGCTGAGGCGGCAATCGCGGTCCGGGACGGTGCGGCGGAGCTGGACATGGTCATGGCCCTCGGCGCCGCTCGCGCGGCCGAATGGCGGGCCGTGGCCGACGACGTCGCCGGAGTGGTGGCGGCGGCCGGTGGGGCGCCGGTGAAGGTCATTCTGGAGACCGCCATCCTCACCACGGCCGAGATCGCGCGCGCCTGCGACGCCGCCCGCGAGGGCGGAGCGGCATTCGTGAAGACCTCGACCGGCTTCCACGCGGCGGGCGGCGCCACAGTGGAAGCGGTGCGCGCGATGCGGGCGGCGGTGGGACCCGCGTTCGGCGTAAAGGCGTCGGGCGGGATACGCACGGCGGCCGATGCGCTCACGATGCTCGCGATGGGCGCGAACCGGCTCGGCACCTCGACCCTCGCGGGCCTGCGGGAGATCGTCGGGCCCGGTGCCCCGGCGCTCTCGGAGCTGCTCGGCGGCGAGGGGCGGCCGTGAGCGATCTCGTCTGGCTGAACGGCGAGTACCTGCCGCGGGAGCGCGCCACCGTCTCGGTGGACGATCGCGGGTTCCTGTTCGGCGACGGCGTGTACGAGGTGATCCGGGTCGTGGGCGGCCGCTACATAGACGCGGACCGCCATCTCCGGCGCCTGCGCCGGAGCCTGGCCGAGCTGGAGCTGGTCGATCCGGCCGCCTCCGGGCTCGATCTGCTCGGGATCGGCGCCGAGCTCGTCGGGCGCCAGCGGCTCGGAAACGGTGAGGCCGCCATATACCTCCAGGTGACCCGCGGGGCCGCCCCGCGCCGCCACGCCTTTCCCCCCGCAGGCACGCCGCCCACGGTGTTCATCGCCGCGGCAGCGTTCGAGCCGAAGGCATCGCAACGGGCGCACGGCGTGGCCGCGATCACGCACCCGGATCTCCGCTGGGACCGGTGCGACATCAAGTCGGTGAACCTGCTGCCGAACGTCCTCGCCAATCAGCGCGCCACGGAGCGAGGTGCCTGCGAGGCGATCCTGGTGCGCGGCCGCACGGTGACCGAGGCGACCCATAGCAGCGTCTTCGCGGTGATCGACGGCTGCGTGCGCACCCATCCCAACGGACCCGCGATCTTGCCGGGGGTCACCCGCGGGGTCGTGCTGGAGCTGGCGGCGGCGGAGGGGCTGGCGCTGCGCGAGGATGCCTTCGAGGCCGATGACCTGCCTCGGGCGACCGAGCTGTTCCTCACCGGCACGACGACGGATGTGATGCCGGTGACGCACCTGGACGGGCGCCCGGTCGGGATGGGCGTGCCGGGGCCGGTGGCGCGGAGGCTGGGGGAGCTGCTGCAGGAGCGGATGGAGCGATGAGCTGTGGGCTATGAGCTATGAGCTATGAGCTATCAGCTATGAACACTCCCAGCTCATAGCCCATAGCCCATAGCTCATAGCTCATACCGCCGTTCGAATGACGACCTCGCGCCCCAGCGCCTTCCGCAGCACATCGCTCTTCCGGTCCGCGCCCCAGCACTCGAGCGAAAGGTCGGCGCCGACCATCCGCGGGGCGAGCTCGATGAGCACCTCGCCGGCCGTCAGCGAGACGCCCACCCGCTCCACGCTCGCCGTATGGCCCCGATCGAGCCCGTCGGCGACGCGGAGGAGGGCGCTCATCCGGCGTACGATCTCCTGATCCTCGGGGTCGAGCGCCGCGAACTCGGGGTGCTTGGGGCTGGGGCCCTTCTTCCGGTGATAGCGGCTCATCAGGGCGACCAGCAGGCGGTCGCGCGCCGAGAGGTTCAAGCGTTCGGCGTGCATGATGAGCTGGTAGCTGTGCCGGTGGTGCTTGCGGTAGCTCACCAGCTGCCCCACGTCGTGGAGCAGCGCCGCGGCCTCGAGCAGCGGCTGCTCCGGGGAGTCGGCGCCGAGCGCGGGGGCGAGCTGCGCGAACAGCTGCAGTGCCAGCTGCCGCACGTGCTCCACGTGGCGCCGGTCGCACTGGCAGCGCTCCACGAATTCCCGCATCAGCCTGAGGGGATCCGCCGCCGGCGCCTGATGCTCCCCCACCATGTCGAGCAGCAGGCCCTCCCGCAGGCCGAAGGCGCTCACGGTGATGCTGCGCCCGTCCGTGAGCGAGAGCAGCTCCGCGGTGACCGCCAGGCCCGCGACGATGATGTCGGCGCGCTGGGGGCTCAGCCCGGCGACGAGCCGGCGCTGCTCGGGCGTCTTCTCGGTCAGCCACTCGAGCAGGGTTTCGACCTCGCCGGTCGCCACGCTCACCCCGTGGATGGTCTCGGGGATGGAGAGCCCCCGCCGCGCGATCGCCATGCGGCCGAGGGTGGTGAAGGTGCCGCCCGAGCCGATCACGGCCGCGGCGGTCCACTCGCGCTGCCGGAGGGCCTTGCGCAGCTGCTTGCGCACCTGTGACCGGAGCTGCGCGACCTCGCGGCGGGCCTCCTTGCGCCCCGGCAAATGGAGCTCGGTGAGGCGGACGGCGCCGAGCGGGAGCGACAGCGTGAGCTCCACCAGCCCGTCGACTGCGCCGATCAGCTCCAGGCTTCCGCCGCCGATGTCGGCGACGAGGGTGCGCGCGCCGGCGAGCCGGAAGTGGTGGGCCACCGAGCGGTAGCTGAGCGCGGCCTCGGTCTCCGGGTCGATGATCCGGAGCGGGATCTCGAGTTCCTCCCGCACCAGCCGCACGAACTCCGCGCCGTTCGCCGCTTCGCGCACGGCCGCGGTGGCGACCGCCGCGATCCGCCGGACGCCGCGGCGGCGGCACACCTCGCGCATCATTGCGAGGGTGGCGAGCGCGCGGGCGATCGCGGCGTCGTCGAGGCGGCCGGTGCTGGCGAGCCCCTGCGCCAGCCGGGGCTGGTCCTTCACCTCGTCGATGATCGAGAGTCCCGACGCGGGGTCGTACTCCGCCACCAGCAGCCGGATGGAGTTCGATCCGACGTCGATCGCGGCGAGACGCTCGCGCGGCTCGGGTCGGGGCCCGGAGGGGGCGGCGGACGCCGCGGCCGGGTGCGCCGTCATCGCCCGGCGGGCGCTCCCGCGGTGCCGCTCGGCCGTGCCTCGCCGCGATCCTCGGCGTGATGTTTGATGGACTTGCCCTCCACCAGGAACACCACGTCCTCGGCGATGTTGGTGGCCAGATCGGCCACGCGCTCGAGGTTCCGGCTCACCAGGAAGAGCTCCATGCCCGCGCCGATGGTGTGCGGATCCTCCATCATGTGGGTCAGGAGGATGCGGAACACGGAACGGTGGAGCGCGTCCACCTTGTCGTCGCGAATGCAGATCTCGCGGCCGGCGGCCGCGTCGCCGCGGATGAACGCCTCGAGCGCATCCGAGAGCATCTCGCGGGTGAGCCGGGCCATCTCGACGATCTCCGGCTCGGGCGCGATCGGGCGCGTCTGCGCCAGGCGCTCGGCCGACTGGGCGATGTTCACCGCGTGGTCGCCCACCCGCTCGAGGTCGTTCGCGATCTTGAGCGCGGAGAGGAGCATCCGGAGGTCGCGGGCCATCGGCTGCTGCAGCGCGAGGAGATTGGCGCACATCTCCTCGACCTCCATCTCCATCGTGTCGATGATCCGGTCGCCCTGGATCACCCGCCGGGCCTTTTCCGGATCGCGCTCGAGCAGCGCCTCCACCGAGAGACCCAGCGCCGCCTCCGCCTCGCCCGACATCGTCAGCAGGCGGACCTTGACGTGGCTCAGCTCGTCGTGAAAATGCCGATGGACGTCGAGGCTCATCCGAATCTCCCCGTGATGTACGCTTCGGTGCGCTCTCTCGACGGGGCGGTGAAGATCCGCTCGGTGTCGTCGTACTCCACGAGCTCGCCCCGGTCGAAGAAGCCGGTCCGGTCGGAGACGCGGGCCGCCTGCTGCATGTTGTGGGTGACGATCACGATGGTGTAGTGCTTCTTGAGGTCGAAGATCAGCTCTTCCACCCGCTGCGTGGCGATGGGGTCGAGCGCCGAGCAAGGCTCGTCCATGAGCAGCAGCTCGGGCTGATTGCCCAGCGCCCGGGCGATGCAGAGCCGCTGCTGCTGGCCGCCGGACAGCCCGGTCGCCGGCCCGTCGAGCCGGTCCTTCACCTCGTCCCAGAGCGCCGCCTGGCGCAGACACCGCTCCACCACGTCGGGCAGATCGCGGGCCGGCACCAGCGCGTTGAGCTTGGGGCCGTAGGCCACGTTGTCGAACACCGACTTGGGGAACGGGTTGGGGCGCTGGAACACCATCCCGACCCGCTGCCGCAGGGCGACGAGGTCGGTCGCCGGCGCGAAGACCGACGTGCCCTCGACCAGGATGTCGCCCTCGTGGCGCGTGCCCGGAATGAGGTCGTTCAGCCGGTTGATCGAGCGCAGGAAGGTGGACTTGCCGCAGCCCGAGGGGCCGATGATGGCGGTGACGCCGTTGCGCGGGATGGCGAAGTCGAGCGAGTGCAGCACCTGGCGCGCGCCGTACCAGAAGCTGAAGTCGCGCACCTCGACCGCGGGGGCGCCGGGGACCGCGGGCGGGCCCGGCTGGCGCGGGGCCAGCGTCGGCCGCGGCACCGGAGGCGTAGGCCTCGGCTCAAGCGCCGTGCTCATCCGAACCGTCCAGTGATGTAAGCCTCGGTTTGTTCGTTGCGAGGCGCGGTGAAGATCTGCCGCGTGGGCCCGGTTTCGACCATGCTCCCAAGATAGAAGAACGAGGTCGTGTCCGAGACGCGCGCCGCCTGCTGCAGGTTGTGGGTCACGATCACGATGGTGTAGTCCTGCTTGAGCTCGAACAGCAGCTCCTCGATCCGCTGGGTGCCCTGAGGGTCCAGCGACGCCGTCGGCTCGTCGAGCAGGACCACCTCGGGCGACGGCGCGATCGTCCGGGCGATGCAGAGCCGCTGCTGCTGCCCGCCGGAGAGCGCGACGGCGCTGGTCCGGAGCCGGTCCTTCACCTCGTCCCAGAGCGCCGCCTGCCGCAACGAGCGCTCGACGATCGCGTCCAGCTCCCCCGCCCGCAGCCGGCCGTTCACCCGGAGTCCCGCAGCCACATTGTCGTAGACCGACATCGTGGGGAACGGCGTGGGCCGCTGGAAGACCATCCCGACCTGCCGCCGGAGCTGCATCACGTTAACTCGCGGTCCGTAGATGTCCTCGCCGTCGAGCAGGACCCGCCCGGTGATCCATCCCCCCTCCGACAGCTCGTGCATGCGGTTGAGGGTCCGGAGGAAGGTCGACTTGCCGCAGCCCGAGGGGCCGATGAGGGCGTGCACCCGGTTGGACGTGAAAGCCAGGGAGACGCTCTTCACCGCGGTGAGCTTGCCGTACATCGCGGTCAGCTTGTCGGTCTCGATCCGCGGCCGCGGCTCACTCATTCAGCCGGTTCCTCCCGATGGCGAGCCGGGCGGCGAGGCTGAGGACGAGGACCACCAGGATCAGCACCAGCGCCGCCGCCCAGGCGAATCGATGCCACTCCTCGAACGGGCCCGTGGCGTAGGTGAACACGATGAGGGGCAAGGCGGCCATCGGCTCGGTGAGCCGGGTCACGAGATACTGACTCCCGAGCGCGGTGAAGAGCAGCGGGGCGGTCTCCCCCGCGATGCGGGCGATCGCCAGCAGCGACCCGGTGAGGATGCCGGGCAGCGCCGTGCGGGCCACGATCGCGAGGCTGGTGCGCCAGCGCGGGTACCCGAGCGCCAGCGCCGCCTCGCGGAGCGAGTTCGGCACCAGCTTGATCATCTCCTCCGTCGTGCGCATCACCATCGGAATCATCAGGATCGCGAGCGCCACGCTGCCGGCCAGCGCCGAGAAGTGCTTCTGCTGCGCCACGATCCAGGCCCAGGCGAACACGCCCACCACGATCGACGGGGTGCCGTTCAGCACATCGGCCACGAAGCGGGTGAGCCAGGTGAGCCGGCTGCCCGGGTACTCGGCGCAGTAGATCCCCGCGCCGACCCCGACCGGCAGCCCGATGAGACTCGCGGTGCCCACCATGATGAGCGTGCCCACGATCGCATGCGCCACCCCGCCACCCTGCTCGCCGGCCGGCGCCGGGGTCCTGGTGAAGAACGCCCCGGAGAGGCTGCCCGCGCCTTTCACGACCAGATCGAACAGGATGAAGAAAAGCGGAAGGATGGCGACGATCACCGCGGTCACCATCAGCCCGACCATCACGTTGCTGGCGATCCGCCGGAACACCCGCCGCGTCACAGCGCCTTGCTCCCGGCGCCCGACCCGCGTGCGACCCGCCAGATGAGCAGCCGCGCGCCGGCGTTCACCAGCACGGTGACCACGAACAGCAGGAACGCCACGTACGCGAGCGCGGCGAGGTGCATGTCGGCCACGGCCTCGGAGAACTCGTTCGCGATGGCCGCCGCCATGGTGTAGCCCGGCGCGAAGAGCGACGCGGCGATCTCGTGACGGTTGCCGATGAGCATGGTGACGGCCATGGTCTCGCCCAGCGCGCGGCCGAGGCCGAGAATGACGGCGCCCACGATCCCCGAGCGGGCGTACGGCACCACCGCCGTGATCACCGCCTCCCATCGGGTCGCGCCGAGCGCCAGGGCGGCCTCGCGCTGGGTGTTCGGCACCGCGAGCAGCACTTCCCGCGACACCGACATCACGTACGGCATCACCATGATGGCGAGAATGATGCCGGCGGCGAGCACAGACGGGCCGTAGATCGGGCCCTGGAACAGGGGCAGGAAGCCGAGCGTGTCCCGCAGGAACGGGAACACGGTCGTGCGGAGAACCGGCGTCAGCACGAAGATGCCCCACAGCCCGTACACCACGCTCGGGATCGCGGCGAGCAACCCGATCACGAACGCCACCGGCTGGCGCAGGAACCTGGGGGCGAACTCGACGAGGTAGATGGCAACGCCGAGCGAGAGCGGCACCGCGATCACGAGCGCGATCAGGGATGACACCAGCGTGCCGAAGATCAGCGGGAAGGCACCGAACTCCTCGGCCACCGGGTCCCAGGCGCTCGAGGTGACGAATCCGAGGCCGAACTTGTCGACGGCGAGGCGGGACCCGGACCAGAGCTCGATGACCAGGAAGGCGAGGAGCAGCGGCACGACGAGGGCCGCGCTCACCAGCACCGCCCGGAACGCCCGGTCCCCCGTGTTCGCTCCCTGCAGCAGGAGCCGGAGGCGGGCGTGGGGCGCAGCGTGGGCCGGCGTCGTCACGTCAGGGGCGGCGGTCACGCGCGGATACTACCCGTGGGAAGCGTAACGACCGTCACGATCAGGTAACGGACATGTCACGATGAAGCTTGCCGGCTACAATGCTGCGATCCGCCTTTGCTCGATCTCGATCAGCTTGACGGGCAGCGGCGCGTAGCCCAGGTCCGCCGCCATGCGCTGCGCCTCGGGCGTGAGCATCCACTCGAGGAACCCCTTGAGCAGCCTGTGCTTCGCCGGGTCCGCGGGGGCCTTGCGCACCAGCAGCCAGGTCAGCGAGGCGATGGGATACGATTCCGCGCCGTCCGGGTTCGTGATCGAGACGCGGAAGTCGGTGTCCTCGTTGAGCGGAATCCCGGCGGCCGCCGCGCTCACGGTCCTGATGGAGGGGGTGGCGTACGCTCCCGCCGCGTTCTTCACGTCGGCATAGGCCAGGTTGTTGGACGTCGCATAGAGCAGCTCGACGTAGCCGATCGCGCCCTCGGTCTGCTTGACCTGCTGGGTGACCCCTTCGTTGCCCTTGCCGCCGAGACCGATCGGCCACTTGACGGCCGTGGACTTGCCGACGGCCGACGCCCACCTGGGCGCGACCTTGGACAGGTAGTCGGTGAAGACGTACGTGGTGCCGGACCCGTCCGCGCGATGCACGACGATGAGATCGGTGTTCGGCAGCTTCATCCCCGGGTTGAGGGCGCCGATCCGCGAGTCGTTCCAGTTCGTGATCTCGCCGCTGTAGATCGCAGCGATGGTGGGACCGTCCAGCTTGAGCCGGCTCCCGCCCAGGCGGGGGAGATTGTACGTCAGCACGACTGCCCCGATCACCGTCGGCAGATGGACCACGTTGCCCTTCGCCGCCCCGATCTGCTCGTCGGTCATGGGGCCGTCGGTCGCGCCGAAGTCCACCGTGCCCTCGGTGAACTGGCGGATCCCGCCGCCGGAACCGATCGACTGGTAGTTGATCCGCACGCCGGTCTGCTTGGCGTAGGCGTCGAACCACTTGGTGTAGATCGGGTTGGGGAATGTCGCGCCAGCTCCGGTGAGCGCGGCGCGCCCGCCCGGGGACGGTTGGGATGAGGACGCAGCGGGGCCGGCCGGGAGCCGCTTGTCGGACCGGCCGCACGCGGCCAGTCCGACGACGAGGCAGGCGACAAGAGGTTGCGTGCGGTACCTCATCGGTGTCCTCGGGCCGAAGGTAAACCTCTCGAGAGCACCGAAAGGTACCCGCCGGCCCAGCGCTCCGCGATGACCTTGCCAGCGGCCTTCAGCGTCTCGATCCGCGCCTGCACCAGCCTCGCGACCTCCGGCGGCAGCGGAGCGTAGTGGAGGTCGGCGGCCATCTGCTGGGCGTCCGGACTCACCATCCACGCCAGGAAGTTCCTGAGCAGCTTCGCCTTGGCCGGGTCCTTGGCGTCCTTGGCCACCAGCAACCACGTGAACGAAGCCACTGGATACGCGTCCGCGCCGGCCGGGTCTGTGATCGAGACCCTGAAATCGGTGTCGGCCTTGAGCTTCGCGGCTGCGGCCGCGGCCGTGACCGACGCCAGCGACGGCTCCACGAACTTGCCGGACGCGTTCTTGATGTGGGCGTAGGGCAGCCGCTTGGAGACGGCATAGATCAGCTCGACATAGCCGATCGAGCCCTCGACCTGCTTCACCTGCTGGGTGACGCCTTCGTTGCCCTTGCCGCCGAGTCCGGCGGGCCAGCTCACGGCCGTGCCGTAGCCCACCTTGTCCCGCCACTCGCGGGACGACTTGGCGAGAAAGTCGGTGAAGATGTAGGTCGTGCCCGAGCCGTCGGAGCGGTGCACTACGATGATGTCGAGCGCGGGAAGCTTCGCATCCGGGTTCGAGGCGGCGATCCGCTTGTCGTTCCACTTCGTGATCCGGCCGAGATAGATGTCGGAGATGGTGGTCCCGTCCAGCCTGAGGGCGGTGGCGCCGGCCCCGGGCAGGTTGTAGATGACCACCACCGCACCGAGTACGGTGGGCAGGTGTGCGACGTTGCCGCCGACGGCCGCGATCTGCTGATCGGTCATCGGCCCATCGGTCGCGCCGAAGTCCACCGTGCCCTCGGTGAACTGGCGGATCCCGCCGCCGGAGCCGATCGACTGGTAGTTTATCCGCACACCGGTCTGCTTGGCGTAGGCGTCGAACCACTTGGTGTAGATCGGGTTGGGGAAGGTCGCTCCCGCGCCCGTGAGGGCCTGGGCCGCGAGCGCGGCCGGCAACGCGAGGGCCGCGAGGCCCCCCGCACCCAGGATCGTCCTGATCGTCACGCCTGCTCCTTGGAGGAAGTCGTCTGCGTCGAGCCTGGGGCGACAAGCAAGTCGCCCGCGGTCACGCGGGCGATTCAGGAGTGTAACGGACCGGTCACGTGGCCTAGAAGCTGACCGTCAGCGCGCTGCGCAGTCCGCTGACGCTGGGCGAGCCGCCCTGGAAGCTCTGGCGCTCGTACGCGAAGCGGAGCTGAGCCTTGCTCGAGACGTAGAGCCCGAGCACGGCGGTGATCGTGGTGATCCGGTCAGCCCCGGCAGCGGTGTCGGGATCGGAATAGTCGTACCGGAAGGCGGGCTCGACGGCATAGAGCCACGACTTGGGATTGGTGAGCCGGCGGTGATATGCCCCCACCAGCGAGATGCCGCGCAGGGTGTTCTTCGCCTCGCGGGAGGCCTCGCCCTGCATGTAGTCGGCGACGGCGTAGAGGCCCTCGTCGCCCGGCTTGCCCCAGGAGGCCGAGAGGTTGAAGGCGTCGTTCACGAACGACGAGTCCGGCACCCCGGCCACCGGGGTGATCCCGTCGTGCGCGAACCATGCCGCGCCGAGCTGGAGCTTGGGGGTGACCTCGACCGTGCCGCGCGCGCCGAACGACTTCCGGCTGTTCACGTCGTTCACGCTCTCGCCCTGCCCATTGTACGCGCCGAGCGTCAGCTTCGCGCGACGGACGTCGTCCAGCTTCTGCTCGACCCGGAGGTGCGCGCCGACGTCGTGCGAGAGGAAGCCGTGGGTCTCGAACAGGTTATTCGACGCGGCACCGGGAAGGCCGGCGCCCGCGCCCCGCTCGATGGAGGGAAGGTTGTTGGACGAGGTGAGCTCGTACTCGCCGAACGGCCGCTTCTCCTGTCCGGCTCGCAGGAAAATCGCGGTCCTCGCCGTCTCGGGCCCGAGACGGACCTCGATCCAGGCGTCGCGCAGCCGGAAGCCGCTCCGTCCCGTGGTGCGGCAGTTGGGCGTCACGGTGCCGCCCCCCGCGGGGATCGTGATGGGCGAACAGGTCGTCGTGGCCGAGAGGTTGCGTCCGCCCTCGAACGAGGGCTGCACGAACACCGCGACGTTCTCGCTGATCTGGCCCCGGGCCTCGATGCGGGCCCGGCGGACGAAGAAATTGCTCTCGGGTCCCGCCGCGGCCGCGTAGGCCCTGTTGTCGAACCAGTAGAACTGGCCCTGCATGCGTCCGGCGATCTTCACGTTGGGATAGGTCGTCTGCGCCGCCGCGCCCTGCGTTCCGGCGGCCAGCACGGTCAGCACGAGCGGCACCCTGATCACCACGTCATGCACCATGGGCCCCCGGGAGTCGGGTCGCGCGAAACATCCGCAACTCCGTCACGAACATGTCACGGGGTCCCTACGATCGCGTAACAGGCACCGGAGGCAACGCCCTTAACCGGTCTGTGACCCGGGAAACCAGGCCGTGACGATCGTGCCGCGGCCGCGCTCGCTCTCGGCCGCGACCCGGCCTCCGTGCGCTTCGACCAGGTGCTTGACGATGGCGAGCCCGAGGCCGGTCCCGCCCTCCTCGCGGGAGCGCGAGGAGTCGGCCCGGTAGAACCGCTCGAAGATGCGCGGCAGGTGCTCGCTGGGGATGCCCGGGCCGGTGTCGCTGACGCTCACGGCGATCCCGTCGGCGTCGAGCCGGCTCCGGCAGGTGATGCGACCTCCGGCCGGCGAGTAGCGGAGCGCATTGTCGAAGAGGTTGGTGAGGATCTGCCGCAGCGCATCAGGGTCGGCGCAGACCCGCTCCGCGCCGGCGCCGAGGTCGAGCGCGAGCTCGACCCGCCGTCCCGTCGCCCGGTCCGTGAACGCGCTCCACGCCTCTTGTGCCGCGGCCGCCACGTCCACCGGCTCCACTGCGGGCTGCCATCGTCCGGCCTCGATCCGCGAGAGGTCGAGGAGCCCGTCCACCAGCTTCTGCATCCGCCGGGCGTTGCCGAGGATGGTCTCGAGAAATCGGTGCGTGGTGTCGGGATCCGGATGGTCGGTGAGCAGCGTCTCAGCGTAGCCCGAGATGGAGGTGAGCGGCGTCTTGAGCTCGTGGGAGACGTTGGCCACGAAGTCCCGGCGCACCGCCTCGAGCCGCCGGACCTCGGTCAGATCGAACAGCACGAGGAGCGCTCCGCCGGAGGGGAGGGGCCGCGCGTTCATCAGGAGCACGCTGCCGTCGAGCTCGACCTCGCGGTTCTCCACCGGCGCCCCGCCGAGCACCGCATTCACGACCTCGCGTGCCGCCTTGGCGCGGAACAGCTCAGGCAGGTCCGGCAGGGCCTCGGAGTCGCCGTAGCCCAGCAGCCGGCGGGCCGCGGCGTTGGCCGTCGCGATCCGGCCTCGGCCGTCGGCGGCGATGACCCCCTCGGTCATGGCGTCCACCAGCGCGGTGGACTCCGCCCGCTCACGGCGCAGCTCCTCGAAGCGGTCACTGAGCTGGCGGTGCATCTGCCGCAGGGCCTGGACCAGCGCGTCGACGTCGGGAATCCCCGAGCGCGGAAAGCGGGGGCGGCCGCCGGTGGCCATCGCGCGCGCCGCCCCGGCCAGCTCGGCGATGGGTCGCGTGACGGAGCGTCCCGCGACCAGCGCCAGCACCACGCCCGCGAGCAGCGCGATCACCGCCCCGCCGGCCACCGCCCCGCGCGCGTGTCCGACGGTCTCGTCCACCTGCCCGAGGCTGGCGGTCACGCGCACGGCGCCGGACACGCCCGGAATCGCGACGTGCAGCTCGCCGGGACCCAGCCGGCCGCGCACCGGGGCGCTCCCGCGCTCGCCCCGGAGCGCATCCCGGATCTCCGGCGCGTCAGCCAGCGACAGACCGAGCAGTGCCTGACTGTCCGCCGGAAGGTCGCTGTCGGCCCGCACCCGGCTCGCGCGATCGACGACAACGATGCGGTGGCCGCTGCCCGTCGCGAGCCGCCGCACGGCTTCGGGCCAGGCCCCCGGGTCGGCCGGCAGGGCCGCGCGGACCAGCCGCGCCTCGCGCTCCAGCGCGCGGACGAGGTTCGCCTCGAGATCTCGCCGGAGCGACCGCTCCGCCGACCAGACGAGCACCAGCACGGTGAAGACCAGGACGACGACGGTGCCGAGGACCAGGCGCCTGGCGAAGCTCACCGCGCGCGGCTCCCGCGCTCGGTCGCCCGGAACCGGTAGCCGAAGCCGCGGACGGTCTCGATCAGCTTGCCGGCGTCACCGAGCTTGCTCCGCAGCCGCTGGACGTGCATGTCCACCGTGCGGGTCTGGATATCCGGCTGGGCCTCCCAGACCGTCTCGAGCAGCTGGGGGCGGGTCTGGACCCGCCCGCGGCGCTCCAGCAGCGTGAGGAGCAGCTTGTACTCGGTCGCGGTGAGTGTGAGCTCGCTGCCGTCGAGCAGCACCCGGTGGGCCGAGCGATCGACGGTGATCGGGCCCGCCGACAACGTGGACCCGCCGGAGACCGCCGGCGCGCCCAGCCGGCGCAGCAGCGCGTTGACCCGGAGCGAGAGCTCCTGGGGCGAGAACGGCT
Organism: Gemmatimonadales bacterium; assembly: GCA_035763885.1. Taxonomy (GTDB): domain Bacteria; phylum Gemmatimonadota; class Gemmatimonadetes; order Gemmatimonadales; family GWC2-71-9; genus DASQPE01. Next base: position 15,988 of record DASUAH010000164.1, read on the forward strand.
TGGTGAGATAGTCGTCGGCGCCGAGCGACAGGCCCCGGATCCGGTCCGCCTCCTCGCGGCGCGAGGTGAGCAGGATGACGCCGACTTCGCGGGTCTCGTCGCGGCGGCGCAGCTCGGCCAGCACGTCGTAGCCCGAGACGCCCGGCAGCATGAGGTCGAGGATCACGATATCGGGGCGCTCTTCCCGCGCCGCCTTGAGCGCGTCCGGGCCGTTGGCCGCGGTGGATACGCGGTGTCCGGCCTTGGCGAGGTGATACGCCACGAGCGCCGTGATGTCGGGCTCGTCGTCAACTACCAGGATGCGGTGTGTCGGGCTGGCTTCGGGCATCGGATCCTCGGGTCACTCGCCTCGCGGGGGCCGCACCGGCTCCGCCACGCGGGCGCGCGTGTGGCTGCGGCTGCGGTCCTGGGCACGGGTGCGCTCGGCCTTCATGCGCTCATCGTTGCCGAGCGCGTCGAGAATGGCGCCGATCAGGCGGCCGGTCCGGTCCGCGTCGCGGCGGAGCCGATAGAGGACGAACTGCGCCACCGGGGTATCGCGTACCAGCTCGGCGCGGCGCAGGATCTGGAGATGCCGCGACACGGTCGGCTGAGGCAGCTCCAGGACTGCCTGGAGGTCGGAGACGAAGAGCGGCGCCGCCGCGAGGCAGTTGAGGATGCGGAGCCGGGTGGGCTCCGCCACGGTGAGCAGGAGGTCCGTGGTACTGGGGAACGTGCGCATATTCGCCGAGCCGAATATAACGACAGACGGCCAGATGGCCAGGCGGCCGGACGGTCAGGCGGCGGGATGACACGGCTCGCGGAATTCCGGTTTCTTCCCGTGATCGGTGCGCCCGATCTTGTGGGCATGGCGACGAGACCGGAAACAGCGAACAACAGCAAGCCGCACGAGCGCCTGACCGCGTGGGCCGCGTGCCACGACCTCGTCGTGGCCGTGTATCGAGCCACCGCCGACTGGCCACCGCCCGAGCTGCATGGCCTTGGAACGCAGGCGCGCCGGGCCTCCGTATCGGCGGCGGCCAACATCGCGGAAGGGGCGGCCAAGCGCGGATCGCGAGAGTTCCGACGCTATCTGGACATTGCGTTCGGGTCGCTGACCGAGCTCGAATGCCTCCTGCTGATCGCTCGCGACGTAAACGTTCTCTCGCCCGCCGCATTCGGTGAACTTGAAGCGCTGCGCGATCATGCGAGCCGGCTGACATGGGGTCTCTATCGCGCGATGCGCCGCGCTGCCACCCGGCAGGCCGGCTGACCAAGCCTCAGGCCGTCCGGCCGTCTGACCGTCCGGCCGTCTGACCGTCCGGCCGCCGCCCCCCTATATTCTCCCGCTAATGCTCCGGCTGATCCGGCTCCTCGCCGCCCTCGCCGCTCCGCCCGACACCGCGCACCTCGTCCTCGTCGCCACCACCGACGTGCACGGTCACGCGACCGAGTGGGACTACGTCGCCGACCGCCCGTTCCCCGGTGGCCTCGCACGCGCCGCCACCGTCATCGACTCGCTCCGCGCCCGCTACGGCGGCAATCTGATCGTCGTGGACGCAGGCGATCTGCTCGAGGGCGATCCGTTCGCGGATTACTACGCCCGGGTCTCGCCCCGCGACCCGCACCCGGTGATCGAGGCCATGAACCTCGCCGGCTACGACGTGGCCACGCCGGGCAACCACGAGTTCGACTACGGCATGCCGGTGCTCGAGCACGCAGTCGCGGGGGCGACCTTCCGCTACGTGAGCGGCAACATCCGCGGCCTTCCGGGCGACACGCTCGCGTTCCCGCCCTACGTCGTCCTCCGGCGTGGGGGAGTGCGGGTCGGCATCGCGGGGCTCACCACGCCGGGCGTCATGGTGTGGAGCCGGAAGCAGCTGCGCGGCCGCATCCGGGTGGCCCCGCTCGAGCCGAGTGCCGCGCAGCTCTTGCCGGCCCTCCGCCGGGAGGCGGACGTCGCCGTCCTCGTGGTGCACAGCGGAATGGCCGGCATCAGCTCGTACGACACATCCGGCGTGGGCCCCGAGGACGTCGCCGCGCGGCTGGCCCAGCTCTCGCCCAGGCCGGACCTGGTGGTCGTCGGCCACTCGCACCGCGAAGTCGTCGATTCGGTGATCGGCGGGGTGCACTTCGTGCAGCCCAAGCCCTACGCGCAGTCGCTGGCGGTGGTGCATGTGACCCTCCGCCGACGGTTTCCCGGCGACGACTGGCGGGTGAGCCGGATCCGCGGCGAGTCGGTCTCCCTGGGCGACGTGCCGCCCTCGCCGCGCGTCGTGGCGCGCCAGTCGAGGCTCCATGCCGAGGTGCGCGACTGGGCGGGGCAGTCGCTGGGAGAAGCGCGCGGCGCCATGCCGGCCGCGCTCGCGCGCGCGGAGCCGACCCCCATCATCAACTTCGTCCACGAGGTGCAGCGGAAGCGCAGCGGGGCGCAGCTGTCCTCGGCGTCGGCGTTCGACCTCCGCGCGGGGTTCCGCGACGGCGACATCCTGCTGCGCGACCTGTTCGCGCTCTACCCGTACGAGAACACGCTCCGGGCCGTGAAGCTCTCGGGGGCCCAGCTCAAGGACTACCTCGAACAGAGCGCCCGCTACTACGCCACCGACTCCGCCGGGCGTGCGGCGCTCAACCCGGCGGTCTTCGGCTACAACTACGACATGGTTGCGGGCGCGAGCTACGACATCGACCTGCGCCTCCCACCCGGGAGCCGGATCCGGAACCTGCGGGTAGGCGACCGGCCGGTTGCGCCCGGCGACAGCTTCACGCTGGCGGTGAACAGCTACCGCCAGTCCGGGGGCGGCGGGTTCACCGCACTCCGGGATGCACCGGTGGTGTACGACCGGGACGAGAACATCCGTGACCTTCTGATCGCTGCCATCCGCGAGCGGCGCGCGGTTGATCCGGCCGAGCTGGACGAGGCCAACTG
>DASUAH010000165.1:0-4716 GCA_035763885.1 Gemmatimonadales bacterium
TGGCTGAGTCGGGCTCGGCGAGCTGGCCCACGAGCCGAAGGCGGTCGGGCTGGAGCAGGCTGGCGGCCTGGGCCGCATCGCGGAGGACGGCCAGGGCGGGCGCGGGGGCGGGGGCGGGGGCTGAGGCGGGGGCGGCGGACATGTGGTGTGCGCTCGGGCTGGAACCGGTACCACGGTTGCACCGACAGACAAATCTGTCAAGACATCTTCTACTGTCGGGCCGGCCAGCAGCAGACTCGACCCCGGTTCGCGGCGGGCGGCGGCGGGCGAAGGAAGAACCGCACTGGCGGCCCGTTAGGATTCGGCCAGCCCGCTCACGGAGTCCGCCTGCGCCTTCAGGTCCACCTCGCCCTCGTCCTGGTCCAGGTGCTCTTCGCCAGCCTCGCCATCGCGGGCCGGTACGTGCTCCGCGAGTTCCCTGCGGGTGGGCTGCTGCTGGTACGGGTGGTGGGCGGCGCCGCGGTGCTGACGGCGGTGCTGGCGCTGCGCGGAGGGCCCTGGGTCACCGACCGGCGCGACCAGCTCCGGCTCCTCGGGCTCGGCCTCCTCGGCATCGCGGCGAACCAGGGACTGTTCATCTACGGGCTCCGCCACACCACCGCCATCAACGCCACGATCCTGGTTACCACGGTGCCCGTCTTCACGGTGCTGGGCTCGGTGCTCGCCGGCCGGGAGCCGCCCTCCCCGCTCAAGTTTCTCGGCATCGGGATCGCGGCGGCGGGCACGGTGTACCTCATCGGTCCCGACCGGATCTCGCTCGCCCCCCAGGCGGCGCTCGGCAACGCGCTGATCGTGCTGGGGATGCTGTGCTACGCGGCGTACTTCATTGGGGCGCGAGCCGTGCTCTCACGCTACGACTCGCTCACCGTGAGTGCACACGTGATGGCCTTCGCGATCGTGGGAGTGCTGCCGGTGGGTCTCGCGGCAATGCGCCGCGTGGATTTCGGTGCGGTCGGCGACGCGACCTGGGGATGGGTGGCGTACATCGTCCTCTTCCCGACGATCTGCACCTATCTGCTCAACATCTGGGCGCTGCGCCGCGTCTCACACAACGTGGTCGCGGTCTACATCTACCTCCAGCCCATCGTCGCGGCGCTCGTGGCGCCCCACCTGCTCGCCGGGGAAGCAGTCACGCCGCGGGCTGCGGCCGCGGGGCTCGCGATCTTCACGGGTCTCGCGCTGGTCCTCTGGGCGGAGCACCGGCAGCGCATCGAGGTGACCGTCGAGGCGGTCGGGGAGTGACTCAAGCCCGGGCCGACCGGCCGAGCTTCGCGGCTGCGGCCGCGAGCCGCTCCGCCTCGCCGCGGAGGTCGGCCGCGCTCTCGAGCTGCTCCCGTGCCGCCGCGGCCACCGCCTCGGCCCGCGCCAGCTGGGCCCGGGCGCCCTGGTGGCTGCGGTCCAGGGCGGCTTCGACGGCGGCGGCCGAGCCGTGCAGCCGGTCGGCGCGGTCGCGAAGCGCCGCCGCGGTGCCGGTCAGATTCAGCAGATGCTGCTGGGCCGTGTCGAAGAGCGTGCCTCCCGCGCGCCCGCGCGTCGCGGCGGCGCGCATGTCCTCGACCACGCGCGCCAGCGCCAGCACGCCGCGCTCGATCTCGTCGCGAATCCCGGTGACGAGCCGCCCGATGTCACGGGCCGAGCGCCCGCTGTCCTCGGCGAGCTGGCGCACTTCCTCGGCCACGACCGCGAACCCCTGGCCTTCCGCGCCGGCCCGCGCGGCTTCGATGGCCGCGTTGAGGGCGAGCAGGTTGGTCTGGAATGCGATGCCGTTGATAGCGCCGCTGATGTCCTGGATCTGCTCGCCGCGGGCCATGAGCGCATCGACCTCGTTGCGCACCAGCCCGAGGGTGTGCATCGCCTGCTCGATCTCGCCCGCGAGCGCCTCGGAGCTCCGGATCAGCGCGGCACCCCGATCACCCACGGCGCGCCCGATCTCCGCACTGCGCGCCGCCTCCGAACGCATCTCCGCGGCGACCGCCCCGGCGGCGTGAACCGTCTTCTGCACGTCGGCGAGCTCGCCCACGTGGTGGCGGGCGCCGTCCGCCGCCTGGAGGAACCCGGCGGCCGATGCCTGAATGGCGGACTCGAGTCGCTGGCCGCTCACCGCAAGCATTTCGGCGACTCGGCCAATCTCCTCCGCCGCGGCCCGCAGGTCCTCGTCCGCCAGCCTGGCCCGGATCACGGGCACGAGCGGCCGAGCCATTCGCCCGAGCGAACCCAGCTCGCGAGCGCCGAGGGCGCCGCCCGGCCCGGCGGCGAGGCGGATCTCCCCGACCAGCCCGAGCGCGTCGGTGAGCGGGTAGCCGACGGTCGCGGCCTCGAACACCACCACGTCGGTCAGCGGGGCGGTTGCCCACTCGTCGGGGTGGGTTCCGCTCGCCGCCAACACTCGCGGAGCGCCCCCGTTCGCCACGCGCAGCATCACGCCCCGCGCCTCGAAGGTTGCGGCGAGCCGCCGCGCCAGGTCGTGCGCGGCGGCGGCCAGATCGGGCTCGAGCAGCAGCCGCACCTGCAGCTCGTGAGCCTCGCGCTCGAGCCGCCGGTCGTTGAAGTGGCGGGTGCCGATGAGCGCCAGTCCGGCGCCGATCGGGAACAGCGCGAGGAGCGCCGTGCCCACGCGCACCCCGGGCGACAGTTCGGTTGCGAGCGGCGGCACCAGCTGCATGAGCCACCACGCGCCGAGGCCGGCGGCGGTCGCAACGCCGGCGAGCGTCAGCCTGCGCCGGCGATCGCCGCGCGGAAGGCCGAGCCGCGCCAGCAGCAGCGCGATGACCGCGAGCAGGAAGGCGGCGAGATCGAGCACGTTCCGCCGGAGGACGCCGTCCACGGCGCCGAAAGGCCGTGCCTGGCCGGCGAGTACGGCGGCGAGGGCGGCGACGAACAGCACGGCATGCAGGCCATACCAGGCCAGCACCGGGCGGCGCCAGCGATGTTCACGGTCGGGCCAGCCGAGGGCGAGGGCGAAGTGAACCAGACTGGGTGCGCGGAGGTACACGCCGGGCCCGAAGGCCGCGAACAGCCCGCCCGACGGCAGGCCGTCAGGGTGGTAGAGCCCGGTCAACCCGAACCACGTGGCCCATCCGGCGCACTGCAGGAGGAAAGGCAGGGCGGCCGGCGAGCGGGGCGCCTGGCGGAAGGCAGCGACGCCGATCGCCCAGAACGCGCCACCCTCCAGCGTGAGCCAGAGCAGGGTCGTCCCTTCCGGTCCGGAACGGACCCGGGCCGCCGTCAGCGCGAGACCGGCGATCAGAACGACGAGGCTCGCGACGGCGACCGACGTTCCGATCGGGAGGTGTGCACCCCGGTCGGACGCGCGCGTCCTGCTAAGGGTGGAGGCGGTCACGTGCTTGTATGGTAGTCATTTGGCGCCCGGACGAAAGCGGACCGCAGGCTGGAACGTCCCGGACTGAAACCTCTGCCACGTCGCGGTCGTAGGATCGTCCCATGACCGATACCATCTCGTTCGACCGGCTGCCCGCCGTTTTCTCTCCTCTCGCCAAGGCGCTGCTGGACGGCTTCAGCGAGGGTGTCGTGGTTTTTGACGCGGCCGGCAACATCCTGTACGTCAACCAGCCTGCCCGCGACGCGCTCAAGGAAATGGATGTCAGCGAGGGGGCGCCGGATCTGCAGCCACGGCTCGCCGCGCTCGGCGGCCGGCTGCGCCCGCTCAGGATCGGGACGATGGAACTGGGGGAGGCCATGTTCATTCCGGGGATCGCGGGCCCGACGACGTTGGCGGAACGGGAGAAGGAGGCTATCGTCAAGACGCTGGACGCGCACGGCTGGCGATTGGCCGAAACGGCGCGGCAGCTAGGCATCAGTCGGACCACTCTGTGGCGCCGGCTCAAAGCCTACGGACTGCACCGCGACGGCCGGACCAAATGGTCGAAAGCCTCCTGACACTCATCCTGCTCGCAGCTCCTCCCCCGCACTCCGACACAATCAAGCCATCTCCCGACGCCGCAGTCCGCGCGCTGTACCGGCGCGCGGGGTGTGATCGCCGCGCCCCCCTCGTGCGGCTGTGCCCCCTTCTCAACGCCGCCGTGCTCGACGGCGCCGCGCTCGCGCAGGACACCCTCGGCCCCGACATCACCGGCGAGCGGGCCCAGGGCTTCTCGTACGAGAAGCTCTCCGACGCCTTGCGGTACGATCGGGTGCAGGGGTGGTCGTTCGGGCTGGGGTACCGGGTGCGCGTGCCCGCGATCGAGTTCGCCGGCGTGCAGGGGACGGTCCGCTACGGGCTCTCGGACGAGCGGGTCACCGGCCGGCTGTCGTTCCGCCGCGACGCCCCGGTGGGGCGGGTGGTCGTGACCGGCTACCGGGACATCGTGGATGTGGACCCGATCTCACCCGGCCAGACGATCGGCAACGCGCTCAACGCGATCTTCGCGGCCCACGATGACGGAGACTACATGCTTGCGACGGGCGGTGGAGCGTCCTATGCCACCACGATCGCGGGAGTCCAGCTCGCGATAACGGGTCGGGTGGAGCAGCAGGACTCGGTGCACCGGGCGGCGGAATCCGACGTCAACGATTTCCTGGGGGGCGACGGACTCTTCCCCGGGAACGCACCAATAGACGAGGGGACGTTCGTCGGCGGAGCGCTGAGCCTTGCGTCGGTGGGGCCGCTGCGGTGGTCGTTCACCGCGGATGTGCTCGGCGGCGAGGGGACTGCCACCGCGCGGTTCTTCGCCGAGGTGCGGGGGTCGGTCGGGCGCC
>DASUAH010000166.1:0-2960 GCA_035763885.1 Gemmatimonadales bacterium
CGCCGCCGCGCTCGCGACCGCGCTCGAGCGCGGCGCGGACGAGTGTGCCTGCCCGACGGTGCGCGTCGCCCCCGGCGGGCTCCTCGAGGGTGCGGCCGCGTCCGACGCGGCGACCGGGCGCCCGGCCGTCGAGGTGCTCAACCGGCTCGGGCTCGCCGCGACGGCGCTCGGCGCGCGCGACGCGGTCTGGTCGCTCGACACCCTGCGGCGGCGCATGGCGCAATCCCGGTTCCCCTGGCTGGCCGCGAACCTGGTGGACTCCGCCAGCGGCCGTCGCCCGGACTGGGTCGTGTCGCACCGCGTGGTCGATGCCGGCGGGCTGCGGGTCGGGCTGGTGGGGTACGTGGGGGGCGACGCGCAGGCGTTCTTCCGCTCCGCGGGCGTGACCGGCATCGTGGTCCGGCCGGGTGCGGCCGCCCTCCGGGAGGCGCTCGGCGCGGTAAAGCGCGAGGGCGCCGACCTCGCCGTGGTGCTCGCCCACGCGGCGGTGACGTGCGGCGCGGGGGACTGCGCCGGCGAGCCGGTCGAGCTGGCCCGCGAGCTCGCGGGCGCGGCCGACGTGATCGTTGCCGCGGGCGACAGCGGCGCGGTGGTGCGCGTAGGTCCGGTACAGGTGGTCGCGGCCCGCCCGGGCGGCGCCGAGGTGGCGACCGTGGACCTGGTGCGCACCGTGGTGGAGGCGCGCGAGCTGCGGGTCTCCCGGACGCCGGTGGATCCCGACCGGCTGCCACCCGACTCGGCGGTGGCGGCGATCGTCGACCGCGCCACGGCGCGGGCCGACTCGCTCGGCCGCCGCGTGGTGGCCCGGGTGAAGCTCCCGCTTCGCCGCGGCGCGCGGGGCGACTCACCCCTGGGCGATCTGGTGGCGGACGCGCAGCGGAACGCGTTACGCGCGGACGTGGCGGTGGTGAGCGACGCCACCCTCGCCGGCGACCTCCCCGCCGGTCCGGTCACCCAGGGCGAGCTGCGCGCGTTGCACGGCGGCGCGCGGGCCCTGACGACGCTCACCGTGACCGGCGGCGTGCTCCGGCAGGTCCTCGAGGCGGCGCTCTCCGACGACCGCCCGGTGCTGCATGTGTCCGGGGTCCTGCTGCGCTACGACCCCAGGGCGCCGGCGGGCCGGCGGGTCCGGCGGGTACGCCTGTCCGACGGTAGCGACCTGAAGGACAAGCGCAGCTACACCCTCGCACTCGCCGCCCCCCTCGCCCGCTCGGCGCGGCTTCCCATGCTCGGCGGGGCACCTGCCGCGCCGAGCACCGCGACCGATACGGACGCGCTCGCCGCCTATCTGCAGCGCCTGCCCCAGCCGGTCGCGCCGCCCGAGCCCGGGCGGCTCCAGGCCGCGAGATGAGCGGGCCGCTCCGGGTGTACGTGAACGAGCGCCCGGTGGACCTGCCGCCGGGTGCCGATGCCGCCGCGGCCGTCCGTGCGCTCGACCCGGGGCTGGCCGACGCGATCGCCGCGGGTGGCGTGCTCCTCACCGACGGCCGCGGCATCCCGGTCGAGCCGCATGCGCCGCTCGCCGCCGGCTCCATTCTCCGTGCGAGGCGCACCGCGCGGCGGGGCGGGGGCGATGCTCACCCGTGAGCTCATCGGGCGGCTTCCGAAGGCCGAGCTGCACATCCACCTGGACGGCTCGCTGCGGCCGGCCACGCTGGTGGACCTCGCCCGCGCGGCCCGCGTGGAGCTCCCCACCACGGATCCCGACGCGCTCGGCCGCTACATGGTCCCCCGCGAGGCCCGCGACCTCGAGGACTATCTGCGCCGGTTCGATCTGACGGTTGCGGTGCTGCAGACGCCCGAAGCGATCGAGCGGGTGGCCTACGAGATGGTGGAGGATGCCGCGCGCGACAACGTCCGCTACCTGGAGGTCCGGTGGTGCCCGGCACTGGCGCGGCCGGGCGGGCTCACCCTCGACGAGGCGACGGCAGCCGAGATCCGCGGCTTCACACGGGGTGAGCGCGATTTCGGCGTGATCACCCGGACGATCCACTGCGGCCTGCGGCACCACCATCCGGAGATCGCAGAGGAGATCGCGCGCACCGCCGTGGCATGGCGGGGCCGCGGGGTGGTGGGCTTCGACCTCGCCGGGGGTGAGCATGGCCGCCCGCCGGGCCCGTACGCGCGCGCGTTCGCGATCGCCGCGGAGGGGGGGCTGGGCGTCACCGTGCACGCGGGCGAGGCGGCGGGCGCCGACTCGGTGCACGATGCCGTGTACCTCTGCCGCGCCAACCGCATCGGGCACGGCACCCGGCTGCACGAGGACCCCCTGCTGCAGGACTACGTGCGCGACCGCCGCATCCTGGTCGAGATCAACATCACGAGCAATCTCCTCACCCGCGCGGCATCCCGCGCCGAGGAGCATCCCGTACGCCGGTACGCCGATGCGGAGCTGGCCGTCACGCTCTGCACCGACGGCTGGCTCATGTCCGGCGTCACGCTCAGCGACGAATACTGGCTGGCCCACACCGCGCTCGGCTTTACGCGAGAGGAGATCGACCGGATGATCCTCGACGGATTCGCCGCGGCCTTCCTGCCGTGGCCCGACCGGCGGGCGCTGTGCGAGCGTGTCCGCGACGAGCTGGCGGCGCTGTCGTGAGCGGCCGCTTCGTGGGCCTGATCGGGATCGCGCTCATCCTCGCCACCGGCGTGCTGCTGTCGAGCAACCGTCGCGCCATCCGGTGGCAGGTGGTGGCGTGGGGACTCGGCCTCCAGGTGCTGTTCGCGCTCTTCGTCCTGCGGGTCCCCGCGGGACAGGCGCTCTTCCGCCGACTCGGCGCGGCCGTCACCACCCTGCTGGGCTACTCCTTCGCCGGGTCGCAGTTCGTGTTCGGCGAGCTGGGCAAGCCCAACTCGAGCCTCGGGGTCGTCTTCGCGTTCCAGGTGCTGCCCGCGATCATCTTCATCTCCGCGCTCTTCGCGATCCTCTACTACGTCGGCGTCATGCAGCTCATCGTCCG
>DASUAH010000167.1:0-6310 GCA_035763885.1 Gemmatimonadales bacterium
CGTTTGCCCGCGTCCGGCGCGGAGTGCCCGGCGGCGGCGCCGAGGAGATGAGCCGACTGGTCGGGGAGCGGTGCTCCCGCGCCGGTCATCTTCGCGTCGCGGACCTGCACGACGAGACGACGCTCGCCGCGGTCCGCCGGCTGGCTCCGGATCTCGGCGTGGTCGTCGCGACCTACCGGCTCCGGCCCGAGCTGTTCACCATCCCGCGGCTCGGGACGCTGAACCTCCACTTCGGCCTGGCGCCGGACTATCGCGGCTCGTCGCCCGGCTTCTGGGAGCTGTACGACGGGACCCCGGAGAGCGGAGTGACGGTGCACTGGGTGAACGAAGCGCTCGATGCGGGCGATATCCTCCGCCAGGAGCGCTATCCGCTCGACATCGCGCCCCCCGGCGACCCGCTGGCCTACCTGGACCGCTATTGGCGCGGCGTGCTGCGGCCCAACGGGGTGCGACTGCTGGCCGAGGTCGTGGACGCTCTCCGGCGCGGGCCGCTGCCGGCGGTACCCCAGGACCCGGCGCGCGCCCGCACCCGGCCGCGCGCCACCTGGCGCGACAAGCTCGAGCTCAGGCAACGGGTGCGGGCCCGGTGATCGGGAAGTACCTGGCCGACCTGCGCACCTGGCCGCACGACGCGGCCTGGGGATGGCAGTCCGGTGGCATCGCCGGTCTCTGGGAGGAGTGCGCCGATCGCACGCTGCACCGGGTCTGGCGGCGAAACGCCCACCTGCTACTTCGGCAGCAGCTCGCGTCCGTGGTGGAGGTGCCGCCGCCCGGCGGCATCCGGGTGGAGCCGTTCTCCGGGCCGGACTGGAGCGTGCTCGAGCCTATCGCCAGCCGGAAGTCTCTCGCCGCGTTCGCGCGGGCGTCGAGCGCCACGCGCACCTGCTTCGTCGCGTGGCGGGGAGCGCAGCCGCTCGGGTACGGCTGGGTCGGGGATCGCGCCCCGGCCCTCGAGACCTACGGCCTGGAGCTTCCGCCCGACGCGGCCTGGTACTGGGGACTCTATGTCTCGCCCGGCGTGCGAGGACTCGGCATCGGGGCCGCGCTGCTCGCGGCGCGACAGGCCTACGCGCGGCAGCGCGGCTTCCGGGAGGCGTGGCAGCTCATTCCCGTCGGCAACGAGGCCTCGCTCCGGTCGCTGGCCAAGACCGCGGGGGCAGGGAGCGAGATCGTCGGCACGCTCCGGGCCACCAAGATCCTCCGGCGGATGCGCGCGCGATTCACCCCGTGCCCCGAGGGCCCGCGAACGGTGCCATCGGACGTCCCGGCCGTCAGATCCGGAGGATGATGCCGCGGGTGCGGAGCGCGCGCAGAACCACGTACCACAGGAGGACGACGGCGACGGCGAATGCGAGCGACGCGGGGCGATCGGGGAGCCATGAGGCGAACACGGCGCGGTGGATCGCCTGCTGCAGCGAGACGGTCTCCCCCCCGTAGGGGACCCGGATCACGGAGTACATCAGCCGCGCGAGCGCCTCGGATCCCACGAACGCAGTGATCGGATTCACGCCGAAGACGACGAACGGCTCCGCCCACCTGCCGGCGCCGTGCCGGAACAGCCGGATGCAGGCGGCGAGCACGAGCGCGGCGGCCCCCGCCGTGAACAGCACGTAGGAGCTGGTCCAGAGGTTCTTGTTGATGGGAAACGCGGCGGCCCACGCGAGGCCCGCGACGCAAGTGACGGCCCCCCAACCCGCCAGCCACCCGAGCCGCTGTCGGTCCGGGGCCACCGCACGGCCCGCGAGCGCGCCCACGAGCGTCGTGGCGACCGCCGGGATGGTGGACAGGATCCCCTCGGGGTCCCAAGTTCGCGTCACCGCCCACAGATGCCCATCGAGCACGAGCCGGTCGAGCCAGGCGGCCAGCGTGGCGTCGGGCGGCTCGAGCGCCGCACGGCCGAGCCCCGGCACCGGCACCCGGGTGAGGAGGAGCCAGTACCCGGCGAGGATGGCCGTGATCACGCCGACCTGTACGCGGGGCGTTGTCCTGAGCACCAGCGGCGCGGCGACCAGATAGGCCACCCCGATCCGCTGCAGGACGCCGGGGATCCGGAGATGGGTGATCCGGTCGGCGGGGAAGAACGGGAACGCGGACAGCAGCAGCCCGAGCGCGATGATGAGCAGCGCACGGCGCACGATCCGGCCGGCGATCTGCCGGTCGGACGCACCACGCACCCGCCGCGCAGCGATCGAGAGGTGGGTGGTGATGCCGACGATGAAGAGGAAGAACGGAAAGACGAGATCGGTGGGGGTCCACCCGTGCCACGCCGCATGCCGGAGCGGCGGGTAGACGGCGCTCCAGCTGCCCGGGTTGTTGACGAGAATCATCGCGGCGACCGTGAGGCCGCGGAAAACATCGAGGGCCGCCAGACGGTCGGACGGTCGGACGGCCGGACCGCCGAACGGCCGGACGGCCGCGTCCGCGCGCGACGAGCGCTCCGACGCCGTGGCCCGCCAGCTCACGGCTGGCCGTCTGGCCGTCGGACCGTCCGTCCGTCCGACACGTATCGCGTCCGCTCGATCCGGTCCAGCTCCTGCGCGAGATTCTCGCCGATCACCTGCACCCGCGGGAGGCTCGCCGGGTCGAACTCCGGCGCGTAAGGACCGGGCGCGGGGCCGCCCGACACCCGGAGCACCGCGTCGAACGCGTAGTGTACCACGCGGCCGGTCCTGGGGTCGCGCCAGCTTCCGGCGCGGGCGAGCGCGCGGTTCTTCGGCCAGATGCCGAGCGGCAGGGCGAACGACCGCACCCGGTAGCCCGGCACGGCGGAGTCCACCGCCAGCACGCTGCGTGCGATCTGCTCCTGCACCTCTGCGTCGCTCAGCTTGCCCAGGTTCGCGTGCCACAGCGTATGCGCGCAGAGCTCGAAGCCCCGTTCGGCCAGCGCCCGGAGCTTGGGAAAGCGCCACTCGCTCTTCTGCCCCTGAATCCCCTTGTCGCCGAAGAAGGCGTGCCCGTGGCTCGCGGCCGGGAGCAGGCAGAAGGTCGCGCGCGGCGCCCAGTCCGGGTGCGTGCGCGCGAACTCCAGCCAGATGCCCAGCGCGCTCTCCGGGTCGATGTCGAGCCGGCCGTCCCGCTCGAGGTAGCGGAACTGCCCGGGCGAGGCGTCGTCGAACGTGAAGACCACCGGTGAGAGCCCGGGCCCCAGCTCGAGCTCCCGGTCCACCAGCTGCGCGACGCTCACCGGCCGGTAGCCGCGGTCGTAGAGCAGCTTGAGATCGCGGCGGAAGCCGTCGCGCGAGCGGCCCCAGCGCGAGTCGCGGTCGTCGATGAGGTGATACTCGAGAATCGGTACCTGGCCGTGCGGGTTGGGCGCCCGCGCCGGCGCCGGCGCCTGCGCCGGCAGTGCGGTGGCGCCGGCGAGCAGCAGCGCGCCCGCCGCGGTGCACGCGCGGAGCCTGGGACCGATCGATTGTGGAGGGGAGACGGTCATTCGCGGAGAAGTCTAGAGGGCGGTACGGGCGCAAACCAGTCCCGGCTGCTTGACCCGCCAGGTCGAGCCGACGAGCATTCACGGACGTGGATCGCGAACTCCCGTCGTTCCTCGTCCAGTTCTCGATCGCGCTGCACAAGAGCGCCGCCTACCCGCCGGGCCACCCGCTCGCGAAGGGCGCGGTGGAGGCCGCTCTGGGCGGCCTGAACGCGGTGCTCGCCCGCGAGCCTGCCCTCGCGCTCGGAATCGCGCGCACCCAGCTCCTGATCGACAGTGAGCCGGTCGAGCCGGGACACCCGGTCATTCGTGAGCTCGCGCACCGGCTGCACCGCCGCCGACTCGGCGGCGTCACCTTCGCCGAGGGGGTGACGGCGGACGAGTTCTCCGGGCTGCTGGCGTTCGTCAATGCCCGCCGCACCGAGGAGTCGGCGGCGTCTCTCGAGGTCGAGCTCCCCCAGTGGCCTCACATCCGGCTGTTGCCGCCCGCATTCGATCAGCTCCGCCTGGCGGGCGACGGCGCCGGAGCCGCGGCCGAGGGTGACGACCAGGTCGGCACCATCTGGGCGGATCTCGCCCGGTCGGCGTTCCAGGGGAAGCCCGGCGCCGACGGGGAGGCCAGCCTCGACCCCACGGCGGTCGCGCAGGCGATCAACCGGCAGGGGCTCGACCGGGCAAGCGCGCGCACGCTCGTGGCGCACCTCGTCCGGCTGAGCGACGCCGTGCGGGCCGGCGGCGGCGCGGAAGGCCACGTGGTGAGCCGGCAGCTCACCGAGCTGCTCGCGGGGCTCCGGCCGGAGCGCCTGCACGAGCTACTCGAGCTCGGGCCGGATGCCGCCCAACGGCACCAGCTCGTCGCCGATCTCTCCCGCTCGATGCCCATGGGCGCAGTGATCGAGCTGATGCGCGCGTCGGCCGGCGCGACGCAGCAGACCATCTCTCATGCCCTGCTCAGGATTCTGTCCAAGCTCGCCGCCCACGCAGACGGACCCGGCGCGCGCTACGGGGCGCCGGTGGATGACCAGGCATTGCGGCAGATGGTGCTCGAGCTGCTCGAGGGCTGGGAGCTCAAGGACCCGAATCCCCAGTCGTACACCGCCATGCTCCAGGGACTCTCGCGTCCGACCGGCGGGCCGGCCCGCCCGGCCCGGGCGCTGCCCGCGCACGAGCCCGACGCCGCCGAGGCGTGCCGCGTGGTGTGGACGGCGCTCGAGGTCGGGGTCTGGGGCGAGGCGGTCCGGGGCGCGCTCGAGACCATGATAGAGAAGGGCGAGCTGGCTGCGCTGCTCGAGACTCTGAGGAGCGCGCCGGGCGGGGACATCACGGCGGAACAGGTCTGGGCGCACGTCGCCACGCCCGACCGGCTGCGCCACCTGCTCGCGGTCGATGAGCCGGATCCCACCCTGGTCGAGCCGCTGCTGGCCCGGCTGGACCTCGCCGCGGCGGAGCCGATGCTCGACGCGCTCGCGACCTCGGAGTCGCGGGCGGCGCGTCGCCGGCTGCTGTCGTGGCTGAGCCGGCTCGGCCCCGACATCGGTCCCCCGGCGCTCGCGCGACTCGACTCGCCGCAGTGGTACGTCCAGCGCAACATGCTGCTCCTCCTCGGCGCGGCGGATCCGCCGCCGCCCGGCTTCACGCCGATGCCGTACCTGGCCCACGCCGACGCGCGGGTGCGCCGGGAGGCGCTCCGGATCGCGCTCCGGCGGCCGTCACTGCGCGACGGCGCCATCGCGCGCGGCCTCGCCGACCCGGACGAGCAGAACCTGCGCATCGCGGTGGCCGCCGCGCTCGACGGCTGTCCGGCGGTTGCGGTGCCGCTGGTCGCACGGCGGCTGGAGCAGCCCACCCTCGGCCCCGAGCTCCGGCTGCTCCTGATCCGCGTGCTCGCCGCGGCCAGCACGCCGGGCGCGCGCGACTGGCTGGTTCAGCGCTGCATCGTGCGGCGACGCCTGCTGCCGGGAAAGCGACTCGCCCCCAAGTCGCCGGAGCTGCTGGCGGCGCTTGCGGCGCTTGCCGCCCGCTGGGCTGCCGATGCCGGGGCCGCGGAAGTCCTCCGCGTCGCCGGGGCGAGCCCTGACGGCGAGCTCCGCGCCGCCGCGAGCGGGACGGGCTCGTGAGCGATCCGTTCCGGTTCCTGAGCTCGCTGGGCCAGACGCTCTCGGTGATGGGGCTCTACCCGGCCGGGCATCCCGCGCGCGAGCGGGCGGTCGATACGTCGTACGAGCTGCTGGTCGAGCTCGAGCGGGATACGTCGCCGCGGTTCTCGTTCCTCGACGGTGAGGTGATCTTCGGACGCCACGCCGTGCGCGAGCTCACGGGCTGGGAATGGGGCGCCCGCCTGGAGGCGGCGGGGATCCAGCGCATCGAGTTCCTCGACGGCGTGGGGCGGGACGAGTACGCCGCCTGGCTGGCCGACCTGCACCGATGGCTGGCGGGAGAAGTCCCCGACACCGCCGAGGCGCGGCAGCTGCATCCCGGCCAGATCCGCTACGGCGCGGTGGAGGTGGGGACCGACGCGGCTGCGGATGCGGGGTACGTCGCCCCGCCTCCCACTGCTCTCGCGCTCGACGCCGAGGCGGAGGCGATCGGGTGGATGCACGAGGAGGTGCAGCGGCTCGGACGGCTGCCGTTGCTGGAGGCGGAGGCGGTCGTGCGCTCCCTGTCGCTCGCGATGCACGGCCAGAGCCAGATCCGGCTTCCGCTCCTGCAGCTCAAGAGCTTCGATCAGTACACCACGACCCACTCCAGCAACGTCGCGGTGCTGGCCATGGCGCTTGCCGAGTACCTCGGGCTCGGCTCCCGCGCGGTGCGGGAGTTCGGCGTCGCGGGGCTGCTGCACGATCTCGGCAAGGTGCGGATCCCGAAGGAGATCCTGGTCAA
>DASUAH010000168.1:0-4894 GCA_035763885.1 Gemmatimonadales bacterium
GGTGGCGAGCATGGCGGGTACTTCGGGTTCCGGGACTGGCTCTTCCCCCTGCGGCACGCGGCCCCGTGGCTCTGGGTTCCCCTGCCGGGAGTCGGGGCGATCTACCCGTCGTTCCGCCAGGGCGGCATCTCGAACCAGGACACCCCGGCACCCGCAAATCGGCAGATGCGCGACGCCCTGGAGCGCGCGATGCTCCGCCACCGGCCGCTGGTCTACGCGAGCGGGCACGACCACAACCTCCAGGTGCTGGCCGGTCGCAGCGCCCGGCACCTGCTGGTGAGCGGATCGGGGATCTACGGGCACGGGAGCCGGGTGGTGAGCCTCAGCGTCACGCGGCACGCGTCGGCGGCTGCCGGATTCATGCGGGTGGATTTCCTCGCGGACGGCCGGGTGCGGCTCCAGGTGATCGAGGTGGACCGCAACGGTCGCGGCCGGGAGACGTACTCGACCTGGCTGGAAGAGAAACCTTGAAGCGGGGGTGGACTATGTGGGCCCGACTCGCGGCGATCCTCGGCCTCGCGGCCGTTCCCCTCGCGGCACAGACCCCTCCGCCCGCGGCCGCGCCCGAGGTCGCGCGCGTGCGGGTCCCTGCGGCGCCCGGCAGCATCGTGACCGCGGCGCCGGGCCCGCAGTATCGCGCCGGGTGGTTCCACCGGCTCTTCTTCGGCGATCACTATCGCGACCTGTGGAGCACGCCTATCCGGCTCGAGGTGCTCGATCTCTCCAAGTACGGCGGCGGGCTCAAGCCGACGCGGCGCAGCGGCGGCAAGCAGACCAAGGGGCTGCGGCTCGAGGGCGCCGACGGCCGCAAGTATGCGTTCCGGTCGGTGGACAAGGACCCCTCGCCCCTGCTCCCCGAAGACCTGCGCCGGACGCTGGTGAGCCGGATCTTCCAGGACCAGATCAGCGCCTCCCATCCCGCCGGCGCGCTCGTTGTCCCGCCGCTGCTCGACGCCGTGGGGGTCCGCACCGCCGAGCCGGGGCTGTTCGTGATGCCGGACGACCCGGCGCTGGGTGAGTTCCGCGCCGAGTTCGCGGGGCTCCTCGGCACGCTGGAGGAGCGCCCCGCCGACGAGAAGGACGACCGGCCCGGCTTCGCCGGGGCGCGCAAGGTCGCCGACACCGAGGAGCTGTTCGAGCGGCTGGACCGGAGCCCGAACGAGCGGGTGGACGCGCCCGCGTTTCTCGCGGCTCGGCTGATGGACCTGTTCCTCGGCGACTGGGACCGGCACATCGGCCAGTGGCAGTGGATTCAGGTGGCGGAGGGCAAGCACGCGCCGTGGCTGCCGGTGCCCTACGACCGCGACCAGGCGTTCGTCCGTTACGACGGATTCCTGCTCGATCTGGCCCGCATGGGCGCCTACCCGCAGCTGGTGGACTTCGGCCGGAAGTATCCGGGCATGCTGGGCCTGCACTGGAACGCCCGGTTCATCGACCGCCGGCTGCTCGCCGGTCTGGAGCGGCCGGTGTGGGACTCAGTAGCGGCGGGGCTCCAGGCCCGGCTCACCGATGAGGTGATCGACGCCGCGGTGCGGCGGCTCCCGCCCGAGTACTACGAGAGGGACGGTGAGCGGATGGCGCGCGCGCTGAAGGCGCGGCGCGACGGGCTCCCCGAGGCGGCGGCCGGGCTCTACCGCCTGATCGCGGGCGAGGTGGATGTGCGCGCCACCAACGAGGCGGAGATCGCCACCGTACGACGCGGGGGGGACGGCTCGCTCGAGCTCGCCCTCGCGCGGCGGGACGGTGACGGGGACCGGGCGCGCGAGCCCTACTTCCGGCGGCGCTTCCATTCGGGCGAGACCAAGGAGGTGCGGCTCCACCTCCTGGGCGGCGGTGACAGCGTGTCGGTCGAGGGGAGCGGCGGCCCCAGGCTGCGGGTGCTGGGCGGCGACGGCGCGGACGTGGTGAACGCCCCATCGGGCGGCGCGAAGCTGTACGACACCGACCCCGACAGCCGCGCCATCGGCGCGGGCGTGGACCGCAGGCCGTACGCGCCGCCCGACTCCACGAGCAGGGTGCGTCCGGCGCCGCGCGACTGGGGGCACCGCTGGCAGGCGATGCCCTGGGTGCAGTACGCGCCGGAGATCGGGTTCTTCTTCGGCGTGTCGCCCGGGATCCAGACCTACGGGTTCCGCAAGGACCCCTACGCGTCGAGCTGGCGGCTGAGCCTGGGGTACGCGACGTCGGCGGAAGCCGGCCGCGCGGTGCTCGACGGCGACGTGCGGTTCACCAACTCGCCGATGCGCTTCCTGGTCCACGCGCGCGCGTCCGGCGCCGACGTGGTGCGCTACTTCGGGTTCGGCAACGAGACGCCGTTCTTCGAGCCCGACGACTTCTTCCGCGTCCGGCAGCAGCAGTACGAGCTGAGCCTCGGCCTGGGCTGGCTGCTCACGCGCGGCCTGACCTTCGACATCGGGCCGACAGGACGCTACGCCACGACGGATCTCGACGACCCCACGCTCGTCGCGGCGGAGCGGCCGTACGGGTCCGACGACTTCGGGCAGGTGGGGGGAAGGGCCCGGCTGGCGTACGACTCCCGCGACTTCCGGGGTGCCCCCACGCGCGGCGTGTACCTGGCTGTCGAGGGGACCGTGTTTCCCAAGGTCTGGGACGTGGAGACCACGTACGGCACCGTGACGGGCGCGGCGAGCACATACCTCACGGCGCCGATCCCGCTCCGGCCCACGCTCGCGCTCCGCGCCGGCGGCGAGTACGTGTGGGGCGACCAGTTCCCGTTCTTCGATGCCGCGCACGTGGGCGGCGCCGCGAGCGTGCGCGGCCTCCGCGAGCGCCGCTACATCGGGGACCGGGCGGCCTGGGGCAATGCCGAGCTGAGGCTCAGCTTCGGTCGGGCCAGCATCGTGGTGCCGACCGAGGTCGGCATCTTCGGGCTGGCCGATGCCGGCCGGGTGTGGCGCGAGGGCGAGGACTCCGACGAATGGCACGAGGCATTCGGCGGCGGCGTATGGTTCGCCTTCCTGAGCCGCGCCAACGCGATCAACTTCTCGCTGGCGCGGAGCGAGGGGCGGACAGCGTTCTACTTCAGGGCCGGATTCGGGTACTGACCCTACTCCGTGGCCGCTCCCGCCTGGGTGGATTCCCCGCGGGCTCCGTTCCGCTTGGTGCGGAACCGCTCCCATTCGTCCGAGGCGCGGTGGCGCGCCCGTTCCGCCACCTCCCGGGCCCGCTCGCGTGCCGGGGCCGCCTGCTCGCTGGTGAGGAACCAGGTGAGCAGCGCCCCGGCAGCCACGCCCAGGCCGCGGCCGAAGCCGCCCCGCTCCTCCGGTTCCTCGTCCCGCCCGGCCTCCTCCAGCCCCTCCTCCACCTGTTCCTCGAGCGCGGTGAGACGGCTCTCGAGCCGCTCCACCAGCTCGCTCTCGGCCCGGTGGCGCCGGTGCTCTTCGATCCCCTCGCTCAGGTCGTCCCAGCGGTCGCGGATCCGCCGGCTGGCGCGGCGCCCGAGGTCGCCGATGTCGTCCAACCGCGACTTCCGGGTCACCACCCGGGCGAGCCCGCGCCGCAAGCGCCGGCGCGTGTGCGCGCCCGACTCCGGTGCCATGAGCATACCGACCGCCACTCCCGCCGCGATCGCGCCGAGCACGGCGCCCACCGTGAGCGCCCGAGCCCCCGCGCGGCTCCCGCCCGCATCCGCATGTGCTTCCATACCTGCCTCGGCGCAAAGAAGTTGTTCGATACGCACGGAGTATAGTCTAGTGGCGGTCCGGGAAGTGAGAAGTGAGAAGTGAGAAGTAAGAAAGGACGAGCCCCTTCTCACATCTCACTTCTTACTTCGCACATCTCACTGCTCACTGCCTAATACCGGTAGTGCTCCGGCTTGTACGGCCCCTCGACCGGCACCCCGATGTACGCCGCCTGCTCGGGCCGGAGCTCGGTCAGCTTCGCGCCCAGCTTGGGCAGGTGCAGCCGCGCCACCATCTCGTCCAGCTTCTTCGGCAGGGTGTACACCCGGTTCTCGGCGTACTTCGTGCCCGAGAGGGTGGGCTTCCCCTGCGCGCCGAGCCAGAGGTCGAGCTGGGCCAGCACCTGGTTGGTGAAGGACGACGACATCACGAAGCTCGGGTGCCCCGTGGCGCAGCCGAGGTTGAGCAGCCGGCCCTCGGCCAGGATCAGCACCGAGTGGCCGTCGGGGAACACGAACTCATCGTACTGCGGCTTGATGTTGATCCGCTTCACCCCGGCGCGCTTGAGGCCGGCGATGTCGATCTCGTTGTCGAAGTGGCCGATGTTGCCCACGATCGCCTTGTCCTTCATCCGCCGCATGTGCTCCACCGTGATGATGTCCCGGTTGCCGGTGGCGGTGATGAAGACGTCGGCGGTCGCGACCACGTCGTCGAGCGTGGTCATTTGGAACCCTTCCATCGCCGCCTGCAGGGCGCAGATCGGGTCGATCTCGGTGATCACGACCCGCGCGCCCTGGCCCTTGAGCGCCTGGGCGCAGCCCTTGCCCACGTCGCCGTAACCGCAGACCACCGCCACCTTGCCCGCCAGCATCACGTCGGTGGCGCGGTTGAGCCCGTCCACGATCGAGTGCCGGCAGCCGTACAGGTTGTCGAACTTCGACTTGGTCACCGAATCGTTCACGTTGACGGCGGGGAACCGGAGCGTGCCCGCCTTCATCATCTCGTAGAGCCGGTGCACGCCGGTGGTGGTCTCCTCGGAGACGCCCTTGATGCCGGCGGCCACCTTGGTCCAGCGGCCGGGGTTCACCCGCTGCTGCTCCCGGAGAAGGTTCAGGATCACGCCCCACTCCTCGGGCTCGGTCTTCGGGTCGAAGTCGGGCACCCTGCCGGCGGCCTCGAAATCGGCGCCCCGGTGCACCAGCAGGGTGGCGTCGCCGCCGTCGTCCACGATGAGCGTCGGGCCGCCGCCGTCG
>DASUAH010000169.1:0-2154 GCA_035763885.1 Gemmatimonadales bacterium
TAGCGCCCTGCGCACCGGCGCAAGCGACGCCACCGGCTCGGGAGCGCCGCCGCTCGCGGGCACAGCGGGCGCGCCGTCGAGCACGATGACGCCCGCCGTTGAGAGCGCGTACACCGTCCGCGCGATATCGAATTCTGTGCGCCCCAACGCTGCTGCCAGCGCATGCAGGTCACGCTGCCCATCGACCGCCGCGAGCACCTCCCACTCGAAGGGCACCAGCTCGAGCCGGTCACTGATCGAGCTGTCCTCCGGTGGCAGCCGGGGAACGACCCGCAGGTGCGGGACCTTGTCCTCGATCCGGGACCATTCGTCCATCCGCCGGGCGGCTTCCATCAGCAGCGCCTCGGTGGGGATGCGAACTGGCGCCTCGACCACGGCCTCGCAGGCCGCCCCTTCCTCGAACCGGAAATAGCCTTCCTTCCAGCCCACCAATTCGAAGATCGCCTCCTCGATCTGGGCCTTGAGCTGCCGGTCCAGCTCCCGCCGGGAAATCGCGCCGCTGGCCACCAGGATGTCGCCGAGGCGCCGCTTGTCGCCCGATTCCTGGAGGGCGCGGGCCCGCTCGAGCTCGTCTCTCGAGATTCTGCCTGCCCGGACCAGCCGCGCGCCCAGGGGCTGGGGGTCCCGGCCCAGCGACGCGGCCACCACCCCGCCCTGCTCGAACGACACCGTTCCGCCCGTCTGGCGCAGCTCGGACGTGACGCGGAGAACCCCGCTTTTCCGGCCCAGGTCGAGCAGCTGGAAGACGTCCTGGATATGCAGCTCCTTGAGCGGTCCCTCGAGCGCCACGGCTCAGCTCGCGGCGACGAAGATGTGCTGGAGATCGCGCGCCGAGCGTGCCCGACTCCGCGCCTCGGCGGCGAAGGGCCCGTCCGGATCCAGCTGGATCACCCGCTCCCAGACATGCACGGCCTGATCGAACCGGCGCTGGCGCGCGAAGCAGGTGCCCTGGTGATACAGCGCAGCCGGGTGTTCCGGGTCGAAGCGGAGGACCCGGGCAAATGCTTCGAGTGCCTGGCCCGTGCGCCCATCCTCCAGCAACGCGCGCCCCAGGGCGGTCAGCGCTTCCAGCTCGTACGGATCGGCCTCGAGGACCCGCACCAGGACGGGAATCGCGGCCTTGGGCGACTCCGTCCGCCGGAGGAGATCGGCCAGCGCCAGGGCAGCCGTGCCGTAAGTGGGAAGCAGGTCGAGGGCGTGCTCGTAGGCGGAGCGAGCCGCGAGCCAGTTGTGCTGTTCCTCTTCCGCAGCCCCGAGGTCGCACCAGACCCTGACGAGGGTGGGGTCCAGTTGGAGCGCCGCGTTGAAGGCCGTGAGTGCGCCGCTGCGATCCCCCAGGCGGATGGAGACCTGGGCTTGCAGGTGATACAGCTCGGGTCGTCCGGGGGCGAGGGCCAGCGCTTCGCGGGTGGATTGGAGGGCACCGGTCGGGTCATCCACGGCCAGACGAACGCGCGCCTGCGCGGCCAGGATATCAACATCGCTCCGCACCCGCGACGCGAGCTCCTCGGCGAGCGGTTGCGCCTCCGCGGCGCGGCCGAGCGCGAGCAGCGCGCGGACCTCGCCCAGGCTCGCGTCCGAGTCGGCGGGGACCAAGGCCCGGGCCTCGCGGTACCGCTCGAGGGCCTCCCCGTGCAGCCCCCGCTTGGCAAAGATGTCGCCCAGCAGCACTGCGGTCGCGTGCCGGGGCGCTCCCCGTGCAACGGCCCGATCCAGCTCCGTCCGCGCGTGGTCGAGCAGCCCCTTGGCAATCAGATCGCGCACCTGGGGGAGTACGTCGTCGGCCGGTGGAAGGGATGGCGGGGCGGCAGGGGCGAGTTCCTCGAAGAGCCGGTCGAGCGCCGGTGAATCGAAGGTGAATTCACCGCCGAGCTCCTCGCCCTTCACATCCGCCGTCAGCTCCGGGGCGATGGCGATAGTCGGGTCTTCGAACTGAAGATCAATGGTCAGGGCGAACTTCTGCGGCACATACAGCGGCTCCAGCTCCAACGCGCGCCGGGTCTCACGCAACGCACCATCGAAATCGCCCAACTGGCTCAGCACGAAGCTCAGGTTGTAGTGCGCGGCGGCGAATTCGGGATCCGCATCGACCGCGCGCCCAAAGGCGTTGCGGGCTTCCTCGTAGCGCGACAGCTCCATCAGCACCAGGCCGAC
>DASUAH010000170.1:0-2260 GCA_035763885.1 Gemmatimonadales bacterium
CGGCCCTGCGCACCCACGTGGTCACGTCCGAGATGGTGCGGGGCGCCATCCCCCGGCGCATCCCCGACAGCCACAAGGGCACCTACGGCCGCACCCTCATCGTGGCGGGGTCCGTGGGCTACACCGGGGCCGCGGTCCTGGCGTCGCTCGGGGCCTTGAGGACCGGGGCCGGGCTCGTGACGCTGGCCGTCCCCGAAGCCGTGTACCCGATCGTAGCTTCCCACGTCGTTGAGGCGATGCCTACGCCCCTGCCTGCCGCCGGTGGCGCGCTGTCGGAGCAGGCGGTCCGGCGCCTGGGGGAGCTCGTGGAGGCCGTCGACGTCGTCGCCGTGGGTCCGGGGCTGTCCACTCCCGCGGGTGTCCGGAGCGTGGTCGAATCGCTGCTGCAAGGCGGTAAGCCGCTGGTGATCGACGCCGACGGGCTGAACGTCCTCGCCGGACAGGCGGAGATCATCCGGAAAGCCGCAGGGCCGGTCGTCATCACTCCACACCCCGGCGAGCTCGCACGCCTCCGCGGGGCGGACGCCGCGGAGATCCAGAAGGACAGGCTCGACGCCGCGCGAGCCGCGGCACGAGACCTCCGATGCGTCGTGGCGCTCAAGGGTGCGAGGACGGTCGTGGCGGCCCCCGAGGGAGCCGCGCACATCATCCCCACCGGCAACGCCGGGATGGCCACCGGCGGGATGGGCGACGTGCTCACGGGGATCATCGCCTCGTTCATCGGGCAGGGGATGAAGCCGGCCGAGGCCGCCTGGACCGGAGCCTACCTCCACGGGCTGGCCGCCGACCTCATCGCTGAGGAGCGGGGGATGGCGGGGATGCTGGCCTCCGAGGTGGCCCACCGCCTGCCGGCCGCCATCGCACGTGTGCTGGCCGGCACCGCCCCCGAACGTATCCGAGTCCTGAAGGGATAGTCCGGTCAGATCAGGCGAGCGCCAGTAACCTCGATCCGCCGGATGCCTTCGGCCGGCGTAATCCGGGCGGTGAAGCCGAGCTCGCGCGATGCTTTCCCGCCATCGTAGGTCGCGCGCGAGGCGGTTTCGTGGACGGCGTGCATGCTGAACGGGGGAGTGCCTCCGGTCATCCCCGCCAGGACCTCTGCCATGAACGCGTAGGCCAGCAGCGACCGCTTCGGCAACAGACGGAAGGATCTCTGTCCCACGAGGATTCCCAGACGGCCGTAGAACGCCGCCACGGTAATAGGCTCCGGGCCGCATAGGATGTAGATCCTCGCGTAGGCGTCCGCGGTCGATTGCCAGGATGATTCCTTCGACGAGGTCGTCGATGTAGATAGGCTGGATCAGTCCTCCGCCGCGATCCGGCAGCACGATCCGTCCTCGCCGCATCAGGCCGAGCGGGATCTCCGTCCAGCCCCGGTCGTTGGGACCGTACACCTGACTTGGGTGGAGGATGATGGCCGGAAGGCCCCGCTCCCGGATCAGGCCGCGCACGACCTCCTCCGCCTCCAGCTTCGAGTCGGGATGCGCCAGGCCGCTTCGCCGCCGGGGAGAGGTCTCTCTCGTATTGCGTCCGGCCCCGTGACCGAAGACGGCGATGGTGCTGATCGAGATGAAGCGCCCGACCCCGACTGCCAGGGCCGCGGTGGCAAGGTTCCTCGTCCCCTCGACGTTGACCTGACGATAGCGGATCGCGGATTCATGGTGCCGGTCCAGTAGGGCAGCGCAGTGGACGACGATGGGGCAGCCGCGCACCGCATCCTGAAGGGATGCGGGGGTGGTGAGATCACCCGCGGCCAACTCCACGCCGGCGTCGGCGAGCGGCCTGGCCCGCGCCGGATCCCGGATGAGCGCGCGGACCCGCGCACCCTCACGGCGGAAGCGGCGCGTCAGGGCACCGCCGATGAACCCTCCGGCGCCGGTGACGAGAATGCGCCGATCATGCCACGATAGACTCACGCCGTGCGCCCCCTGCCACCCGGGAGATGAAGCACTCCCCGGTTCGAGTCGTGCGGGCCCAGTATCCTGCCGCCACCGTCTCGAGGAAACGGGTCTGATCCTCGGCGCGCACGAGCGCGACGATGGAGCCTCCGAAGCCGGCTCCCGTCATCCGCGCGGCCAGGCAGCCGGGCGACGCCAGCGCGGCCTCCGCCATCGCGTCCAGCTCGGGGATGCTGACCGCGAAGTCGTCGCGGAGGCTGCGGTGCGATGCCCGGAAGATCTCCGCGAGCGCCCCGGTGTCGCCCCCTTCGAGCGCGCGCGCCGTTGCGATCACGCGGGCGTTCTCCGTCACGACGTGCCGG
>DASUAH010000171.1:0-6857 GCA_035763885.1 Gemmatimonadales bacterium
GCGTGGCCGCAACCGCCACCGACCGGAGGAGCCCGGCGTCCCCGTACGCCTCGACCCCGGCGACACCGACGATCTTCCGATCCGCCTCCGCCACCACGAATCCGCCAAGCGCCGCCGGGACGCCGTCGAGCGGCAGGCGCGAGGCGCCGAGCAGGGCGGCCACCGCCGGATAGTCGGCGGGGGCGGCCGGCCGGAGCGCAGCGCTCACGCACCCGCCTCGGGCTTGCGAGCCCGGACGAAGGCGCCCATCACGCGGCCGCCTACCTGCCGGGCAACGACCTCGGCGTCCAGCCCGGCGCCCTCCAGGAACGCGCGCGCGTCGTCGATCTGATAGATGCGGGTGGGCTCGAGCGAGATGTCGGTGAACCCCACCTCCGCCAGCAGCCGCTGGAACTCCCGCTCCTCCAGGGCGCCGGCGATGCACCCGACCCACAGCTCCATGTTCTTCCGCACCGCGGGTGGCATCTCACCCCGGACCACGACGTCGGAGATGGCGAGTCGCCCGCCGGGCTTGAGGACGCGGAAGGCCTCGTGCATTACCCGCCCCTTGTCGGCCGACAGGTTGATCACGCAGTTGGAGATGATGACATCCACCGTGGAATCCGGCAGCGGAATCGCCTCGATGTCCCCCTTCAGGAACTCGGCGTTGTCGATGCCCGCGCTGCGGCGGTTCCTCTCCGCCAACTCCAGCATCTCGTCGGTCATGTCGATGCCGTAGGCCTTTCCCGTCGGACCCACCCGGCGCGCGGACAGCAGCACGTCGATGCCCCCGCCCGACCCGAGGTCGAGCACGACGTCGCCCGCCCGGAGATCGGCGAGGGCGGTCGGGTTGCCGCAGCCGAGCGACGCCAGCACGGCCTGCTCCGGGATCCCGCAGACCTCAGCGGCGCTATAGAGATCCCGGGTCACCGTGTCGGCGCAAGCCGTCCCGCAGCAACCTCCTCCGCCGCTCACCGCACGGCGGGCTGCCGCCCCGTATTTCGCTTGAACGATTGCCTTGAGCGTGTGCGTCATTGTGCGGCCCTCCCGGCCAGCGTGAGTGTCATCAAGGAACGTTGATGCGTACCACCAAAAAAAAGAATCAGGCACAGCAGCCGGGACGGCCCCCCGACGTGTGCGGTTTCAGCGCCGCGAGCGCCTCTCCAACCTCGGCGAGACCCTCCGGCCGAAGTGCGTAATACACCCATCGGCCAACCCGCCGATCGGATACCAGGCCCGCGTCCTTCAGCGTCTTCAGGTGAAAGGAGAGGCGGGATTGCCCCGCCCCCGATGCGGCGGTGAGGTCGCAGACGCACCGCTCGCCGTGATGCAGCAACTCCATGATCCTGAGCCGAGTAGGGTCGGATAGCGCATGGCACAGCGTGGCCAGGCGCTGAGGCTCGGTGCGAGAGGGGTCTTGGGCCAGCATACGCATCAACATATCACGATTTGTTTATGTGTCAAGCCGCGCTTATACTTTCCGCCAGGCGCAGCTCCCCTCCCTTCCTGCGTCGCCCCTTGCCGTATCCACCCCCTGTTCTGGCCACGCCGCCGGCGAACGCGAGCCGGCGGAAACGGGAGTGCGCATGGTGCTGGACGACGCCGCGAAATCAGCCGCAGCGGGATCGCTCGATCCCGGAGAGCTGAGGTCGCTCCTCGATCACTCACCCGACATCATCGCACGGTACGACCGACAGCTGCGGGCCCTCTATGTGAGCCGCGGAGTCGAGGCGATCACCGGCCACCCGCCCGAGCACTTCGTCGGCCGCACCGGCGCCGAGACCGGCATGCCGGGCCGCCTCTGTGCCTGGTGGGAGGCGGCGCTCGAGCGCGTGCTCCTGACCGGCGAACCCGGGTCCGTAGAGTTCGAGCTGCCCACGCTGCGGGGACCGCGGTGGCTCGCATCCCGGATCGCGCCCGAGCGCGGACCCGACGGAGCCGTGCGGACCGTCGTGGTCCTGAGTCGCGACGTCACCGAGGCCATGCTCGCCAAGCGGCGCCTGGAGTGGCGGGAGCGGCACCTCCAGACGGTGCTCGATTCCCTGCCGGAGTGCGTGCTCGTCGTCGCGCCGGACGGCACGGTGGCGGACGCAAACGCGGCGGGACTCGTGATGCTGGAGGCCGAAGCGCTCGAGCGGGTGCGGGGCCTGCCTCTGCGCTCGCTGGTCCCCGACTCCGCCGGGGACGAGATCCAGGCTCTCTTCCAGTCGGCGCTTTGCGGGGGAGCGCCAACGCTCGAGGCCGAGCTGCTGGGGTTGCGGGGCGGGCGGCGCTGGATTGCACTCCGGGCCGTGCCGCTCCGGGGCGGCAGCAGCCAGGTGGTCGGCGTGCTGGCGATGGGCCAGGACATCACCGACCGGAGGCGCAACGCCGCGAACCTCGACCGCGCGCTGGAGGCCCTGCGGGAGAGCGAGGAGCGGTTCCGCGGCGCGTTCGAGCACGCCGCCGTCGGCAAGGTGGTCGCCGACTCCGGCGGCAGTTTCGTCCGCGTCAACCGGGCGTTCGCGGCAATGCTGGGGTACGAGCCGCACGAGCTGGTCGGCCGTACGTTCGCGGAGGTCACCCATCCGGACGACCGGGAGCGTGATCTCGTCGCCGCCCGGGCCCTGCGGCAGGGAGCGGACGACTCCTACGCGATCGAGAAACGCTATGTCAGCCGCGACGGACGCGCCGTGTGGGCGCGGGTGAATCTCGTGGCTGTGCGGGACGCCGCCGGGGACTTCCGATACGCCATAGCCGAAGCGATCGACGTGACCCTGGAGCGCCAGGCGGAAGCCGCGCTCCGGGCAAGCGAGCGGGTGCTCCGCACGATGTTCGAGAACATGCCGATCGTGTTCTCCGGCATCGACGAGCAGGGCGTGATCCGGATCTGGAACCGCGAAGCGGAGCGGGTCACCGGGTACTCGCGCGAGGAGGTCGTGGGCAACCCGCACGCCTGGACCCTGCTCTTCCCCGACCCGGACTACCGGGCCTGGGTGCTCGCGCAGGCGGCGTTGAGCGCGGGCGAGTTCCGCGACCGCGAGCTCACCATCACCCGCAGGGACGGAACCCGCCGGACGCTCTCCTGGTCGTCCCAGTCGAAGCGGACCCCGCTCCCGGAAGTCGCCTCCTGGGCGGTGGCGGTGGACGTGACCGACCGGATCGCCCTCGAGGCCCAGTTCCGGCAGGCCCAGAAGATGGAGGCGGTGGGCCAGCTCGCCGGTGGCATCGCCCACGACTTCAACAATCTGCTGACGGCCATCCTGAACAACGCCGAGCTCGCGATGGCGGCGCTGCCCGAGTCGCTGGCGGCCCGCGCGGAGATCGAGGAGATCACTCGCGCCGCCCTGCGCGCCGGCGAGCTGACCCGCAAGCTGCTCACGTTCAGCCGCCGTCAGGTGCTGCAGGTCCGGGCGCTGGACCTGAATGCCCTGGTGCTCGGGTGCCAGCCGCTCCTGCGCCGCCTCCTGGACGAGCGAGCGCTGCTCGAGACCGCGCTGGACCCCCTGTTGCAGGCGGTCCAGGCCGATCCCGGCCAGCTGGAGCTCGTGCTGGTGAACCTCGTCGTGAACGCGCGGGACGCGATGGCGGACGGCGGCACCGTGACGGTCGAGACCGCGCCGCTCGTGGTGCCCCACGACGGCCGCCCCGGCATACACGATCTGCCGCCAGGAGAGTACGTCTCGCTCACGGTTCGCGACACGGGCATCGGGATGGACCTGGAGACCCAGGCGCACGTCTTCGAGCCGTTCTTCACCACCAAGCCCGTGGGGCAGGGCACCGGCCTCGGCCTGGCGATGGTGTACGGCGTCGTGACGCAATGCGGAGGCACCATTCGGGTCGACAGCGTACCCGGACGGGGCAGCGCCTTCCAACTGATCTTCCCGCGCTCCGTCGAGGCCGTGGCGCCGCTGGCGCCGGCGCGGCCGGCCACGCCGCGCGGGCAGGAGACCATCCTGCTGGTGGAGGACGAGACCGCGGTGCGCGCGTCCGCGCGCCGCGTGCTCGAGCACCATGGCTACTCCGTGATCGAGGCGCGGCACGGAGCCGACGCCCTGCTGGTCTGGCGCGAGCGGCGCGCCGAGATCGACCTGGTTCTGAGCGACGTGCGGATGCCCGAGATGGGCGGTCCCGAGCTCGCCGCTCGGCTCCGTGCCGAGGCGCCCGGCCTGCCCGTGCTCTTCATGTCGGGCTACGCCACCCGCGAGGCGAGGGGGAGCAGCCAGCTGGGCCCGGAGGAGACCGTCCTCGAGAAGCCGTTCGAGATCGAGACCCTGCTGGAGGGCATCCGTGGCGTGCTCGACTCCGCGCCCGGCCAGCCGTCGACCCGCGCTCGCAACCATCGCGACCGCTGACCCGGATCACGCCCGAGGAGACTCAGTGCAACAGCACGTCGCAGCGACGTTCCGCCGGCTCACGAGCGGCGTGTACGTCGTGGGTGTCGCGGACCGCGGCCGTCGGGATGCGTTCACGGCCGCGTGGGTGATGCAGGTGTCCTTTCGGCCGCCGCTCGTGGCGCTGAGCGTGAACCCGGCCAATCTCTCCCACGGCATCCTCGTGGGCGGCGGTGGGTTCGCGGTGAGCGTACTGGAGCGCGGCAGGCTCGACCTGGCGCGCCGGTTCGGTACCCGGACCGGAACCGATGTCGACAAGCTGGTCGGGATCGCCTGGCGCGCCGGCCGAACCGGCGCGCCGATCCTCGAGGAAGCCATCGCGTTCCTCGATTGCCGTCTCGAGGCCCGGCACCCGGCGGGAGATCACGAGCTGATGATCGGGCGCGCGGTCGAGGGGGCGGTGCTCCGGCCCGAGGCCGCGCCGATAACCCACGCCGAGACCGGCGAGATGGACGGCAGCACGGCGATGTATCCCGCGGGCTGGGGCGAATCCGGAGGAGACCCGGTCTCGTAGGACGCGGCATGGCCGCGACGGGGCGCGTGGCTCAGCGGGTGTGCCGGTACATCATGTCCACCAGCTCGTCGTACATCGCCTCGGCGTCCTCCTCGCCCGCCCGGATAGCGGCGGCCGCGCAGTGCCTGAGGTGATTCCGCATGAGCTCACGGCCTACAGCGCGGAGCGCCTCGTGGACCGACGAGATCTGGGTGAGGATGTCGGCGCAGTAGCGGTCCTCTTGCACCATCTTCTGCAGCCCGCGCACCTGACCCTCGATCCGGCGCAGGCGGTTGAGGTTCCGCTCCTTCACCTCCGGATCGACCGCGACCGCCTTGCGGCCGTGCCCCTGCCCCGCGACGGCGGGCTCCCCGATACCGCACCCACATGCCGCGAGCGATTGTGCGTCGGACCTCGCCGCCTTGGCCGCCACGGCCCCTCCGTCTGCGCGGGATGCCGGACGGTAGATACCCCGCTCCCCTATGTCAACACGGCCGGCTCCTGAGGCGGCGCGCGACGGCACAGGGGGCGGTTGAGACTTACCCCTCACCCCCGGCCCTGCCGATTCGCCGACGAGGCCAGCGCGGCGTCGATCGCCCCCAGCAACTCCTCGATCGAGAACGGCTTGGTGAGCAGGCCGACGGCCCCGAGCAGCCGCGCGTCGCCGAGCATGTCCAGATCCCGGGAGCGATCACCCCCGGACATCGCGATCACGGGCACGCGCGGGGCAGCCGTCTGCAACATCAGGATGACTTCGATGCCGTTCATCTCCGGCATCTGCATGTCCGTAATCACGATGTCGAAAGCCCCGTCGCGCCACTCGGAGAGAGCCGCCACGCCGTTGGCGGCGGCGTGGACGGGGTGACCCGCCCGCTCGAGCACTCGCGTGAGCGCGGGTCGCAAGGAGTCGTCATCCTCAATGAGGAGTATTCTGGCCCGCTCGGCAGAGCCCACGGTCGCCTGGCCGCTCAGGACGCGGGCGGGAGGGCAGCAACCGAGGCGCGGCGCGGCCGCCCTGCCCGATTCCCGCCCGCGTCGCCGCGTATCGCGGCGAGGGACCGCCGCACATCGCTCCTCTTGCACAGGGCGGCGATCTCCGGATCGAAGCGCCGGCCGGCGTACTCCTCGATATAGGCGAGCACCTTCGCCACGGGCCACGCCGTGCGGTACACGCGATCCGACGTCAGCGCGTCGAACACATCCGCCACCATGACCAGCCGCGCCGGGAGCGGGATCGCCTCGCCCGCTCGGCCCTCGGGGTAGCCACTGCCATCCCATTGCTCGTGATGGAACAGCGCAATCTGCTCGGCGAGCCGGATCACCCGCGACCGCCCGCCTGACAGGATCTGAGCGCCCATCGTGGCGTGCCCCTTCATGATTGTCCACTCGTCGCTGGTGAGGGGGCCGGGTTTCCGCAGCACGGCATCGGGAATGGCGATCTTGCCCACATCGTGCAGCGGTGCGGCCCGCCGTATCAGAAAGAGGTCCTCCTCGGCAAGGCCGAGCGCGTCACCCAGGAGGGCGGCCATCTCTCCCACCCGCTCGGTGTGCCGCCCGGTCTCGTCGTCGCGAAACTCGGCCGCCAGCGCCAGACGCTCCAGCGTGTCGAGGTAGGCCCCGTCCAGCTCGGCGGTTCGTTGCTCGACGCGGCGTTCCAGCACCTGGTTCTGGGCGATGATCTCCCGGTGGAGGAAGCGGGTCTCCAGCAGATTGCGGATGCGAAGAACGATTTCGTCCAGCTCGAAAGGCTTGGCCACGAAGTCCTTCGCGCCCGCCGCGAGCGCCCGGCGTCGTGCGTCCTGCGACGAGTCACCGGTGAGCACGAGCACCGGGAGGTAGGCATGCGGAGGCGCATCGGCCTGGAGCTGCTCCAGCACTGCGACCCCGTCGAGCCCGGGCATGTGCAGATCGAGGAGCACCAGATCCGGATCTTCCGCGCGGTAGAGGTTGCGTACCTCGGCGGGGTCCGTGGTCGCGAGCAGGTTGGCGTAGCCCGCCGCGCGAAGCAGTCG
>DASUAH010000172.1:0-5263 GCA_035763885.1 Gemmatimonadales bacterium
CGCAAGCGCGAGTACCTGGCGGACGCGACCGGCGCGCAATTCACCCGCAACCCTGCGGCGCTCGCGTCCGCGCTGGAGAAGCTGGCGCAGGCCGGTGCGCCCACCAGGGCGATCACGCGGGGCGCGGCGCACCTCTGCATCGTCGACCCCGCCCACCGCGCGATCAACGCTCGCGAAGGCCGGCTGGCCGATCTGCTGGGCTCGCACCCGCCGATCGCGCAGCGGATCATCCGGCTGCGGGGGATGGCCTATCAGGCAACGAAGCGCGGCGCGGCAGCGCGCGGTGAGCGCTGAGCGGTAACCGGCTCACCGCCCGTCCAGCACGCCCAGCACCTCCCCGATCAACGTCCCCGGATCGAACGGCATCGTGACGACGTGATCGGCGCCCGCGGCCCGGGCGGCCGCGCCGTCGTCGGGCACCAGCACAATCAGGCGATAGGAGCGGTCGCGCGGCGGCTGCAGCGCCGCCAGCGGCTCCGTCCCGGTCGAGCCTGCGCCCATGGCGACGAGGACCAGGGTCACGTCGATGGCGCGCGCGGCCCGGGCGAGATCGTCGGCACCGGCGGCACGCTTGATGTGAAACCCGGCAGTGCGAAGCAGCAGCGCGCAGACCCGGGCCACGTTCTCGTCCGCCACGTGGAGCACGGCGGTCCCGCGCCGCACCGCCCGCACGGCGCCGGCGGGCGCCAGGTCGATCATCCGGACGTCGCCGAGGTAGCTGGTCGAGCGCGCGTCGCCGAGATCGCCCACGCGGCGCAGGATGTCGCGGATGCGGGCCAGCGATCCCTTGATCTCGCCCAGTCCCCGCAGCGCGTGCTCGGGGAGGCCGTCTGGGTTCGACAGGAGCAGCTCCACCTCCGCGGTAGCGGCCATGAGCGGATTGTTGATCTCGTGGTGGAGCGTGACGGTCATCTCGCCCACCGCCGCGAGGCGTTCCGCCCGCAGCAGGTCGCGCTCGGCGGCGGCGAGCGCGTCGCGGAGCGCACGGGTGCGCCGCACCCGCTCCAGGACCTGTGGGAGCAGGTCCGCGAGCGAGGCGTCCTTGGCCAGGTAGTCGTCGGCCCCCTCGCGAAGCGCTCGCGCCGCGAGCGATTCGCTGCCGTGCGCCGTGACGAGAATGACGGCGGGGCGATCGGGGCGGGTGCGGAGCGCCGCGAGCACCTCGAGCCCGTTCCGATCGGGGAGCTGCTGGTCGAGCAGCACGACGTCGACGCCGTCCGCGGCCGCCAGCGCACCGGTCCCGGTTGCGACGTGGGCGGGGTCGGGGAACCCGTGCGCGCGGAGGATCTGGCAGGCGAGCCGTGCCATCGCCGGATCGTCGTCCACCAGGAGGATGCGTAACCGGCTCCGCTCGCCGGCGGCGCACTCGCCCGGCCGGGTCATGCCTGCTCTTCGCCCGCGAGGAGCGGCGCCCGCCGCTCGACCACGACCGCCAGCGCTCGATAGACGGCCGGGTCGATCATGCTGCCGGCCAGATCGGCCATCCGCGCCAGCGCGGCCGCCGGCTCCATCTCCGCCTGGTACGGCCGGCGGGTGGTGAGCGCGTCGTAGATCTCCACCCCGCCGATCACGCGCGCTCCCCAGGGGATGGCCTCTCCTGCCAGCCGGTCGGGGTAGCCCGAGCCGTCCCAGCGCTCGTGGTGCCCCCGCACGAACGGGATTACGTGTCGCAGGTGCACCAGCGGGGCGAGGATCTGGGCCCCGACGACCACGTGCTGCTTGACGTGCTCGTACTCCTGGTCGCTCAGCGGACCCTGCTTGCCGAGCACAGCCTCCCGGACGCCGATCTCGCCGACATCGTGCAGGCGCGCCGCGGTGCGTACGGCCTCGATCTCGTCCGCGCTCCGTCCGAGCGCCGCCGCCGTGAGCGCGGTGAGGTGAGCCACCCGGGCGGAGTGTCCCCGCAGATACGGGTCCTTGGCCTCGAGGGCGTTCACCAGCGCGTCGAGCGTGGCGAGCGACACCCGTTCGAGGTTGGCGCGCTCCTCCCGCAGCTCCGCGCTGCGGCGCGCCACCTCCTCGGTCAGCCGCTCCTGGAGGTGCCGGGTCTCGAGCATCTCCCGCCGGCGGTCGAGCGCGCGCCGGAGCGCGCGCTCGAGATCATCGAGATCGACCGGCTTGATGAGATAGTCCATGGCGCCGCGCTGCATGCACAGCGCGGCGCTGGTGGCGTCGTTGACGGCGGTGAGCATGACCAGCGCGAGGCAGGGCTCGCGCTCGACCACCCGCGGGACCAGCTCCACGCCGCTGGCGCCGGGGAGGCGGACGTCGAGCAGCATGCCGGTGACCGGCCGCCGCCGGAGCAGATCCAGCGCCTCCTCACCGGTCTCCGCGGTGAGCACCTCGTAGCCGCGCTGCACGAGATACTTGGAGACGGCGACGCGGACCGCCGCGTCGTCGTCGACGACCAGAATGCTGGCGGGGCCGTCGGTCAGGGGCACGAGCGCTCCGGAATGCGCGCCGGGGGCGGGAAGGGGCGGGCGCGGGCTCCGGAGAACCTAATCGATCGACATCAATCGACGAAGTCGGCCGCCACGCGGGCCGTGATGACGCCGGCATCGGCGCCGCGATCCAGCAGCAGCTGCACCGCCTTGCGGCCGCGCGGGCCGTAGTCCAGCGTCCACTCGTTGACGTACATGGCGACGAAGCGGTCGGTGCGCTCGTCGTTGAGGCCGCGGCTGAACCGGCCGGCGTGCGCCAGCGCGGGGGCGCGGTGCTCGAGTCCGTATACGATGCTGGCACGCAGGTCGCGCGCGATCCGGCGCACGATCGCGTCGCCGAGGTCGCGCCGCACCACGTTGCCCCCGAGGGGGAGGGGCAGGCCGGTCTCCGCCAGCCACCAGGCGCCGAGGTCGGCCCACAGATGCAGCCCCGCGTCCTCGAACGTGAGCTGCCCCTCGTGGATCAGGAGCCCGGCGTCGGCCTCGCCGGCTCGCACCGCGTCTTCGATGCGGTCGAACGGCACGACGAGCTCCTCGAACGAGGGTTGATACAGGCGGAGGGCGAGATAGGCGGTGGTGAGCTTCCCGGGCACGGCGACCCGCCGCCCCGCGAGCGCCGCGCGCGCGTCGGCGGGTGCGGCGGCGCGTGCCACCACGCGGGGACCGTATCCGTCGCCCATCGAGGCGCCGCAGCCGAGGAGCGCATACCGCTCGGCCAGGTACGCATACGCGTGGATCGAGACGGCGGACACCTCGAGCTCGCCCTGCAGCGCGCGGCGGTTCAGGGTCTCGATATCGGCCAGCTCATGCACGTAGCGGAGATCGCCGGTGTCGAGCTTCCCCTCGGCGAGCGCCCAGAACATAAATGCGTCGTCCGAGTCGGGGCTGTGGGCCACCCGTATCACGCGGGGCACGGCTGCTCCTCCTGGTGAGCGCTCACCGCTCACCGCTCACGGCTCACCGCTTGCCGCGGTGCTCCGGAACTGCTCCACCGCGGCCCGGTGCTCCTCGTACTCCCGCCGGCGGGCTCGCAGCTCCGCGTCGTAGCGCTGCAGGAACTCCCCGGCTGCACGCCGGGCGGCCGCGCTATCGCCGCGCCGCGCCGCCACCCGGCCGCGAATCATCCACCCGAACAGATGGTTCGGCTCCGCGGCGAGCATGGTGTCCGCCAGCGCGGCCGCCGCGTCATCCTGGCCGGTCTCGAGCAGCAGCACCGCCGCGTGATACCGGGCGTCCGCGTCCGCGGTGTCCAGCTGCGCGTATGCCCCGAGGGCCATCGGCGTGAAGCGCAGCACCTCGGCGGTGTCCCCCCGCTCGGCCGCCGCGACGACCCGATTGAACAGCCGGTCGAACCGCTCCCGCGGCGACATGCGGCTGATGTCGGGCGCGGGGCCCGCAGGCATGCCGGCCGCGGCGCCGGGATTGGCCATGTCGGGCAGCGCGGGGGCGGGGGCGTCGCGCCGGACCTTCGCGATGATCGCCGTCACCGCGAGCACGACCACCACCGCCGCGACGATCCAGGCGCCGCGCTCGGACCGGCGGGCGGGCGCGGCCGCGCTCAGGCTCCGCCCGCACCGGTGGCAGAACCGGGCGCCGGCCACGACGGCGGCCCCGCAGACGCCGCAGCGGCGGGCGGCGAGGCTGGCGCCGCACCCACTGCAGAAGCTGCCGCTCGCCACCGCGCCGCAGGCCGGGCAGGTGGTGGATGCCGGGAGTGCCATGGCGCAAACGGTAACCGGTGAACGCTCAACGGGGGAGCGGCACGCGGCCGACCAGCTGCCCCTGCGTGCGGGCGGCAAGGTAACGGCAGGTCCAACGGGGTGGAAGATGCAGTAGCGCCTCACAGCGGAGCGTCCTAGCTTTCGCTGTCGTTTCCTCCTTCGAGTTGCCATGGCCGTAGCCCCGACGTCTCGCCCGTCTCGCCCGTCTCGCCCAGAGCGCGAGACCTTCCCCACCGACCTGAGCGGCGCCGCCAAGCGAGACATCCTCGACCTTGCCGAGCGATTCGGCGTGGACTTCCTGCGCCTGCAGTTCACCGACATCCTCGGTGTGAACAAGAACGTCGAGGTCCCGCGCACCCAGTTCCACAAGGCCCTCGACGGGCAGATCATGTTCGACGGCTCGTCCATCGAGGGTTTCGTGCGGATCGAGGAGTCGGACATGCTGCTCCGGCCCGAGCTCGGCACCTTCCGCATTCTGCCGTACGACGACGAGGGCGGGCGGGTGGCCCGGCTCATCTGCGACATTCTCACGCCCGACGGGGCGCCATTCGCCGGCTGCCCCCGCACCGCGCTCAAGCGGCAGCTCGAGCACGCGAAGAAGCTGGGCTACACCATGATGGCGGGGTGCGAGGCCGAGTTCTTCCTGTTCGAGATGGCGCCGGACGGCACCCCGACCACCATCACGCACGACTCCGGCGCCTACTTCGACCTGAGCCCGGTGGACCGCGGGGAGGAGATCCGCCGCGTCATCGTGGAACAGCTCGAGATGATGGGCTTCGAGGTCGAGGCGGCACATCACGAGGTCGCGCCGGGCCAGCACGAGATCGACTTCCGGTACGCCGACGCGCTCACCACGGCCGACAACATCGCGACGTTCCGGTTCGTCGTGCGCGACGTGGCGCGCCGGCATGGCTTCCTCGCTTCCTTCATGCCCAAGCCGATCCAGGGGCAGAACGGGAGCGGAATGCACACGCATCAGTCGCTCTTTCGCGGCAAGGAGAACGCCTTCTGGGAGGCGAGCGCGCAGTGGGAGCTGTCGCCGGTGGCGCTGCACTACATCGGTGGACTGCTCCGCCACGCACGCGGGATGTGCGCGATCAC
>DASUAH010000173.1:0-18629 GCA_035763885.1 Gemmatimonadales bacterium
GACCCGGCCCGCTGGGGCACGGATTCGGTGGGGTATTTCGTGGGAGACGAGCTGGTGGTGCGCCCGGTGGGCCCCGGGCGTGCGCGCTGGGTGGCGTGGGACCGGCCGCCGCTGCGGCCGAGGGATCTCACCTTCTTCGCGGGAAGGCGGTGAACGCCGTTTACTGCTTTATCGCGTCCCACGCCGCCGCCAGGACCTGCCCCACCTGCGGTTGCTCGGTCGTCCACTCCCGGGCCGCGATTCGTTCCGCCGCGTAGGCGATCACCGCGAGCCACACCGCGGCCCACAGCTCCGCCGGTCCCGCGCGCACCAGGCCGTCGGACTTGCCCGACGCGATCACCTGCTGCAGCGCGTCGCGGAACTCGCGGGCCGCCTCGCGGCTCCGCTCGTCGAGGTGACGGTCTTCGCGCGCGACGAGCAACATGCGCGCCGCCGCGGGATCCCGCTCGGCTCCCTCGAGCAGCCGCCGCGCGATGCGCTCGAGGCGTTCCGGCACCGGGGCCGGGTCGCCGCCACCCTCGGTCACGAGCCCGTGGGCCCACCGGTGGGTCGCGCGATACGCCTCGTTGAGCAGGTGTTCCTTGCCCGAGAAGTGCCGGTATATCGTTCCTTCGGCGACGCCGGCCCGCGCCGCGATCTCGGGAGTGGTGGTGGCGCGGTAGCCGACGGTGGTGTACAGCTCGAGGGCGGCGCGGAGGAGCTTCTGCCGGGTGGCCTCGCCGTCTCGGCGGGCGGGTCGGTCCATCCCGCAATGTACAGTGCCGCTGCGCCGGCGCGAGGAACTTCGGCCGCGCGATCCGGGTTCCTCCATCGGCAGGTGACGCTCCAACGATTCAACCGGTGATACGATGGATTTCGCAACGCTCTGGAACTCCGCGGTTCCCTATGCCGAGTTCGTCCGCGCGAGCAAGCTCGAGCACCGCGGACTCTGGGATGGGCTTTACCGGCTGGCCCGCGTCCCCGAGTGGGCGCTCGGGGCGGTGCCGCCCGAGGCGGGGCTCAAGCTGCTGGTGCTCGCCGAGGACTGGTGCGGCGACGCGTCGAACACGATCCCCGTCCTCGCCCGCCTGGCCGACGAGGCGCCCGGGATCGAGCTGCGGATCCTCCGGCGCGACGAGAACCCCGAGCTGATGAACCGGTATCTCACCAACGGGACCCGTTCGATTCCGGTGGTGATCGCGCTGGATGCCGAGTTCAACGAGCTGGGCCACTGGGGACCGCGGCCCGGTGCGTTGCAGGACTGGGTGATGGGCGAGCGGGCCAAGGGCCGACCCAAGGCGGAGCTCTATCCCGAGATCCGCAAGTGGTACGCGCGCGACCGCGGCGCGACCACGCTGAAGGAAGTGCTGGAGGTCACCGGGGAATGGGAAGCGGCCGGGCGGGACGGGAGCGAGCGGGGAGAGCAGTAGACTCAGAAAAACCAGCCGCTGTTCAGGTCGATGTTGGTCCCTTCGGGCCCGCGCCCGATCGTGAGCGTGAAGATCGTCGAGCGGAGGATCCGCAGGGCCAGCCCGCCGCCGCCGCCCACCTTGAGATCGTCGAACGTCAGGCGGAACTCCTCGCCCTCGAACACCCGCCCGGCATCGATGAACCCGAGCAGGCCGATCGCGCCGAGATCGCCGAAGCCGAACACTTCCTGCCGCACCTCGAAGTTGCCGAAAAGCACGCTCCGGCCGGCGAACCGCGGCAGATCGAGCCCGCGGTGTGAGTAGTTCCCGCCCAGCACGAGCACCGGCCGCTCCCAGCCTGGGATCAGGAAGTGGGCGTCCAGGGTCGGGTTCCCGTAGATCTCCGAGCCGGCGAGCCGCACGGCGAGCGTGGTGCCGGTGCGGGGCGTGACCCACCCGCGCAGGATCCCGTACACCCGCTCGTAGTTCCCTCCGCCCGTCGCCACCTGTGCCCCGCCCTCCAGGAGCAGGCCCCTGGTGGTGTTGTACTCGTTGTCCCGGGTGTCGAGCACCAGGGCGCCGCGCATCGACGCGTCGTCCTCGTCGAGCCGCGGGCCGATGGTCTGGCCGAAGAGCGACGGCTGGTCCTCTGGCGCCGAGTAGCGGGTCGACGCCAGCTCGCCAAGGACGGCGAAGTGCAGGGGGCCGACGATGCGGCGCGTGGCCTCGACATTGAGCCGGTACACCCGGCGCCGGACCCGGTAGTACAGGGGATTGTCCGGCTGGGTGTTCGCCTCGTTGAAAACCGTCTCGTTGCCGAGGCCGTAGAATCCGAACCGGGCCTCCCGCACGGCGGCGCCCAGGAGGTTGAGGCGCCAGCCGGGCGCGACCCGGGGCACGGTCGCGTGCGCGATGGCGAACCGGCTCCCCCGGAACCCGATTCCGGCATCGAGCTGCAGCGCGGCCTTGTAGGTGACCTGGTCCTCGTACGCCGCGGGCTTCCAGTAGCGCACGCGCCCCGCAACCAGCGGACCGTCGTTGGAGAGGCCGGTGATGTACGGGAAGTAGCTCAGCGCCCAGGGCAGATCGGCGTCGGTGAGCGTCGGGTCGACGGCCGTCGTGTCCTGCGCGTGAAGCGGAGCGGCGGGAGCCAGCCCCACCGCGACGAGCGCCGTGGCGAGCGCGACGCGGAGCGTCGCGGCGCCTGCGGCGCGAACGAATGAGTGCGGCACGCCGGGGATTTACGCCCGCCAATGGGAGGATGTCAACTTGCCGCCGTCGCACGTGCTCCCGTACCTTTCCGCTCCTTGACGCCGCCCTCGCCGTTTTCCATCGACTCGGCCGGCGCCGACGACCGGCGCTCGATCGAGAATCCGCTCCGCCTCGTCAAGCTCGCTGTGGCGGCCCTCCTGCTCGCCAGCACTGTCACCGCCATTCTGCTCGCCGCGAGCGGGGTGGAGCCGCGCGCCCTCCGGCTCGTGTTCGTGTGCTGGGCCGTCTACGGCTTCGGAGACGCGCCGTGACCGGGTTCGGGCGCGCCTTCCTCCCCGGGCCGGTCGAGGTGCATCCTGACGTGCTCGCGGCACTCGGCAGGCCGATGATCTCGCCTTGGAGCGACGAGGCGCGGGCGCTGCTGCACGGGCTGCAGCCGGGCCTGCGGCGCCTCTTCCGCACCGGATCGCCGGTGCTGCTCGCCGCGTCGTCGGCCACGGGATTCCTGGAGGCGGCGATCCGCAACGTCGTCACCCGCCGCGTGCTCGTGCTCTCGGGCGGGTTTTTCGGCGAGTGGGTCGCGGGCGTCGCGGAGGCCTGCGGCAAGGAGGTGGTCCGGCTCTGCGTACCGACCGGCCGGGTGGTCGAGCCCGACCACCTGGCGCGATTCCTCGGGGGCCCGCCGGTAGACGCGGTCGCGCTGGTGCACTCCGACACCTCGACCGGCGCCCTCGCGCCGCTCGCCGACCTCGCGCGCGTCGTGCGGGAGCGCTCGGATGCGCTCGTCCTGGTGGACGCCGTCACGTCGATCGGCGCGGTGCAGGTGGAGACCGACGCCTGGGGACTCGACTTCGTCTTCACCGGGTCCCAGAAGGCCCTGGCGCTTCCCCCCGGGCTCGCCCTGGGAGCCGCGTCCCCGCGCCTCCTGGAGCGCGCCGCCCGGGTGCGGGACCGGGGCTGGTACTTCGACCTCCGCAAGTACGACTCGGCGGCGCGGAGCGGGCGTCCGACCCAGACCCCCGCGCTCTCGCTCCTCTACGCGCTCGAGCGCCAGCTCGGCCGGATCGACGCCGCGGGCGGGGTCGAGGCGCGGTGGGACCGGCACGCGGCGATGCTGGCTGCACTGGAGCGATGGGTGGACGCGCATCCCGGCTGGGCGTTCCTGGCGGAGCCCGGCCGCCGGTCGACCGCGGTTTCGGCGCTCACCCCGCCGGCGGGTCGCACGGTGCCCGACTTGCTGCGACGGATGCGGGAGCGGGGGTACACCCTGACCGGGGGGCTCGGGTCGCTGGCGGACCGGGTGGTCCGGATCGGACATATGGGAGACCTGACGCCGGCCCACCTGGGGGCCATGCTGGTGGAGCTCGGCACCGCGGCGGTGTGACGCGGCGCACAGCGGGCACTTGCGGTGGGTCTATCTTGGCCATAGTGGAAGCGGCGGACGATCGGCGCCACGCGAGACGTCCGATCCTAGCCCTGGGCCCCCCAGCCCTGCGGCCGGACGAGCTGATCAATTCTCCGCTTCCGCTGCTCGACCCTGCACTACCCCCTTCTCTCGATCTCGCTGGGAACGGGCGCACCGCGCCCGTTCCACCCACCTTTCCCCGGCCACGTTTTTTCCGGGGCGGCACATGCCCCGACGCCTCCGCCAGGTCGTCCGGTCATTGACCTATGCGGGCCAACGCATAGAATTGCATCCATGCGCTCCGCCCGCCTCAGCATTCGCATCGGCATTCCTCTCGCCCACCGGGGAGGCGGGGTGTCGGCGCGCACGGCGTAGCACCGCGCAGCGGCACGACACGATGCCTCCCCGAACGGGGAGGCTTTCTTTTTCCGGCCATCCGCGGGGTGGCCCAAGGCCCCTATGCCCATCACCCTCTACGACACCACGCTCCGCGACGGGACCCAGCGGGAAGGACTCGCCCTCTCACTGGAGGACAAGCTCAAGATCGCGCGGCTGCTGGACGGGCTGGGCGTGCACTACGTCGAAGGCGGCTGGCCGGGGTCGAATCCCAAGGACGCGGAGTTCTTCCGCCGCATCGCGACGGCCGG
Organism: Gemmatimonadales bacterium; assembly: GCA_035763885.1. GTDB lineage: Bacteria > Gemmatimonadota > Gemmatimonadetes > Gemmatimonadales > GWC2-71-9 > DASQPE01. The sequence continues at coordinate 4,653 of DASUAH010000173.1, forward strand.
GCTCGGGCGCAGCCGGATCGCCGCGTTCGGGAGTACGCGCCGGGCGGGGGTCCGCTGCGAGGACGACGCGAACCTGCGGGCGCTCATCGACGCGGAGACGCCGGTCGTCACCATCGTCGGCAAGAGCTCCACCCTGCACGTGGACCGGGTGCTCGAGACCACGCGGGACGAGAACCTCGCCATGATCGCCGAGAGCGTGGCCTGGCTCGGCGCGCGGGGGCGGGAGGTGGTCTACGATGCGGAGCACTTCTTCGACGGGTTCGCCCTGGATCCCGGCTACGCGCTGGCGACCGTCGAGGCGGCCGCCCGCGCCGGCGCGCGCTGGGTCGTCCTGTGCGACACCAACGGGGGGAGCCTCCCCGACGCCGTGCGCCACGTGGTGGCGCGGGTGCGGGAGCGCGTCTCGACGCCGCTCGGCATCCACCCGCACAACGACAGCGGCGTGGCGGTCGCCGTCGCGCTCGCCGCGGTGGAGGCCGGCTGCACCCAGGTGCAGGGAACGATCAACGGGTACGGCGAGCGGTGCGGCAACGTGGACCTCGTGCCGGTGATCGCCAACCTCCAGCTCAAGCTCGGCCACGAGGTGCTGCCGCCGGCCGCGCTGGCGCGGCTGAGCGAGGTGTCGCACGTCGTCGCTGCCATCGCCAACCTGAACCCCGATCCGCACGCCCCGTACGTCGGACGGAGCGCGTTCGCGCACAAGGGCGGCATCCACGTCGCCGCGGTCGCGAAGCTGCCGGAGAGCTACCAGCACGTCGATCCCGCGCTCGTGGGCAACGAGATGCGGGTGGTGGTGAGCGAGGTGGCCGGCCGGCGCAACATCCGGCTCCGGGCCGAGGCGCTCGGCCTCGACGCGGGGCCGGCGGAGGCGGCCGTGCTGCAGCGGATCAAGGAGCTGGAGCATCGCGGCTTCCAGTTCGAGGCGGCGGAGGGCTCGTTCGAGATGCTGCTGCGGCGTGCCGCTCCCGGCTACCGGCCGCCGTTCGAATTGCTCGACTACACCGTCATCGTGGACCGCCGGGGCGAGCGTCCCACCCAGGCGCAGGCCACGGTGAAGCTGCGGGTGGGCGACCAGGTGATGCATACTGTGGCGGAGGGCGATGGGCCGGTGAACGCGCTCGACCGCGCGCTGCGGAAGGCGCTGCTTCCGTTCCATCCCGAGCTGGATGCGGTGCGCCTGGTGGACTACAAGGTGCGGATCGTGGACGAGCACCTCGGCACCGGCGCACGTCCCCGGGTGATCGTCGAGTCGGCCCGCGGGGCCGAGCGCTGGAGCACCGTCGGCTGCTCGGAGAACATCATCGAGGCGAGCTGGCTGGCGTTGTGCGACAGCCTGGAGCTGGCGATTCTGAGAGGTGCGACCGGGTGAGTCGCGTCACCAGCCTCTCTCACGGCAAGGGCACTCTGGCCATGGCTGACATTGGCAACAGAACGGGGCGGACCGTCGTCGCTCTGTTTCACGATCGATCGGATGCGGAGGAGGCGATCCGCGACCTGAAGGACAGCGGGTTCACGAAGGACCGGATCGGTATCGCCATGCAGGACCGGGGCGAGCAGCGCGGGCTCACGGAAGCGACCGAGGCCTCGCCCACGGCGAAGGGCGCCGCCACCGGCGCGCTGACCGGGGGACTCCTCGGCGGCATGCTGGGACTGCTGGGCTCGCTGCTGATCCCGGGGCTCGGACCCATCGTCGCCGGTGGCGTGCTCGAGTCGGTGCTGGTCGGGGCGGGGGCGGGCGCGGCGACGGGGGGCCTCATCGGCGCGCTGGTCGGGCTGGGCGTGCCCGAGGAGGCGGCCCGCCACTTCGCGGCCGGCTTCCGCGAGGGCGGCATCCTGGTAACCGTGGACGCGGGCCCGCGAACCGAAGAGGCGGTGCTGATCCTCCAGTCGTGCAACGCCGATCTGGGCCCTTCCCGGCCCCGCGCGCCGACCGGGGAGCCGGCCTACGAGCCGCCGGCCACCGTGGAGCGGGCTCTGGGCACCGGGGCGAGCGATCTGGCGCCGATGGGGGACGCGGCGGTGGAGGGGGTTCGCTCGAGCTGGACCGGGGTCGAGCGGCGCTATCACCAGGACGCATCGTACACCGGGCCCGAACGTCGCCTTACACCCCTCTGATTCCAGGCCCCAGCAGCAAGGCTGATTCGGCCGGCGCCAGCCTGCCGGCTCGCGCGGCCTCGGGGGTGCCGCCGCCTCCGTAGGCCGGATCCTCTGACGACCACCTGAGGGCCCAGGACGCGCCCCCCGCCGGCGGGAGCAGCGGCTCCTCGCCGCCCAGCTCCAGATCCCCGCCGAGATTGACGAGCAGCACCCGCTCCGCCCCGCCGCGGGCGCGGAACCGCAGCGCGAGCGCGGATTCGCCCAGCGCCGCGCCGTCCACCCGCCCGGACCCGCGGGCGCGCAGGACGGGGTCGCGTCGCCGGAGCGCGAGCAGGTCGCGATGCAGGCGGATGGCCCAGGCGTGCCGGTCGCGCTCGCCGGGATCGAGCCGGCAGCGCGCGAAGGTCCCGGGGTCGGACGGGTCGGCGAGCCCGGCCTGCACCAGGGGGTCGGCGAAGCTCGCGAACTGGGCGAGATGGCGCGCCCGGCCTTCGCGCACGAGCTCGGCGAGCCGGGGCTCGTGGTCCGCGAAGTAGAGGAAGGGCGCAGAGGCGGCGAACTCGTCGCCCATGAACAGCATCGGCGTTCCCGGCGCGAGCAGCAGGAGGGCGGTGAGCGCCCGGTGGCGGCCGGGGCTGGTGAGCTGGTGCAGCCGGCGGCCTCCGGGGGCTACCGAGACCTGATCGTGGTTCTGCAGGAAGTTGACGAACGCCTCCGGCCGCGGCGACTCGCCCCCGAGCGTGCGGGTCGCCGCCGCGGCGAGCTCGGCGCCCGACCCCTGGTACCGGCGGAAGTAGCCCTCGCGCCGCCCGGTCGCCGCGACCCGCGTGATGTGGTGGAAGTCGTCGTGCCAGATGCCGTCGAGCCCGTATCCGCCCAGCGTCGCCGGGAGCGCCAGGGAGATGCGCTGGAGCTCGTCCTCCGCGATGACCATCGTGTCGCGCCCGCGCGCGGCCTGCCGCGCCCGGGCGCCAACCGCCGCGAGGATGTGCTCCGGCGACGCGTCGTCGATCGCGTGGGTGGCGTCGAGTCGCAGGCCGTCCAGGTGGAACTCGTCGATCCAGTAGCCGGCGTTCGCGAGGAAGTACTCCCGCACCGGCCCGGCGTCCGGCCCGTCGAAATTCAGGGCCTCGCCCCACGCGGTGGCGTGGCGGTCGGTGAAGTACTCGGTCGCGAACTCGCGCAGGTGGTTGCCGTCGGGACCGAGGTGGTTGTAGACCACGTCGAGGATCACGGCCAGACCGAGCGCGTGGGCCCGGTCCACGAAGCCCCGGAAGTCGTCGGGTCGCCCGTAGAGGCGCGTCGGGGCGAAGAGATTCACGCCGTCGTAGCCCCAGCCGAAGCGCCCGGGGAAGTCGGCCACCGGCATGACCTCGATGACGGTGAGGCCGAGCTCCGCGATCGGGGGCAACGCCGCGGCGGCCGCAGCCCACGTTCCGTCGGCGGTGAAGGTGCCGACGTGCAGCTCATACAGCACCTGGCCCTCGAGCCGCAGCCCGGCCCACCCGGCATCGGTCCAGGTGAACCGGCCGGGGTCGATCACCTCGGAGGGACCGTGCGGCCCCTCCGGCTGAAAGCGCGAGGCCGGATCGGGCAGGGCGTCGCCGCCGTCGAGCCGGTACCTGTAGCGGGTGCCGGCGCCCGCCCCGTCGACCAGCGCGGCGAAGTAGCCGCCGGGCTCGGGGGCGAGCGGGCGTGCCTCGCCGGAAGGCTCGAGCACCACCTCCACCTGCTGGCGCCGCGGGGCCCAGACGCGGAAATGAACGCCGGCCCCGGTCGGCTCCGCGCCGATGGGGAGCCGCCGGGCCTGGTGGTGCCGCGGACTGCGCCGAGATACACGCCCGGTCATGGGTTACTCGAAGGTACGGGCCGTCGTGCCCTCCACACTTATCTTTGAATCTTCCGCGCTCCGGAGCTTTCGTGAAGGGCATTCGCATTCACGCCCACGGCGGCAGCGAGGTGCTGCGATACGAGAACGTCCCCACGCCGGCCCCGGCGGCGGGGCAGGCACTGGTCCGCATCGCGGCGGCCGGGGTCAACTTCATCGATATCTATCAGCGCACCGGGCTCTACAAGGTCCAGCTCCCGCACACGCTCGGCATGGAGGCGGCGGGGACCGTGGAGCAGGTGGGGCCGGACGTGACCACGGTGCGGCCCGGCGACCGCGTGGTGTACGCGGGGCCCACGGGGGCGTACGCCGAGTACGCCGTCGTGCCCGCGGAGCGACTGGTCGCGATTCCGCAGGGGATCAGCGAGCGGGTGGCCGCGGCGGTCTTGCTGCAGGGGCTCACCGCGCACTATCTCGCGACCAGCACCTATCCGCTGAAACCGGGCGACGCGTGCCTGGTCCACGCCGCCGCCGGCGGCGTGGGGCTCCTGCTTTGCCAGATCGCGAAACGGCGGGGCGCGCGCGTGCTCGGAACCGTGTCCACGGAGCAGAAGGCCCGGCTGGCCCGCGAGGCGGGCGCCGACGAGGTGATCCGCTACACGGAGCAGGATTTCGAGACCGAGGTGAAACGGCTCACCGGCGGGGCCGGTCTGCAGGTCGTGTACGACTCCGTGGGCCGGACCACGTTCGACCGGAGCCTCGGCTGCCTCGCGCGGCGCGGGATGATGGTGCTCTACGGGCAGTCGAGCGGGCCGGTGCCGCCGCTGGACCTGCAGATCCTCAATCAGAAGGGCTCGCTGTACGTGACCCGGCCGACGCTCTTCCACTACGTCGCCACGCGCGAGGAGCTGCTCGCGCGCTCGCGCGAGCTGTTGGGCTGGGTGGAAAACGGGTCGCTCGCGGTGCGGATCGACCGGGAATACCCGCTGGCCGAGGCGGCGGCGGCGCACCGGGCGCTCGAAGGGCGGGAGACGACGGGCAAAGTCCTGTTGATTCCAGGCGGGCGGTGAGCGGGCTTACCTTACTGGTCCCATGCGCCTGCACCCCTTCCGCGCCCTCCGTCCCCGCCCCGATCTCGCGGCCAAGGTGGCGGCGGTGCCGTACGACGTGGTGAGCCGCGAGGAGGCGGCGGCGCTCGCGGAGGGGAACCCGCACAGCTTCCTGCACGTGGGCCGCTCGGACATCGATCTGGCGCCCGATGTGGATCCGTACGACCGCCGGATCTACGCGGCGGCGCGCGCGGCGCTCGACCGCTTCGTGGCCGACGGCGTGCTGGTGCGCGATCCGGCGCCCGCGCTGTTTCTCTACCGCCAGGAGATGGACGGACGGGCGCAGACCGGCGTGGTGGGTTGCGTGCACGTGGACGACTACGAGCGCGACGTGATCCGCAAGCACGAGAAGACGCGCAAGGACAAGGAGGACGACCGCACCCGCCATGTCCTCGCCCTGGATGCCAACGCGGAGCCGGTGTTCCTCACCTACCGCCCTCGTCCCGATCTCGACCGGCTGGCGGCCCGGGAGATGAAGGGCGCGCCGCTCTACGACTTCACCGCGCCGGACGGCGTGCGGCACACGGTCTGGCGCATCACCGACGCGGCAGCGTGGGTGGCCGCCTTTTGCGCGGTCCCGCTGGCGTATGTCGCCGACGGGCACCACCGCTCCGCCAGCGCGTGGCGCGCCGGCCGCGAGCGCCGCGCGGGGAATCCGGCGCATCGCGGCGATGAGGAGTACAACTGGTTCCTCGCGGTATTGTTCCCGTCCGACCAGCTGCGGATCCTGCCCTACAACCGGCTGGTGCGGGACCTGAACGGACTGTCGCGTGACGCGTTCGCCGGGCGGCTGCGGGCGCTCGGGCGGCTGGAGCCGGCCACCGATCCGTCGCCGCGCGCGCCCGGGAGCTTCGGGTTGTTCTTCGGCGGCCACTGGCACCGGCTCACGCTGGACCCGGCGACCATCGACCGCGACGATCCGGTCGGCTCGCTGGACGTGAGCCTGCTCCAGGAGCGGGTGCTCGGCCCGATCCTCGGGATCGCCGATCCGCGGACCGACACGCGGATCGACTTCGTCGGCGGCATCCGCGGCACCGCCGAGCTCGAGCGGCGGGTGCGGTCGGGGGAGATGGCGCTGGCGGTGGTAATGTACCCCACGACCCTCGACCAGCTGATGGCGGTGGCGGACGCGGGCGCGATCATGCCGCCCAAGAGCACGTGGTTCGAGCCGAAGCTGCGGAGCGGGTTGTTTGTGCATGAGCTGTGAGCGTGTGAGCCGTGAGCTGTCAGCTATCAGCTGTGAGCTATGAGCTATGGGCTATGGGCGATGGGCGATGCGCGATGGGCTATGGGCGATCCGCCCATCGGCTGATAGCTGATAGCTGATAGCTCATAGCTCATAGCTCATACGCTCACCGACCGGAACACAGGCATGAAAGTTCTCGTCGCAGACACCTTCGAGAAGGTCGGCATCGACGGGCTCAAGGAGCTCGGCTGCACCGTCGTGTCGCAGCCGGACCTCTCCGCCGACACGCTGCCGGCCGCCCTCCGCGACCACGACCCCGGGGTCCTCATCGTCCGGAGCACCAGGGTCACCGCCGAGGCGCTCCGGAGCGGAGCGAGCCTCGCCCTGGTGATCCGGGCCGGCGCGGGGATCGATACCATCGACGTGGACGCCGCGTCCGACCTCGGCATCTTCGTCTCCAACTGCCCGGGGAAGAACTCGATCGCGGTGGCCGAGCTGGTGCTGGGACTGCTGCTCGCGTGCGACCGGCGGATTCCGGACCAGGTGGCCGATCTCCGGGCCGGCCGGTGGAACAAGGGCGAGTACTCGAAGGCGCGCGGGGTGCATGGCCGCACGCTGGGGATCGTCGGCCTGGGGCGGATCGGACGGGAGATCGCCGTGCGGGCGCAGGCGTTCGGGATGCACGTCGCGGGGTGGTCGCGCAACCTCACGCACGCCGAGGCCGACCGGCTGGGCGTGCGGTACTGCCAGACCCCGCTCGAGGTGGCGCGCCTGAGCGACGCGGTCTCCATCAACGTGGCGGCGAACATGGAGACGAAGCACCTGGTCGATGCCGAGTTCCTGGGGGCGATGCGCCCCGGGGCCTACCTGATCAACACCGCGCGCGGCAGCGTGGTGGACGAGGCGGCGCTCGGGGCCGCGATCCGGGAGAAGGGGATCCGCGCGGGGCTCGACGTCTTCCAGAACGAGCCGGCGGGCGGCGCCGGCGCGTGGGAGAGCGCGATCGCGAGGCAGCCGGGCGTCTACGGAACCCACCACGTCGGGGCGTCCACCGAGCAGGCGCAGGTGGCGATCGCGCACGAGGTGCTGCGGATCGTACAGGAGTTCGTGCAGGTCGGCAGCGTCCCGAACTGCGTGAACCGCCTCGCCAAGAGCGCGGCCACCCACATCCTGGCCGTGCGGCACAAGAACCGGCCCGGCGTGCTGGCCGACGTGTTCCGCATCCTGGCGGACCGCGCGATCAACGTCGAGGAGGTCGAGAACATCATCTACCACGGGGCGCACGCGACGCTCGCGCGCATCCACCTCGACGGCCCCGCCGGCGCCGACGCCCTCGACGCGATCCGCCGCGGCAACGAGAACATCATCAGCGTCGAGCTGACCAAGATCGACGGGAGGAAGTAGGTGAGCGACCGCATCTACAACTTCAGCGCGGGGCCGGCCACGCTCCCCGAGCCGGTGCTGAAGCAGGCGCAGCAGGACATCTGGAACATCGGCGGCAGCGGGATCGGCGTGCTGGAGCACAGCCATCGCGGCAAGCTGTTCGACAAGGTGGCCGACGAGGCGGAGCAGGCCTGCCGCGATCTCGCGGGCATTCCCGAGGGGTACAAGGTGCTCTTCCTCCAGGGCGGCGCGTCGCTCCAGTTCGCGATGGTGCCGCTGAACCTCCTGCCGAAGGGGGGCACCGCGGACTACCTGGTGACCGGGGTGTGGTCGCAGAAGGCGGTGAAGGAGGCCAAGACCGTCGGGCGGGTGCACGAGGCCGCGTCGGGCGCGGACCAGAACTTCTCCTACATCCCCGCGCAGAGCGCCATCCGCTACTCGGAGCGGCCGGCGTACGTGCACGTCACGACCAACAACACGATCTTCGGCACCCAGTGGCGGACCGAGCCGGAGGTGCCCGCGGGTGCGCCCCTCGTGGCCGACGCGTCGAGCGACATCTTCAGCCGGCCGATCGACGTGGCCAAGTACGGCGTGATCTACGCCGGGGCGCAGAAGAACTTGGGGCCGTCCGGGGTGGTGCTCGTGATCATCCGCGACGACCTGGTCGAGGCGGGATCGAAGGAGCTGCCGACCATGCTCCAGTACCGCACCCACGCGGCCGAGAAGTCCATGTACAACACGCCGAACACCTTCGGGATCTATCTGATGGGCGAGGTGTTCAAGTGGATGCACGGGCTGGGCGGGCTCCGGGCGATGGCGGAGCAGAACGCGGAGAAGGCGAAGATCCTCTACGACTATCTGGACCAGACCGACTTCTTCCGCGGCACCGCGCGGGCGGACAGCCGTTCGCTGATGAACGTCTGCTTCCGGGCGCCGACCGAGGACCTCGAGGCCAAGTTCGTGAGCGAGGCGACCAAGCGGGGGCTCGACGGGCTCAAGGGCCACCGCTCGGTGGGCGGGATGCGGGCGAGCATCTACAACGCGTTCCCCCGCACCGGGGTGCAGGCGTTGGTCAACTTCATGAAGGAGTTCGAGAAGGCGAACCGGGTGGCGGTCACCGCCTAGCGACGCGTTCCCCGGCGCGGCCGAGTGGGACTGCCGCAGGGCACCCTTGCGGGTTCGGGATTTGGCGGGTACCTGAGCAGTGGAGACCGTCGGGGCCCAGCCCCGGATCCCGGAACCTTTCCCTGAGCGGCGTCGTTACCCCCGTGTCCTCTCCCCGCATTGCCCGGGCACGACACGAGGCCCCCCATGGCGAACACGCAGCACTACGACGCGCTCATCCTCGGCGCCGGCCAGGCCGGCGTTCCCCTCGCCCGCGCCCTCGCCGCCGCCGGCCGGCGGACCGCTCTGGTCGAGCGGGTTCACGTCGGCGGCACCTGCATCAACGAGGGCTGCACCCCCACCAAGACGATGGTCGCGAGCGCGCGGGTCGCGTATCTCGCGCGGCGCGCCGCCGATTACGGGGTCAGTACCGGACCGGTCTCGGTGGATCTCGGACGGGTGCGTGCGCGGAAGCGCGCCATCGTCGAGAGCTTCCGGGGCGGCAGCCAGCGACGGCTGGAGAGCACGCCCGGGCTCGATCTCGTGTTCGGCCAGGCGCGCTTCATCGGGGAGCGCGCGGTGGAGGTCATGCCCCTGTCCGACGGCGGGCCGCGCCGCCTCTCGGCCGACCTCGTGTTCATCAATACCGGCGGCCGCCCCGCCCGTCCCAGGCTCGAGTGGCTGGCCCGGGTCCCCGCGCTCGACTCCACCTCCCTCATGGAGCTCGCCGACCTGCCCGGGCACCTGCTCGTCATGGGCGGCGGCTACATCGGGCTCGAGTTCGCCCAGATGTTCCGCCGGTTCGGCAGCCGCGTGACGGTGGTGCAGCGGAACAGCCAGGTGCTGCCCCTCGAGGACGAGGATGTCGCTGCCGAGGTGCAGGCGATCCTCGAGCAGGACGGGATCGAGATCATCGTGAACGCCGACGCGCGCTGCGTCGAGCCCGCCGGCGGGGGCGTGCGGCTCGGCGTCCGCACGCCGGCCGGCGATCAGGCGCTCCAGGGGTCGCATCTCCTGCTCGCCGCGGGCCGCTCGCCCAACACCGACACGCTGGACTGCGCCGCCGCCGGCGTCGAGACCGACGGCCAGGGCTACGTCAGGGTGAGCGAGCGGCTCGAGACGACCGCGCCCGGCGTCTACGCCCTCGGCGACGTCAAGGGCGGCCCCCAGTTCACCCACATCTCCTACGACGACTTCCGGATCGTCCGCGAGAACCTGCTGAACGGCGGGCAGGCGACCACGCGCGACCGGCTGCTGCCCTACACCGTGTTCATCGATCCCCAGCTCGGCCGCATCGGCATCACCGAGAAAGAGGCGCGGAAGCGGGGTCTCGACGTGAAAGTCGCCAAGATGCCGATGGCGTACGTCGCGCGCGCGCTCGAGATGGACGAGTCGCGCGGGTTCATGAAGGCCGTCGTGGACGCCTCGTCGCACCGGATCCTCGGCGCCGCAGTGCTCGGCATCGAGGGCGGGGAGCTGATGAGCGTGCTGCAGATGGCGATGATCGGCGGTGTGACGCGGCTCACGCTCCGGGACGCGGTTTTCGCCCATCCTTTGCTGGCTGAATCGCTCAACAACCTGTTCGCGACCCTGGACGGGTGAGGAGCCCCCATGACCCCCACGCCGGCGGCCACGGCTGCTGACGCGCTGCGCGACACCCTCGCCGCCGAGCTGGCGGAGGCGCGCGACCGCACGCTGCTCCTCGTGTCCGGGCTCTCCGACGCGGACCTCAACCGGCAGCACGACCCGCTGATGAGTCCGGTGGTGTGGGATCTCGGGCACATTGCGGCCTTCGAGGAGCTGTGGCTCACGCGCAACCTCGACGGCGTCATCGAGTTCACCGAGATGCCCGGTCTCTACAACCCGTTCGAGCATCCGCGGCGCGTGCGGGGTGAGCTCCGGCTTCCCGGGCTCGAGGAGGTGCGCGCGACCATGCAGGAGATCCGCGCCCGCGTGCTGGCGCGTCTCGAGGAGGCGGATCTCGAGAGCGGCAACCCGCTGCTCCGCGACGGCTACGTGTACCGGATGGTGCTGCAGCACGAGTACCAGCACGTCGAGACGATCCTGCAGACCCTCCAGCTCAAGGGCGGCGCGCCCTATCGGCCCCCGATGCGCCGCGAGGTGCCGCCGGGCCGCACGCCCGCGCCGCCCGGCGCGATGGCCCGGTTCCCGGGCGGACTCGTCGAGCTGGGCACCGACAATCGCGCGGGCGCGTACGACAACGAGCGGCCGCGGCACGCGGTACGCCTCGAGCCGTTCTGGATCGACGTCACCCCGGTCAGCAACGCGGCGTTCCTCGAGTTCGTGGAGTCGGGAGGATACCAGCGCCGCGCGTACTGGTCGGACGAGGGCTGGCGGTGGCTGGAGGAGGCGGGGGTGTCCGCCCCGAAGCACTGGTTCCGCGAGGGCGGCGAGTGGCGGACCCGGACGATGGACCGGGTGCGCCAGCTCGACCCGCAGCGGCCGGTCTGCCACGTATCCTGGTACGAGGCGGACGCGTACGCGCGGTTCGCGGGGAAGCGGCTCCCGACCGAGGCCGAGTGGGAGACCGCCGCGTCGTGGGACCCCGGCACCGGCACCCGGCGAGCGTACCCGTGGGGAAACGAGCCCCCCACGGCGGCGCTGGCGAACCTCGACCAGCTCGCGTTCGAGGCGGCGCCGGCCGGCGCCTACGAGCGCAACCGCTCGCCGATCGGCTGCTACGGCATGATCGGTGACGTCTGGGAGTGGACCGCGAGCGACTTCACCGGGTATCCGGGTTTCACGGCGTTTCCCTACCGCGAGTACTCCGAGGTGTTCTTCGGGAGCGAGTACAAGGTGCTCCGCGGCGGGTCGTGGGCCACGCGCCCCGGCGCGGTGCGCAACACGTTCCGCAACTGGGACTATCCCATCCGCCGCCAGATCTTCAGCGGCTTCCGGTGCGCGCGCCATGCGTAAGTCCACGATGACCGCCGTTGCCCCGCGGGCCGATCCGCGCATGCTGGCCGAGGTGGCGGCCGGGCTCTCGGCGCCCCAGAAGGAGCTGCCGCCGAAGTACTTCTACGACCACCGCGGATCGGAGCTGTTCGAGCAGATCACCCGGCTCCCCGAGTACTACCTGACGCGGGCGGAGCGCGCGCTGCTCGAGCGGTGGATGCCGCGGCTCATCCCCGCGCTCGGCACCCGCGCGCTGGTGGAGCTGGGCGCGGGCAGCGCGGAGAAGACCCGCATCATCCTGGACGCGATGCGCGACGCCGGCACCGCCAAGCTGTACGTCCCGGTGGACGTGAGCGCCGGCTTTCTGCGGGAGACCGCGGAACGGCTGCGGCGCGAGTACCCGGGGCTCCAGATCGACCCGGCCGTCGCCGACATCGCGGAGGAGCCCTGCATTCCGCGCGATCTGCCGGCGCCGGCGCTGGTGATCTTCCTCGGCAGCACGATCGGCAACTTCTACCCGCCTGCGGCGATCCGGCTGCTCACCCGGGTGCGCGCCGGGCTCCGCCCCGGCGACCGCTTCCTCATGGGCGTGGACCTGCGGAAGGACCCGGCGGTCATCGAGGCCGCGTACAACGACGGGCAGGGCGTCACCGCCGAGTTCAACCGCAACATGCTCCGGGTGCTCAACGACGAGCTGGGGGCCGAGTTCGACGTGGACGCGTTCGAGCACCTCGCGTTCTACGACCGCGAGACCCGCCGGATCGAGATGCACCTGGTGTCCACCCGGCAGCAGCGGGTGCACATCCCCGGCATCGGCGAGATCCGGTTCGCTGCGGGCGAGACCCTCCGCACCGAGATCAGCTGCAAGCACGACGTGCCCAGCATCGCCGAGCTCTTCGCGGCGGCGGGACTCCGGCTGGAATCGTGGCAGGCCGACGCCGAGCGGCGGTTCCTGCTCGCCGTAGGAGCCCCGGTATGAGCCGCGTGGATCGCGGCGCGCTGCTGGCGCATCTCTCGGAGCGGGCCTTCGCCGCGCCGCCGGCGGCATCGCTCACGCCCAGAAGACTGGGCGCGGAGATCGAGCTGATCCCGGTGGAGGCGGCCAGCGGCCGGCGGGTGCCGCTCGAGAGCGAGGCCGGGCTCGCGCTCCTGCCCCTCCTGCGCCGGTTCGGCGCGCGGCAGGGCTGGGCCGAGGCGCGGACCCCGAAAGGCGCCCCGTGCTTCCTGGTGCGGGGCGGGGGACTGCTCGGCTTCGAGCCGGGGGGGCAGCTGGAGTACAGCAGCCCGCCGAGCCCCTCGGTCAGCGCGCTGGTCAACCGGCTGCGCTCGGTGGTGCTCCCGCTCCGGGCGGCAGCGTCCGCCGAGGGGATCGACCTCCTCGCGGTGGGCGTGGACCCGTACAACCGGGCCGGCGAGGTCCCCCTCCAGCTCCACTGCGACCGCTACCGCCGGATGGCGGAGCACTTCGCGCGCATCGGGCCGCTCGGCGCGGTGATGATGCGGCAGAGCGCGTCGGTGCAGGTGAGCCTCGATTTCGACGACGAGCCGCGGCAGCGCTGGCGGCTGCTCAACGCGGCGGCCCCGTTCGTCACGGCGATCTTCGCGAACTCGCCGGTGCACGCCGGCGCCGACACCGGGCACCGGAGCTGGCGGGCCCATGCCTGGCGGCAGCTCGACCCGCGGCGCACCGGCCTGCCGTTCGACGCGGAGCGGCCGGTGGAGGCGTACCTGGACTTCGCGCTCGGCGCCCCGGCGATACTGTATCCGACGGTGGGCGAGCGCTGCCTGCCGTTCGGCGAGTGGCTGGCGCGGGCGAATCCCACCATCGACGAGTGGGAGGCGCACCTCAGCACGCTCTTCCCGGAGGTGCGGCCGCGCGGGCACTGCGAGGTGCGGTCCGCCGACGCGGTGGATCCGGCCTGGTACGCGGCGCCGCTCGCGCTGCTCGCGGGGCTCGCCTACGACCCGCACGCCGCGCGCGGGGCGCTCGATCTGCTCCCGGCCCCCGATCCCGGCCTGCTGGAGCGGGCCGGGCGCGACGGGCTGGGCGACCCGGCGATCGCGCGTACGGCGGCGGATCTGTTCGAGCTGGCCCTGGCGGGGTGCCGCGCGCTGGGACCGGGGTTCGTGCATCCGTCGCATCTCGAGGAGGCGCGCGCGTACTTCGACCGCTACACGCGGCGCGGGCGGTCGCCGGCGGATGACGTTGTGAGCGAGGCGGCGGCGGCGTAGCGCGCCGAGCAGCGCGGCTTGAATCCGTGTTATTGAAGGAGCAGGTGACGATGACCCTCGCGAACCCGATGCTCCGCGGCGCCGCGGCACTTGTGCTCGCGCTCGCGGCCACGCCCGTCGCC
>DASUAH010000174.1:0-2473 GCA_035763885.1 Gemmatimonadales bacterium
GCCTGCCGCGCTCCGCCCTGGAAGCCATCGCCCTCGGCCGAAACGCCGTCCTGCCGCCCGGCATCCCGGAATTCATGGCGGCCTGTCCCGAGGCCGTCCTGGACACCGTCACGCCCGAAGCGATCGCCGCCAAGGTGGAGCAGACGTGGCGTGCCGGGCGCCCGCCCAACTACCCGATCGACCGTCACGATCCCGACCGCGTCGCCGCGCTCACGCTCGAGGTGTACCGGAGCGTCGCGCGCTGAGCGCCACCGCGGGCATGCGGATCAGTCCGATACCGAATCCGTCCTGGGCCGTGCTCTCCAGCAGCTCGCTCCCCGCGTAACGGTCCCGGATCTCGCTCCAGAATCGTGGGACCTCGCCGCCCCATCCCTGGGAGTGCGGATGGACATCGTGCAGCGCGACGAGCCCATCGGGGCGGACCAGCGGAGCGTAGTCGTCGAAGTCGCGGCGGACGCCGTCGTAGCTGTGGTCGCCGTCGATGAAGAGAAAGTCGAGCCCCTGGCCCCCGAGGATCTCGGCGAGCCGACGCTGGGTCAGACCCGCATGAGAGTCGGCCCGCAGCAGGTAGAGTCGTTGGCGGCCGCGCCGAAAGCGCTCGAAGCGCTGGAGCCGCTCGGCTTCCTCGGGATCACTGACGCCGCCGGCCGGCAGGTCGATACTCACGACCGTGGCGTCCTCCGCGGCCGCCCGCGTCCACAGGAACAGCGTGCCGCCGGCGGAGCTGCCGATCTCCAGGAGCCGGCGGGGACGGAGGCGCCGGACCTCGGCTAGCAATCCCCGGATCTCCTTCTCCTTCTGCGTCATGCCGACCTGGAACGCCTGCCGCACGAGCCGGGGGTCGGAGTCGAAGAGCGGCCACCAGGGCGCCACTCGTCCACCCTAGCATCCGACCCCCGCGAACTCCTATTCAGCGGGGGCCTCGACAGGCCTGATTCCCCCGGGTCCTGGCATATGCTGAGGAGTGGCGATGCGCGGCGCGCCCGCGGCCCGATGAGACATCCTGTGTCAACCATCGCGCACTCAGGCGGCGACGAGAGCCTGGGCGGCGCGATGCCGGCTGACGTCGTAGGGGGTGCGATCCTGCCAGCAGCGCCAGAGGATGCGGGCCCATGCGCGAGCGAGAATGCGGATCGCGTGTTGATGCCGACAGCCGCGCGCGCGGGCGCGCTGATAGACGAGGGCGGCCCAGCGCGAGGCGTGCCGGGAGTTGTCGGCGAAGGTCGTGAGGGCCCGACGCAGGCGCTTGTTGCAGGCCCAGCGGAAGACCACCGCCTGGTGCTGCCCGGAGGCATGCGTGACGGGGGCCAGGCCGCCCTCGGCCGCGAACTGTTCGTCACTGGGGAAGCGCGCGCGGTCGTCGCCCAGCTCGGCGAGGATCTGCGCGGCATTGACGGCGCCGCTGCGCGGCAGGCTCTGCACGAGGCGGCCATCCGGATGCTGGGCCAGCGCCGCCTCGATGGCCGCCGAAAGTTGCTGGAGCTGTCCCACGAGGGGGGTCAGGACCGCAACGAGGGCGCGGACGACGTCCCCGCTGGCCTCCGCGTCGGCCTCGCCGACCGGGCTCGCCGGCGCCGTGCGCAGGCGGGCCAACAACTCGACGACGGACCGGCGGCCGCAATAGGCGTGTTGGCCGAGGAACTGCGCCAGGCGCTTTTCGCCCAGGCGCGCCGCGCTGTGGGGCGTGGGATAGCGGGCCAGGAAGGCCAGCGCGATCGGCGAGTCGATGGCCGCGAAAAGAGCCGCGGCGCCGGGCCAGAAGCGCTCGAGCAGGGCGCGCAGTTGATTGGCGAGCGCGATGCGCTGCGTGACGAGATCGTCGCGGCCGCGGACGAGGGCCCGCAGGGCGCGGGTCTCGTCCGAGGGAGGGCGCAGCGGTGGGAAGCGATGGCCATCCGTGCGCAGCAGATCCGCCAGGATGAAGGCATCGGCCGGATCACTCTTGCCGCCGGCGGCCGAGTAGCGCGGCCGGGTCGCCTTGAGCGCGTTGGGGTGGATGGGCACCACCTCGAAGCCGGCCGCGACGAGCGTGTCGACGAGCAGGCCCGAGGGCCGTTCCAGGGCGACCCGGAGGCGGCCCTGGTTGCGGAAGCGGCGCAGCCGGCCGACGAGCTCCGGGAGCCCCTCCGCGGTGTGCGGCACGGCGCCCTGCCACCGAACGCGGCCGGGCTGGTCGAGGATGCAGACCGCGTGAGTTCGACTGGCCCAGTCGATGCCCACAAAGAATCTCATTGCGTCGCCTCCGGGGACGGCGAGACACTGCGCGGTGAGAGGTCCGGCCGGTCGCTCACTGATTGGCGCTCTGGCCTGCCTGGGCACTTGGCGCGTCATCCTGTGGCCGGTCTGGGCCTCTCGTCGTGTGATTCGGGGGAGCAGGTCTCATCGTGGCCGTCGCGCGGCGAGCGAATCGGGCTCTCCCCGAACCGTGATCGTCTCGCCTCACTTTCCGCTCTCCCCCTGACCGGAGCCGCAC
>DASUAH010000175.1:0-10072 GCA_035763885.1 Gemmatimonadales bacterium
CGGGCGGACGGGCGAACGGTCAGAGCGAGCCGCGGCCGTCGTTCAACGACATCGTCATCAAGGCGGCGGCCACGGCGCTGCGGCGGCACCCGATGGTGAACGCGTGGTGGCAGGACGACCGGATCCGCCTGTGGCACGACGTGCACGTGAGCATGGCGGTCGCCATCGAGGACGGGCTGATCACACCGGTGATCCGCCACGCCGACCGCAAGACGCTGCGCGAGATCGCCGGGGACGCAAAGGAGCTCGCGCGCCGCGCACGCGAGCGGAAACTCGCCCCCGAGGAGTATACCGGCGGCACGTTCTCGATCTCGAACCTCGGGATGCTGGACATCGACGAGTTCACCGCCGTGATCAACCCGCCCGAGGTCGCGATTCTGGCCGTGGGCCGGATGGCGGCGAAACCGGTGGCCCGGGACGGACAGGTGGCGGTGCGGCGCCGCATGCGGCTCACGCTCTCGTGCGACCACCGCGTGGTGGACGGGGCGACCGGCGCGGAGTTCCTCAAGACCCTGAAGGACATGCTGGAGAACCCGCTGGCGATGGTCTGGTAGTACTGCTCACTGCTCACTTCCGGGGGCATAGGTGGCCAACTTCGACGTGATCATCGTGGGCGGCGGCCCCGCCGGCTACGTCTGTGCCATCCGCTGCGCGCAGCTGGGCCTGCAGACCGCCGTGGTCGAGCGCGACAAGCTCGGCGGGGTGTGCGTCAACATCGGCTGCATCCCGACCAAGGCGTTGCTCCACAGCGCCTACGTGCTCAACACCGTGAAGCACGCCGCGAAGGATCTGGGCATCGAGACCGGCGAGGTCAAGAGCGACTACGGGGTGGCCATGCGGCGGTCGCGCAAGGTGTCGGAGCAGAACTCGCGCGGCGTCGAGTCGCTGATGAAGAAGCACAAGATCACGGTGCTCCGGGGCGAGGGAAAGCTGCTCGGGGGTCGCAAGGTGCAGGTCGGCGGCGACACGCACGCGGCCGGGAAGGCGGTGGTCGTCGCCACGGGCTCGCGCACCAAGGGCATCCCGCAGATCGGCCTGGAGCTCGACCGCACGGCCGTGATCAGCTCCGACGAAGCGCTCTTCCTCGAACAGGTGCCCCGCTCGTTGGCTATCGTGGGCGCCGGCGCGGTGGGTTGCGAGTTCGCCGACATCTTCAACGCGTTCGGCAGCCAGGTGACGCTGATCGAGGTCCTGCCCCGCATCCTTCCGCTCGAGGACGCCGAGGCGTCCGAGGCGCTGGCAAAGGTGTACCGGAAGCGCGGCATCACAGTGCATGCCGGCGCGACGATCACCCGGGCCACGGTGGGCAAGGACGCGGTGGTGCTCGAGCTCGAGGCCGGCGGCAAGACCGAGAAGGTCGAGGCGGAGAAGGTGCTGATGGCCGCCGGCCGCGCGCTCAACACCGAGAATCTGGGGCTGGCCGAAGCGGGCGTGCAGCTCACCGAGCGGGGATTCGTGCAGGTCGATCCGCTCACGCTTCAGACCACAGCGCCGGGCATCTACTGCATCGGCGACGTCGCGGGTCCGCCGATGCTGGCGCACAAGGGGAGCCGCGAGGGCATGCACGTCGCCGAGGTGATCGCGGGCCATCGCCCCCGGCCGATCAACTACCAGAACGTGCCGAGCGTGACCTACTGCCACCCGGAGGTGGCCAGCGTCGGGCTCAGCGAGGAGGACGCCAGGGCGAAGGGCCTGGCGGTGAAGGTCGGCCGCTTCCCGTTCAGCGCGAACGGCCGCGCGCGGACGGCCGGCGAGACGGACGGGTTCGTGAAGATCGTGCGCGACGCCCGGTACGGCGAGATCCTCGGCGCCCACATCGTGGGCGCGCACGCATCGGAGATCATCCACGAGCTCGTGGTCGCCAAGGAAAACGAGTACACCGTGGAGGAGGTGGACCTCGCCATCCACGCCCATCCCACCTTTTCCGAGGCCATCGCCGAAGCGGCGCTCGACTCGCTCGGCCGGGTGCTGCACATCTGAGTCCCGTCCGCCTCGCGCTGTGCGCGCTGCTGGCAGGCACGTTCACCGGCGCAGCCGCCGCGACGGCGACCGCGCTCGGGTTCGACTACCTCCGGCCTCCCGGTCCGCATCCGAGCGGGGCCCACGTGCTCCTGCTCCTGGCCGGCACGATCGGCGGCCCGGTGCTCGGCGGCGCGATCACGTGGTGGCTGCTGGCGCCGATCGCCTCAGTCTACCGGCGCGCCGCGCTCTCGCTGGTCAGCGGGTTCGCGGCGTTCGTCGCCATGTTCGCCGGCATGCCGGTACACCAGGCCTTCGGGCGGGCCGGTCTCGCCGGCTACGCCCTGCTCTTCGCTGCGGCGGGCGCGGCCTTCTTCGGCCAGGCCCGCGCGGCGGCCCGCGCGCGATGACGGCCCCGCTCCTCGTCCTCGACCTGGGTCGCCGCCGCTACGGCGAGATCCTGCTGCTGCAGCGCGAACTGGTGGAGCGGCGGCTCCGCGGGGAGCTCGGCGACGACCTGCTCCTCCTGGTGGAGCACGAGCCGGTGGTCACCCTCGGCCGGGGCAGCCGCCCGGCCAGCCTGCCGGTGCCGCCGGCCGACCTCGAGCGGCGGGGCTTCGAGGTGTTCGAGGTCGAGCGCGGCGGCGACGTGACCTACCACGGTCCCGGCCAGCTCGTCGGATATCCCATTCTGGACCTGGCGGCGCAGCGCCCGGACCTGCACTGGTACCTGCGGCAGCTCGAGGCGGCCCTGATCGCGGCGCTCGGCCAGCTGGCGATCCCCGCCCAGCGCCGTCAGGGACTCACCGGCGTATGGACCCGCGGGCGCAAGATCGCAAGCATCGGCATCCACGTCAGGCGCTGGATCACGCTGCACGGCTTCGCCCTCAACGTGACCACCGATCTGGCGGCGTTCGGCGCGATCGTGCCGTGCGGCATCGAGGGCGTGGTCATGACGAGCGTGGCGGCAGAGCTGCCGGCGGGGGAGCCCGGCGCGCTCTGGGCCCGCGCGCGCGAGGCGGTCGTCGCCGCCTTCGGGGATGCCTTCGGTCGAGCACCCTGCGCGGCCGAGCTTCGGCCGGACGGAACTCCGGCACTCGAACG
The DNA here is from genome assembly GCA_035763885.1 of Gemmatimonadales bacterium. GTDB lineage: Bacteria > Gemmatimonadota > Gemmatimonadetes > Gemmatimonadales > GWC2-71-9 > DASQPE01. The sequence continues at coordinate 3,064 of DASUAH010000175.1, forward strand.
GACGTTGCTCTGAGCCGGAGCACCATGTGAGCACGCCCGAACCGACTCGCATCGACGTCCGCGGGGACCGCGACCGCCCGCGTCGCGGCCCCCGCCGGTAGCTCCAGCCGCTCGCGCGGGGCGTCCCGCGCCCCCGTTGCCTTTGGCCAGCCGACCCGCCATCCTCAACCGCATGGCGGATGTTACCCGGCGCCCGTCGCCTGAGAAGCAGGCGGAGCAGCGCGTCACGGACATTCTGCGCGCAGCCGATAGCTGGTCCAAGGAGGCGCCCGCCCCCTTGCTGCCGGCGATTCGCGCGGTCTGCATCCGGCTGGCCGAGATGGTGGCCGATCAGCGGCATTACCTCGCGCCGCTCCCCGAGCCGCAGGAGTCCGAGCGCCGCGCGGTGCTGACGCTGATCGCCGACCGGCTGCGCTCGCCCGGTGTCACGCGCGGGCTGGAGCCGTATCTCGAGGCGCTGGCGGAACTGGAGCTTCGTTCGACCGGGTCGTGGGCGGCGGTGGACTCCGCTCAGACCGAGTGGATTACGACGGCCATCCGGTATCTCGAGAGCTGCGCCGGCCGGCTACCCGCCCCTGAGCGGCCGGACCCCTACTGGGCGGACGACGTGGTGGCCGGCGTGATCGCTTCGGTCCGCGCGCTGATCGGCGTGGACGAGCTGCACGCGCGAACCGAAGCGAGGTACTCGGGGCCGTTCAAGCGGATTCCCGACGAAGAGGGCGGGAGCGGGAGGGAGTAGGGAGGAGCCGGCGCGGGCGGCGGCCCGGCTCAGGCCTCCAGCGCCGGCTCTTCCTCGTGCTCCCGCCGGCTCCCGCCGGCTCCGGCCCGCTCCCGTGCGCTCTCGTCCGCTGCGCCGGGTTCCTCCGTCTCGCCTCGCTGCCGGCCGCCCGTCTCCGCGAACAGCTCGAAGAAGCGCCCGAAGACCTCGATGCCCTGCCAGAGCTGGGCGAGGTCGAGCTTCTCGTTAGGCGAGTGGAGGCAGTCGTCGGGCAGCCCGATGCCGGTCAGCAGCACCGGCGCGCCCGACAACCCGAGCTCGGGCACGATCGGGATCGAGCCGCCGGCCCGGACCCTCACCGCCCTGCTCCCGGTGACCGCCTCGAACGCCTCGTCGAGCACGTCGTAGGCCGGCTGACTGGTGTCCACCTGCACCGGGTCGCCGCCGTGCAGGTGCCGCACCTCGACGTCGGCGTACTTCGGCGCCAGGTCGCGCACCGCGCGGGTGAGCTGCCTCTGGACCCGATGCAGCTTCTGGCCGGGCGCCAGGCGGAGGCTCACCTTTGCGGTCGCCTCCGCGGGAATCACCGTCTTGGCCCCCTCACCGGTGAAGCCACCCCGGATGCCGTGGATCTCGAACGTCGGCAGCGCCCACACGCGCTCGAGGATGCTGTACTCCTTGCGTCCGGTGAGCGCGCGGGCGGTCACCTCCTCCTCCAGAAAGCGTCGCTTGTCGAACGGGAGCTTCTTCCACGCCTTGAGCTCCGCCTTGGATGGCGGGTCCACGCTCTTGTAGAGCTTGGGAATCCGGATCTCGCCGTCCTCATCCTTGAGGCCGCACAGCAGCCGGACCAGGGTCTCGAGGGCGTTGGGCGCGACGCCGCCGTAGGTGCCCGAATGGAGATCTCGCCGGAGCGTCCGCACCGAAATTTCCGCGTAGCACAGGCCTCGCAAGGCGGTGTACACGGCCGGCACGCCCGGAGCGTAGTAGGCCATGTCGCAGACCAGCGCTGCATCCACGTCGGTGCGCCACGGCTCCTCGCGCAGCAGGTCGAAGATCACGTGCCCGCCGCATTCCTCCTCGCCCTCGAAGATGAAGCGCAGGTTGAGCGGGGGGCGCCCCTCGGCATCGAGGACCGCCTCGTAGGCTTTGAGCAGGCAGAAAACCTGGCCCTTGTCGTCGGCCGCCCCGCGGGCGTGCAGGCGCCCGTCGCGCACCGTCGGCTCGAACGGGGGCGTCACCCACTGGTCGAGAGGATCCGGCGGCTGCACGTCATAGTGGCCGTACACCAGCAGCGTGGGCCGGCCCGGCACCGGCGGACTCTCGGCCCAGACGACGGGGTGCCCGCGGCCCTCGATGAGGCGCACCGTGGGACAGCCGAGTCGCTCCAGGTGGCGGGTGAGCCAGGCGGCCGCGTTGCGGCAGTCGCCGGCGTGCGCGGGCAGGGTGCTCACGCTGGGAATGGCGAGAAACTCGCGCAACTCGCCGAGCAGGCGGTCGCGCTGGCGGGAGACGAAGTCGTTGTCCATGACCAGAAAAGCTACACGGAAACGGCGGTGCCGGGAGAGGTGGCGCGGGACGCTCTGCGACCGCGGCGCGGGTGACACGACTCACAGAATGTGTTGCACCAGAGGGATAACCTGCTGCCCTGACGAGGCACCCGAAACACCGGACAGCTACCCGACCACGTGCAGGCACAGCAGGCAGAGGAGGAGAGACCATGAGAGCAACGCACCGCCACGCTTTCACGGGCATCGCGGCCGCGCTCGCGATTGCCCTGGCCGCGGGCACTGCCGCGGCCCAGGACACGACCCAGACCGGTCAGACCCGCCAGCCCGGCCAGAGCCCCGAAGCGACCGAAGCGCATGACATGCCCGGTCAGGGCGGAGCCACCGACACCGCCGGCTACTCGGGCATGGAGCGCAACGACCCGGCCGGGGCGCGGGCCGGCGGCGGGCGGGTCGATACCGCCGCCCCCGCGCGGGAGACGGAGACCGGCCAGGCGGCCGGGCAGGCCGGCGGCGCGGCCGGGGCAGGCGGCGACCCGAACGGGTTCCGCTGGACCGAGCCGTCCGAGCTCAGCCGCAGCGCGCCCCCGGTGGTCCCGGGGGCCGCGGCCACCGGCAGGGAGCAGACCGACCGAGCAGGACAGCCGGGACGGGAAACCGAGATGCGTGACATGCCCGGCCAAGGCGGCGCGGCCGACACCGCGGGCTACTCCGGAATGGAGCGGCTCGAGGGCGGCGTGAAGGACACGTCCGCGGGCGACCAGGGCGCCAAGCCGTCCCCGCCGGCCGACAGCACGAAGCAGCAGTAAGCCGGTCGATCGGTGAGCAGGGGCTCCGCAATCCAGCGGAGCCCGCTGCACGCCGCTCACTGTTCTCCGGTCACCGCGGCTTCCAGCCTAACGTACGCGCTGTCCCCCTCCACCCCGTCCATCAGCTCCTTCATCGCCCCGACGCTCCGCGCGACATCGCGCCCGTGCAGGTCGTGCCAGCGGGCGAACAGATCCAGGCGGGTCCGGTAGATCCGCGCCCCGACCAGCTGCGCGTTGTTGATGGGGCGCTCCGTCAGCGGCCCGATCCGGTAGGTGCGGAGCTCCGCGCCAACCGGGCCCTCCAGCTGCGCCCGGGCCCACCGGCCCGCGTCGGTCCGTCCCGAGTCGAGCGCCTGCGGCGCGGGCCTGGTCGCGTAGAACGCCTCGAGCCGGGCGGCGAGCTCGGTGTAGTAGCGGCCCAGCACCATCTCATCGTGCCAGCGATCCGCGGCGCGGCTGGCGCCGGCGCTGTCGCCCCGCGCGCGGAAGAAGCTCTCGGCGGCGGTGTACCCGACGTACTCGGCGAAGCTCTCGTTGAACGGGGTGGCGCTCTTCACGTAGAGGGAGTTGTGCGCGATCTCGTGGAAGACGAGAGCCGCCATCTCCACCGAGTCCCGCGTGAGCGCCGTGGAGAGCAGCGGGTCGTTGAACCAGCCGAGGGTGGAGAACGCGGCAGCCGGCCGGAGGTACACGTCGTAGCCCCGCGCCGCGAACCGGGCGGCCTCGGCGCGGCCCCGGTCGAAATCGAAGAAGCCCTTGTATGGAATCCGTCCGACAATCGGATACTTCCAGGTAAACGGGCAGATGCAGTCCTTGGGCGCCGCCGTGAGGTTCAGCAGCAGCGTGTCGCGGCCCACGTCGGTGAACGTGGTGTAGGTCTGTCCGGCGGAGAGCCCGAGCCGGGCCGCGTGGTCGCGGGTGTCGAGCACAAGGCGGAGAGAGGACCGGAGCCCGGGCTCGAGGCCCGGATCGCCCACCAGCTCGGCGATCGGTGCCGCGGACCGGAGGATGCGGGTCTCCTCCAACCCGGCGCGGGTCAGGTAGCGCACGTCGTCGCTCGCGAGGTAGGCGGTGCCGTACCCCGCGAACAGGACCCCGACGACGACCAGAAAGATCATGATGCCCCCGCCCCCGCGCATCACGTCAGCGGATGCGCACGAGCCCTATTCGTGGGACGGCGGTGGCGGAAATGGGGGTCGCGCTGCTACCCAGCAGGCGGAACTGCACCGCCGCGGCCCCCGCGTCCTGGATGATGCGCACGTGCCGGCCGGAGCCCTGCCGGAGCGTGCCCGTGCGGCTATAGGTCACCCGCGTGCTGTCGGGATACAGCGGGTACTTGGCTTCCTCGGGGCAGGCGCCCGGCGCCGCGCCCACCCGGCAGGGGAAGTTGGTCGGGTCCTGGTCGTGCAGCGAGGCGAACTGTGCCCGCAGGTCCAGCGTCAGGTACTGGAGCCGGCTGCTGCTCGGGGTGAATCCCGGCAGGTCGTCGAGGTAGTTCGCCATCTGCCACTGCGGCACGAGATTCGAGAACGCCTCGCCGCTCTGGGTCGCCACGTTGGCCGCGCCGTTCAGCTGCGTCTGCACCAGTTTCCGCGTGAAGTCGGTGCCACGCACCCGGAACTGGCTCAGGTTCTCCGTGGTGGTGCCGAACTCATCGGCGGCCCACCGTACGAAGAGCCAATTGGCGCCGCGTTCGGCAAGCGTGCCCTGGGTGAGCGAGGGGGAGATCAGGAAGGTGGCCTCCGGATTGGAGAGATACTCGTAGGCGTTCAGGTAGTTCGAGAGCGCATACTGCGTGTACATCTCGCCCGGCTGCTGCCCCGCGGTGTCGGGCACGAGCCGCCCCGCCAGCTCCTCCGCATAGTGGGAGAGGCCCTCGTTGAGCCAGGTGTCCTCCGAGTCTCCCGTGCGGAAGATGGCGTGCTGGGCGTAGCTGATCATGTGCTGGAACTCGTGCACGAACGTGGGGGCGAGATTCTCCCGTGCGAACCCCTTGCTGACGGTGCAGGAGTTGCTCAGCGGATCCGGCACCAGGCTGTAGAACACCTCGCCATTGTTCGAGTTCGGGTCGCTGAGCAGGTCGAGCGCGAAGAAGTAGCCGAGGATGACGCTGCCCGTGGTGTTGCAGCTGCCGCTCAGCGCGTTGATCCGCGGCGTCAGCAGGACCTGCACCACGCCGTTCACATCGATGTCCGACTCGCGAGCGAAATTCAGCGTATCGATGGGATACAGGTAGTCGTCGAACACCCGGGCCACGTCCTGGAGCTCCGTGTCGGTGAATCCGTTCGCAGGCGGCGCATAGCGCGGATCGCCCGTGGTGCTGTTGTCCAGGTAGATCGCGACCTTGCTGGCCACCACCTTGGCGGTCGCGTCCACGGTCACGAAGCTGGTGCAGCTCGTGTTGGTGCAGACGAAGAACGACTTCTGCGAGCCCACCGCCGGCGCGGCCGCAAATGACGGCGCCGGGCTTCGCCCTTCCCGTGCGCCGAACAGCCGGTGTACTGGATCCTGCGAGAGGGCGCGCTCCCGCTCCCGAAGCAGCCGGTGGAACTGGGCGGCGGTCGCCGGGCCGCGGAACGCCGACACCAGCGGCGACGGGAGCGCACCCAGGTCCGCCGTTGCCGCCGTCGAGCTGCCGGTGATCTGATAGGTTGCGGTGATCCCGCCCTCCACCTCGGCCCCGGCCGTGGCCACCGCGAGGTAGAGGTGCTCGGCCCCGCTCCCGCCGGCCGCCGGCGCGCCGGGCACCGCCACGCACGCGCTCTGGGAGGTCGGATCGGTGATGGCGAACCCGCCGGGCGAGAGGCTCGTCGGCTGGATCTGCCCGCAGTTCAGGGACGGACCAGGATTCGGACCGGTACTCTCGCCGCAAGCTGCAAGAGCTGCCGCGGCAAGGACCAGAAGGTGCGCGAGGTTTCGGTCGGACACGGGTGGCGGCTCCGGCGGGTCTGAGGGGCGGAGGTAGCCTGCAAGATATTGGGTTACAATGCGTTTTGACAATCGTCGGACCACCCGGTAGCTTGACTCCGTGCCCGACGATGCCTGGCTTTCCACCATCAAGTTCGATGCCGAGGGACTGGTCCCAGTCGTCGCTCAGGAAAGCCGGTCGGGAGACGTCCTCATGGTGGCCTACGCCGACCAGGAGGCGCTCCGGCGCACCCGTTCCAGCGGCCTCGCCCACTACTTCAGCCGGTCCCGGAAAGCCCTCTGGCGCAAGGGGGAGACCTCCGGGCACGAGCAGCGGGTCCGGCAGATCCGGGTGGATTGCGACGGCGACACCATCCTGTACTGCGTGGAGCAGATCGGCCCGGCCTGCCACACCGGCGAGCGCACCTGCTTCAGCACCGTGGTGACGCCGGACGGCGGGTCGGCGCGCACGGCGGATGACGGCGGGCACGTGCTCGCCCGTCTCGCGGCCCGGGTGGAGGCGCGTGCGGCAGACCGACCCCCGGACTCGTACACCGTACACCTGCTGGATGGGGGAACGGCCAGGATCGCGCAAAAGGTCGGCGAAGAGGCGGTCGAGGTCGTCGTGGCCGCGCTGGGGGAGGAGGACTCGCGCCTCGCCTCGGAAGCCGCCGACCTGCTGTATCACCTCATCGTGCTGCTGCAGAGCCGCGGGGTGGCGAGCGAGCGGGTATGGGACGAGCTGGAAACCAGATTTCGAGTAGGCGGTGAGCTGTGAGCTGCGAGCGGTGAGCTGTGAGCTGTGAGCTATCAGCTATCAGCCATGAGCTTCGCTCGCCATTGCTCGGCGCGACCCATGACCGGCCACGCGCGGACCCATAGCTCACAGCTGATAGCTGATAGCTGATAGCTGATAGCTGATAGCTCACAGCCCACACCCCGTACCCTATGGCCTTCGTTCACCTCCACACCCACAGCGAGTACTCCCTCCTCGACGGCGCCAACCGGCTCCCCGAGCTGGTGGCGCACGTGAAGAGGCTCGGCATGGATAGCCTCGCGGTCACCGA
>DASUAH010000176.1:0-15049 GCA_035763885.1 Gemmatimonadales bacterium
CCGAACACCCGGCCGGCGGGGGTGCTTCGTGCCGGCATGCTCCGGATCGCTCTCGAGGCCAGGCTCGCGATGTGGCACCCCGACGGCGACTCCCTTCCCGGAATCGAGATCGAGGCGTTCGCCGAGCAGGGGGTACGGCCACGGGTACCGGGTCCCTTGATTCGTGTGCCCCAGGGAACGGAGATCCGGGCGTCGGTGCGTAACTCACTCGAGCGCGACACCCTGACGTTCCATTTCCCTGCCCCGGGCCCCGCCGATTCCCTGGTGATTCCGCCCGGCGAGAGGCGCGAGCTTCAGGTGAGGGCGGCGACACCGGGCACCTTTCTCTACCGCGCGACGACCAGCACCCGGCTCCACCGGCAGCTTCGCGTTGGGGGGCTCCTCGCCGGCGCGGTGGTGGTGGACTCCCTCGGCGCGGCCGCCCCGCCCCGGGATCGGGTCTTCGTGCTCCTCGCGGCGACCGATTCAGCCGACCCCGTCCTCGGGTTTCCGGTCAACGAGCGCACGGTCCGCGCGATCAACGGGCGGTCGTGGCCGCATACTGAGCGGCTCCATGCGACCGTCGGCGACACGGTGCGCTGGCGGGTGATCAACGCGGCGAACGACGTGCATCCAATGCACCTGCACGGCTTCTACTTTCGCGTGGACGCCCTCGACGGCCCCCGGGTCGCGGCGTACGGGCAGGGAGCGCCGGGACGCTGGGTCGTGACCGAGCGGCTGTCGCAGTTTGCCACCATGTCCCTCACCTGGATGCCGGAACGGGCCGGGAACTGGCTCTTCCACTGCCACTTCCAGAAGCACGTGGTGCCGCACGGAGCGCTCGGACTCGTCGGGCCCACTGGGGCGCGGCAGAGGATCGCTCCGCCACCGAATCGGCGACCAGGCGACCTCCATGCGAGCCATGCCATGACGGGAATGGCGGGGCTCGCGTGATGACCCGGTGACCCGCAGCCAGCAGGGCCGCGACCTGCTTCTCCCAGGACGCGCCGCTCAGCGGCCACCCGTGGATCAGCACGACGGGCGTGTCCGAGCCGTGGTCCTCGTAGTAAAGGTCGATGGGGGTGGAGTTTTCCTGACCGACATTCATGTAGCTCGGCTGCTCTTGCACGATGGTGGCGACCATCACGGGCGCGCTCGCTAGATGCCTGCGCGCCGGTGAGCTGAAGCGGGTCGCTCTCGCGTTTGCCGCCTTTTTCCTGCTCCTCTGCAGCTACTATATCCTCCGCCCGGTGCGCGACGAGATGGCGGTACGGACCGGCGTGGACCGGCTGCAGTGGCTCTTCAGCGGCACGTTCGTCTTCACGCTGCTCACCGTGCCGGTCTTCGGCTGGGTGGTCAAGCGCGTCCCCCGAGCGTATCTCGTGCCGCTCGTGTACGGCTTCGTCATCGCCAATCTGGTGGCGTTCTACACCGTCTTCGCGGCCGGCATCACTGCCGTGAGCGCCGCCGGCTTTTTCATCTGGCTCAGCGTATTCAACCTCCTCGTGGTCTCGCTCTTCTGGAGCAACGTGAGCGACTCCTTCTCCACCGAGGAGTCGCATCGCGTGTACGGCTACATCGCCGCCGGGGGAACCGGGGGCGCGATCACCGGCCCCGCCGTGACCGCGGTGCTCGCGAGGCAGGTGAGCACCGCCTACCTGCTGGCGCTCTCGGCCGTGCTGCTCACCGCCGCGGCCACATGCATGGTGCTCCTGCGGCGGGCCGACCCCGCCAGGGCACAGGCCGCCGCGCGGCCGATCGGCGGGTCGATCCTGGCGGGCATTCCGCTGACCCTCAAGCACGCGAGCCTCCGCGGTGTCGCGCTGCTGGTGATATGGTACACCGCGGTGTCGACCGTGCTCTATGTCGAGCTGGTGGACCTGGTGGGACGGACCTTCCCCGATTCGGGCGGGCGAACGGCGTTCTTCGCGACCCTGGACCTCAGCGTGAACGGCCTCGCGCTGGCGATGCAGGTGCTCGGGACCCGGCAGATCGTGCAACGCTACGGGCTGCGCACCGCGCTGTCGGTGGTGCCGCTCGTCGTCCTCTCGGGTCTCGCGGGGCTCGGTGTCTGGCGCACGGCGGTCCTCCTGGCGATGGTGCAGGTCGTTCATCGCGCCGGCGAGTTCTCACTGACCCGGCCCGGGCGGGAGATGATCTACACCACCGTAGACCCGGAGAGCCGGTACAAGGCCAAGAACTTCATCGACACCACGGTCTATCGCGGCAACGACGTGGCCAGCACCTGGCTGATCGCGGCCATCCGTTCGGCCGGGCTCGACGCCGTCGCGCTGGCCGGCATCCCCGCCGCTCTCGCGTGGCTCGTGACCGGCTTCAGGGTCGGGAGGCGACATGACAGAGACGAGCGAGACGGACCGCACCCAGATCGGCAGGCGTGACGCCCTGCGACTCATCGGCAGCGGCGTCGCGGCCCTGGCTGCCGCTGCCCCGGGCGGTGCCTGGGCGCGGGTGCCGCCACGCGCCGCACCGATCCTGACCCGCCCCATCCCCTCGTCCGGCGAGGCGATCCCCGTGATCGGCCTCGGCACCTGGCAGACCTTCGATGTCGGCCGGTCTCCCGCCGACCGCGCCCCGCTCGAGGAGGTCCTCGGCGCGTTCGTGGAGCTGGGTGGCAAGCTGGTGGACTCGTCCCCGATGTACGGCAGCGCCGAGGAGGTGGTGGGCGACATCGCCGCCAGGCTCGGACTGCGCCCGAAGCTGTTCATCGCCACCAAGGTGTGGACCTCGGGAAAGGCGAGCGGCATCGCGCAGATGGAAGCCTCGATGCGGAAGCTCCGGGCCCGACCGATCGACCTGATGCAGGTGCACAACCTGCTCGACGCCGGCACGCACCTTGACACGCTCCAGGACTGGAAGCGCGAGGGCCGGGTGCGCTACGTCGGGGTGACCCATTACACCGCCGGCGGCGCCGAGGCGGCGGCGAGGCTGATCGCCTCGCGGCCGGTCGACTTCGTGCAGATCAATTACTCCGTGGGCGAGCGCGAGGCCGAGCGGCGCCTCCTCCCGCTGGCCGCCGAGCGCGGCGTGGCGGTGATCGCCAACCGGCCGTTCGCGGGCGGCGATCTGTTCCGCCGCGTGCGGACGAGGCCGCTCCCGGCGTGGGCCGCCGAGATCGACTGTGAGAGCTGGGCCCAGCTCCTGCTCAAGTTCGTCGTCTCCCACCCGGCCATCACCTGCGCGATTCCCGCCACGGCGAGGGTGGCGCACCTGCGCGACAACATGCAGGCGGGCTACGGGCGCCTGCCCGACGGGGAGCTTCGAGCGCGGATCGCCGCGGAGGTGGCTTAGCCGCCGGTCCGTCGGTCGGCGGTCGCGGTCGCCCGGGAACTAATCCCGAGCGGCCGCGTCGGTATCTTAAGGGCTGGGCGGCAGGACTCACCCGAAGCCAGCTCTCAGGAGACCACCATGCGACACGCACTCGTTGTTCTCAGCCTCACCCTGGTCGCCGGCAGCGCGACCGCCCAGGGCGCCCCGAGCGCGGGGAAGCCACACGCCATCGTCGTCCTGCCGGACCAGGTCCCCTTCGGCCCGGCACCCGCCTCTCTCCCGGCCGGAGCAAAGCTGGCCGTGCTCGAGGGGAATCCCGCCGCGGCCGGACCGTTCACCATGCGCCTCTGGGTGCCCGACGGGTACCGCATCCCCCCGCACTACCATCCCGCGGTCGAGCACGTGACCGTCGTCAAGGGAACGTTCAAGGTCGGCATGGGAGAGAAGTTCGATCCGTCCCTCCTCAACGCGCTGCCGGTCGGGACCTTTGCCGCGCTCGCGCCCGGCATGCGGCACTTCGCCCAGGCCGAAGGCGAAACGGTGATCCAGCTGCACGGCACCGGGCCCTGGAGCCTGACCTACGTGAACCCGGCGGACGACCCGCGGCAACGGCAGAGCACCCCGTAGGCGATGTCCGCCAGCCCGGATGACGACCGCCTCTGGTTCGAGCACGCCACCCTCGCCGTGCTGCCGGATCTCGTGAGCACGGCGCTGCGCCTCACCCGGAACCGGGCCGACGCCGAGGACCTCGTGGCCGATGCGATCGCCAGGGCGTGGCTGGGCCTCGGATCCCTGCGAGAGCGCGAGCGGTTCCGCGGCTGGATCTTCCGCATTCTCACCAATCTGTTCCTGAGCGAGCGCCGGGCGCACGCCGGCCGGCCGGAGGAGGAACCCCTGGACGAGGGCGGTGCGGAGTTCTCGCTCTTCGAGCGGCTGCACCAGCCCTTCCTCCTGTGGTGGAGCAGCCCCGAGCAGGAGTTCCTGGACAAGCTGGTCCGGGAGGACCTCACCCGGGCGATCGACGCCCTTCCGGAGCCGTTCCGGCTGGTGGTGGTGTTGGCCGACGTCCAGGGCCTCTCCTACCAGGCAGTCTCCGAAACGCTCGCCGTCCCGGTTGGAACGGTCCGATCGCGACTCGCCCGCGGCCGCGCGCTCCTGCAGAGGGCCCTCTGGGCCCATGCGTGCGACGCGGGCCTCCGACCCACAGCGCAGGACAGGAAGCCGGGTACCGCATGAGCAACCCCACGACGATCAACTGCGAGGAGGCGCTGCGGCTGCTCGCCACCTACCTCGACGGCGAGCTGCACGGCGCCGAACACGAGCACGTGGAGCGTCACCTGAAGATCTGCCGCAGCTGCTACTCCCGGGCGGAGTTCGAGCGGCGGCTCAAGGCGCAGTTCGACGAGCTGCGCCGGGAAGAAATCCAACCGGCGTTCGAGCAGCGGGTGCGGCAGCTCATCAGCGAGTTCACCTCGCCAGCGGCCGGAGAACCGGCCGACGAGTGATTGCGGAGGAATCGATGGTCGCCATTCTGTCGAACCAGCGCGGGGTCATTCTGGACGCGGTGCGCCGGATGTATACCGAGGTCGCCAACGTGCCCGAGCGGGAGTTCCACTTCCCCACCGGTCGGCGGGCCTGCGAGTTCGTCGGCTATCCTGCGGAGCAGCTCGACCTGCTCCCGCCGACCGCGCTGGAGTCGTTCGCCGGCGTGGGCTACCCGTTCGCCGCCGGAGTCATCCGGTCAGGGGACGTGGTGCTCGACATCGGCTCCGGATCGGGAACCGACGCGCTCATCGCGAGCCGCCTTGTCGGTGCCGGCGGGCGGGTCATCGGGCTGGACATGACCGAGGCGATGCGGGAGAAGCTCGGCGCGAACGCCGCCCGCGCGGGGGCGGCGAACCTCGAGGTGCTGGCCGGCGACGCCGAGGAGATCCCGCTCCCCGACGCCTCGGTGGACGTGGTGACGACCAACGGCGTGCTGAACCTCGTCCCCGACAAGCCGCGGGCGATCCGCGAGGTCGCCCGGGTGCTCAGGCCCGGCGGGCGGCTCCAGCTCGCGGACATCGTGGTCGAGTCGCTCCCGTCGGAGGCGTGCCGGTCGCACCCGGAGCTCTGGGCCGAGTGCGTCGTCGGCGCGACGACGGCCGACACCTATCTGGCGGAGTTCGCGGCGGCCGGTCTCTGCGACCTCCAGGTGCTGGCGCGCCTGGACTATTTCGCGGGGAGCTCGAGCGCGGAGACCCGGAAGGTCGCCGGCTCGTTCGGCGCCCACAGCGTGGTGCTGCGGGGCCGGAAGCGCTGACAGGTTAGCCGTCGCGAAACAGCGCCGCCACGTCCGGCTTGGTGACCTTCCCCATCGCGTTCCGCGGCAGCGCCGGGACGATGCGGAGCGCGCGCGGGATCTTGTAGGGGGCCAGCCGCTCCCTCGCCCAGCTCTTGAGCGTCTCCAGGTCGAGCGGCGCCTTGCCGCGGAGCTCCACCGCCGCAGCGACCCGCTCGCCCCACTCCGGGTCCGCCACTCCCACCACCGCGCACTCGCCGATCGCCGGGTGATTCCGCAGGGTCTCCTCGATCTCCAGCGCCGAGACCTTGTAGCCGCCGGTCTTGATGATGTCGATGCTGGTGCGGCCGAGGATCCGGTAGGCGCCGTCTTCCAGGACGGCGACGTCGCCGGTGCGGAACCAGCCGTCGCGGAACGCGTCGCGGGTGGCGCCGGGGCGGCCCCAGTACTCGAGGAAGACGTTGCCGCCCCGGACCTCGATCTCGCCCGGCGTTTCGGCCGGCAGGGTGCGGCCGCTCTCGTCCACCAGACGTAGTTCAACGCCGGGCAGCGGTGTGCCGACGAACCCCGGCCGGCGCTCGCCCCCGAGCGGGTTGGAGAGCGCCATGCCGATCTCGGTCATGCCGTAGCGCTCCAGCAGCGTGTGTCCGGTGATGGCCCGCCAGCGCTCGAGGGTCTGCACCGGGAGCGCCGCCGAGCCCGACACCATGAGCCGGAGCCGCGCGCAGCCGGCGCTCAACGTGCGCTGCCGCTCCGGCGGGGCCGCCTCCCACGCCGCGATGAGCTTCCGGTAGATGGTCGGAACCGCCATGAAGAGGGTCAGCCGGCCGTAGCCCAGCCGGTCCCACACCGCATTGGTGTCGAAGGCGGGCAGCATCTCGCAGGTCCCGCCGGCCCAGAGGGCGCACGCGAGCACGTTCACGATCCCGTGCACGTGGTGCAGCGGGAGCACCAGGAGGATGCGATCGTCCGGCACCCAGCCCCACGCCTCGATGAGGCAGGTCACCTGGGAGGCGAGGTTCGCGTGGGTCGTCACCACGCCCTTGGGGCGCCCGGTGGTGCCGCTGGTGTACACCATCATCGCGCGCCGGTCGGGGGCGACGCGGGGCAGCGCCGGCGGGGCCGGGCATTGCAGGATCTGCGCGGTGGTGAGCATCCGGATCCCGGCGGCGCGCGCCACCGGGCGCAGTGCCTCGGCGAAGCCGTCGCCGGTGACGACCAGCTCGGCGCCCGAGTCGCGGAGGGCGTACTCCCATTCCGCGGGGGGATGGCTGGTCGCGAGGGGGATGGCGATCCCGCCGGCCCGCCAGATCCCCCACTGCGTGGCCACGTAGGAGAAGTCCGCGGGGGTGACGAAGGCGACGCGGGCCTCATTCAGGTCCCGCCGGCCGGCCAGGAGCGTGCCGGCGACGCGCGCGGAGCCGGCCAGCAGGTCCGCGTAGGTGCAGCCGGCGTCTCCGTCCACGATCGCGATGCGGTCGCCGTGGCCGCGGGCGCGGGAGACGAGGGGGAGATCGGCGGGTGAGGCGTCCTTGCGCATGCGATCGCCGGTGGGGCCGGCCGGCCGGGAGAAGCTAAGTCTGAGCGGGTGACGGCGCCAGTTGATGCGACACGAATCCGGCTTTTCTGTCGCATTTCCGCGCTTCCCGCCCCCGTTTTTCCCCTAGCGAGCCGTCGCCACCCCGGGCCAGATTTCAGCCATCCAAACGACAGCACGGCAGTCCGGGACCACACCGCTCGAGGAGGCTCGGATGACCGACCTGCGAGTGCCCGCGGAACCGGGGGACGGCGCCCCCGATGCGCGGGCGACCGATACCGGGAGTCTGGCGTTGCTCGCCGGGGGCGGCGTGGCGCTGCTCGGCGGGGCGGTCTGGGCCATCATCGTGGGGATCACCGAGTACGAGGTCGGATACGTGGCGTGGGCGATCGGCGGCCTGGTCGGCGTCGCGATGACCCGCACGACGATCGAGCGGGGCCGGCGGATGGGCGTGTTCGCGGCGCTGTTCGCCGCCGCCGGCCTGGCCTTCGGCAAGCTGCTCATCGTGCAGTTCGTCGCCGGTCCCGCGTTCGAGCGCGAGCTTGGGGCGGACTCCGTCGCGGCGGCCCGGGCGGCGGCCTGGCAGCTCCGGCAGGCGCGCAGGTTCCCCGACAGCATTCAGGCGGCGCTCGACGGGCTGGGCGAGAGCGACACGCTGCCCGACGCGCTCTGGGATCGGATGATCGCGGCGGGGCGGGCGCACGTCGCCACCCTGCCTGAGGCAGAGCGGTCCAAGCTGACCGCGCGCTACGTATCGTCCGTGCGCGCGAGCGTGGGGCTGTGGCAGGAGCTCACCTGGCAGCTCAGCGGCTGGGACCTCCTCTGGTTCGGCCTCGCCGTCTCGACCGCTTGGGGAATGCTCGTGCGGCCAGCCGCGGCGCGAGCGGCTCCCCGCTAAGACTTGTTCGCGAGATCCTGTGCTGCACCGCCTCGTCTCTCTTCTCCTCGTCGCCGCGCTCGCGACGGCTTCGGCGGCGTGCGAGGGCATGAAGGGCCTGCTGGCGCTGCAGCAGGGGCTCGCGGCCGAGTTCGACACGCGCGCCGTGGCGGTCAACGTGGTCAACGGCACGTCGCTGATCGTGACCTTCACCAACTCGCGCCTGGGCGAGCTCGAGACCACGGAGCAGGCAGCCGCCTGTCGCCGCGTGGCCGAGTATGTCCGCGATCACTACCCGGGCTATGACCGGCTCGACGTGATCAGCGTGGCGTTTGCAGACCAGCGAAGAGTCGGCCCCGTGAGCATGACGAAGTCGCGGATGCCGTGCAGCCTGCGCACCAGCGACCTTGGCCGGCCGCGGCGAGGGATCAGCCTTCAACGGCCGGGCGCTTGACGACCGCCCGAACCCGGCCTCTGGCTCTGGCGGCCGCCGGTCGGGTTCGGCCAGGACATCCACACACCTGCTACCGAAGACGCCCTCTGCCGTCCCGCCGACGCGATCTCGGCGCGGATGGTCCGTGGCCTTCGTCAGCGCCGAGCCAGCTTCGCGGCGACGTGCTGCTATACTGAGTCGTCCCTCTGATGAACGCCCTCGACGGCGCGGCCACCGGCGAGGCGCCACTCGGTGGATGACTCCGCGATGCGTTGGGACGCGCTGCAGTATCTCCTCGATCTGATTGCCCGGCTCGGCCACTGGAGCTACCTCGTCATCTTCGCGGCGGCGGCCCTCGAATGCGCCGCCCTTGCCGGTCTTCTGGTTCCCGGCGAGAGCCTGGTGCTCGCATCCGGGTTCCTCGCCCACCGAGGTCTGCTGGAGCTTGATGCGGTCATGGCCGCCGCAGCCATCGGGGCCACGATCGGCGACAACATCGGCTACCGGCTGGGCCACCGTCTCGGGCGCGCCTGGCTGCTCAGCCATGGGTCCCGCGTCGGGCTCCGCCGTGAGCGTCTCGCCCGCGCAGAAGCCTTCTTTGCCCGCCACGGGGCGAAGGCCGTGTTCTTCGGCCGGTTCGTCGGCTTCGCGCGCGCGCTCGTGCCGTTCGTGGCCGGCGCCTCCCGCATGCCCTACCGGCACTTCCTGGTGTACGACGCGCTGGGCGCCGTAGTCTGGACCGTCGGCTTCGTGTTGGTGGGATACTTCCTCGGCGCGAGCTGGCGTCTGGCGGAGCGGTGGATCGGCCGCACGAGTGCTATTATCGCCGGAGCGCTATGCCTGGTCGCGCTGCTGACCTGGCTCTGGCGCCGCCGCGCCCCGGCAGGGACCGGGTGACGGCGCTGACATCGACCGACGGGCCGAAGCCGGCGTCGAGGAGGGAACCCATGATCCGCAAGCTCAAGGACGGCCGCTACCGTCTCTACTCCCGCACGAAGGACCCCAGGACGGGCAAGCGCCGGAACCTCGGCACCTTTCTCACGCGGGCCGCGGCGGAGCGGCACGAACGCGCCGTCCAGTTCTTCAAGCGCCGCGGCTGAGGCGCCCCGGCGCGCCGAGCCTTATGTTCGGGGTGCCATGGGTTCCGACCTCGAGCGATTCGGCGATGCCCTCGCGGACCGGTACCGGCTCGAGCGCGAGCTGGGCCGCGGAGGCATGGCTACGGTCTTCCTCGCCGAGGATCTCCGCCATCGCCGGTCGGTCGCGCTCAAGGTGCTCCACCCCGACCTGGCCGCGTCGCTTGGCGCCGCGCGGTTCCTCCGGGAGATCGAGATCGCGGCGCGCCTGGTCCATCCCCACATCCTGAGCCTGCTCGAATCGGGTGAGGCCGGCGGGCTGCTCTACTACGTGATGCCCTACGTGCCGGGGGATTCCCTGCGCGCCCGGCTCCGGCGCGAGGGGGAGCTCCCGATCGACGTCGCCGTCCACATCCTGCGCGAGGTGCTCGACGCCCTGGCGCACGCCCACGCCCAGGGCATCGTCCATCGCGACATCAAGCCGGAGAACGTGCTCTTCCTCGGAGCCCACGTGCAGGTGGCTGACTTCGGGATCGCGAAGGCGCTCCAGGCGGCCGGGGGCGGCTCCGCGCTCACCGCGACCGGACTCGCGCTCGGTACGCCGGCCTACATGGCGCCGGAGCAGGCGACCGCCGACCCCCAGCTCGACCACCGGGCCGACATCTATGCCGCGGGCCTCCTCGCCTATGAGATGCTGACCGGCGCGCCCCCGTTCACCGGCAGCGACCCGCGTCAGGTCGCGGCGGCGCACCTGACCCGGCCGGTCGAGCCGCTGGAGCGAGTCCGGCCGACGGTACCGCCGGCGCTCGCCGCCGTGGTAATGCGGTGCCTGGAGAAGCGGCCGGCCGACCGCTGGCAGTCGGTCGAGGCCGTGCTCCGCCAGCTCGATCTCGTGTCGGGCACCGCGAGCGGCGCCACCGTTTCCCTCCGGCTGGAACGGGAGCTCGAGAGCGCAGCGTATCGGCTCACGGAGGACGTGTGCCGCCGGCTGGAGCGGGCGTCGTTCGATCCCCGCTTGATCGGCGATACGATGCAGTACCTCGACAACCGGGCCCCGTCGGACGTGCTGCTGGCGTGCCTCCCCGCCTGCGGTCTCGATGCGGAGCAGTTCGCCCCCTTCCTGCGGACGACTCGCCACCGGGCGATGGCGCCGACCATGGTGGGGTTCGAGCCGGACCGCCGGCGGCGGCCCCGCCTCACCCTCCAGGACCACCTCGTGCTCACCCGCGAATGGCTGCACGCGATCGTTGTCCAGCTGCGGCCGCGTATGGTTGTGCTGGTGGGGTTCTCCTCCGGCGGCGACTTCGCCCTGCGACTGGCGGCCGCCCCGGGCGGCGACCGTCCCGTCCAGCTCGACGGCTGCCTCTCCCTCGGCTGCAACCTCGCGGTCGAGACCTGCTTCGTCACCCGCATCCTCTCGCGCCTCGGCGCCGGCGGCGAGGCGGAGACGCTGGCTGCGCTGCGCGGGATCGGGCAGGCCGCCGAGTCGGTGGACGACTGGATCAACGTTCACGACTACCTGGTCCGGATCACCCGCAAGTTCCGCGGCACGTTCGAGCCCCTGCAGGCGTTCGCCCGAGGGATCGTCGGCCCCTTCGAGGCCGGCCCGCTCACCCCGTTCGTCGAGTGGTACCGTGACGCCACCCGCCAGGGCCGGCGGCTCCGCTGCGTCTTCGAGGACAACGCCCTCTACCACGGGCTGGTCCGGGAGCTCCAGTTGCGCAACCTCGACGAGCGGATCCTGGGTGATCGGTACGAGGAGGAATCGATCGTGGTCGATCCGGACACCAGCCACTTCTCGCTGCTGGAGCCCGACCGCATCGAGCGTCACGTGGACGCACTGGTCCAGCGGCTGCGGCAGCCGGTCATCGCGACCCCCGGGTGAGCACGCGCGGCTTCTATCGCCTGGCGGTGCTGCTGCCCCTGCTCGGCTTCGCCATCGCCGCCGCGATCCGCGCGCTCGGCGGCGCCGACGAGGCCGCGCCGGCCGTGCCCGGCGGGCGCACCGAGTCGCTCTACCCGTCCTGGGTCGTGGCCGGCGTGCCGGCGCTTGCCCACAGCCAGGCGCTCCGACTACTGGCCGAGGAGCGCGAGCTCATCGTGCTCCGCACGGCGGTCAAGCTCGCGGTCGGCTACGCCTATCTCGCGCTCATCCAGTGGGCGGCCGCGCGCTGGGTAGAGCGGCCCGACGCCGCACCGGGCCACTCGGCCGGTGCCTGAGCTCCGGCGGGTGGGCCGCGTGGGCGCCTCGCGGGCAGCCGCTGCGCGAGCTACCTTCGGGCAGCATCCCGCCGCGAGTCCCGCATGCCCGGCAAGCCTTCGCCACTCTGGAAGTGTCCCCGGTGCGGCCACCGGTTCGTAACCCGCAACCTGTGGCATTCGTGTGCGCGAGTGCGGCTCGCCGACCACTTCGCGGGCAAGCCCCCGGTCCTCCGCGTGATCTTCGAGACCCGCATCGTGTTCCAGGCGCGGGTCCGGTTCGGCGGGGTCGCGGTCCGCCGCCAGTGGCTCGAGCTCAGGCTGTGGCTGCACCGGCGCGCCGATCATCCCGCTCTGGTCCGGGTGGGATCGTTCGGCCGCCTGGGGTACGGCCACTACTTCCGGCTGCGCGCGGCGGCCGACCTCGATGCCACCCTCTCGGATCTGATCGGCCGGGCGTACGACGAGGCGCGCACGCCGGGACCGGCCGCCGCCGGCCTGCTAGGGTAGCGTGGAGATCCGCTGGATCCCCGGGGTCCTCGAGTACTGGGACAGCGTGCGCGGCCGCACCCGCCGCGTCATCGCGTGCATCCCTCCCGACCGGCTCGAGTGGACCTGGCGGCCGGGCAAGTTCACGCTCGGCGATCTCGTCCGGCACCTCGCGACGATCGAGCGCTACATGTACGCCGAGACCGTGGCCGGGCGGCCGAGCGCGTATCCGGGCTGCGGGCGCGAGCTGGCTGACGGATACGAGGCAGTGCTCGTGTACTTCGATCGCCTCGCCGCCGAGTCGCGGGCGATCTTCGCCGCGCTGCCGGACGACGCGCTGTCGCGGAAGTGCCTCACGCCGGCCGGCGCGGCCATCACGACCTGGAAGTGGCTGCGCGCGATGGTGGAGCACGAGGCCCACCATCGGGGCCAGATCTACCTCATGCTGGGCATGCTGGACGTGCCCGCGCCGCCCCTGTACGGCCTGACCTCGGAGGAAGTCCGCGCGCGATCATCCCCGATCGCCGCCGGCGACCATCAGCCGTAAGGAGACCACCATGCTCGGCGGCCGGCCCTGGGAGGAATGGATTGCCCGCTATGCCCAGAGTCATCGGCACCCGGTCAATCGCTTCTGTCACACGCTCGGAATCCCGCTGATCGCGCTGTCGATCCCGCTGGCGCTCGCGGCGCTGGTGGTGCCCGGGCTCTGGCCGATGCCGCTCGCGATGTTCGCGGTCGGCTGGCTCTTCCAGTTCGTGGGTCACGCCGTCGAGGGAAAGCCGCCGGAGTTCTTCCACGACTGGCGCTTCCTCTTCGTCGGGCTGCGCTGGTGGGTGGCGAAACTGCGGGGCCGGGCCTGAGCGGCCCCGGCGTCGAGGCCATGCTGCGCGCGCTGGGGCTCGATCTCGCCGTGGTGCCGCGACCGGGTCCCGCGCTCGTCGCGGTGCTCGACACCCCGCGGGACGGGTGGAGCTCAGCTAACGTACCGATCGAGGAGAGGACGTGGAACGACAGCGCGAGATCACGCTGCGGTTTCTCGCCGAGCCGACCGACGTGAACTTCGGCGGCAACGTGCACGGCGGCGCCGTGATGAAATGGATCGACCAGGCGGGCTACACCTGCGCCGCGGGATGGACCGGCACCTACTGCGTGACCGTCTACGTGGGCGGGCTCCACTTCCTCGCACCGATCCGGGTGGGCGAGCTGGTGGAGCTGAGAGCCCTCGTCATCCGCACCGGCCGTACCAGCCTCGACATCGCCGTGGACGTGTACGCGCGCGACCCGAGGAGCGGCACGCCGCGGCGCACCGGGCATTGCGTGATCGTGTTCGTGGCGCTGGACGTCGAGGGCCGGCCGATCGCGGTGCCGCCCTGGCAGCCGGAGACCGAGGTGGACCTCGCGCTCGAGACCTATGCCGCGCATCTGGCCGACCTGCGCCGGCAGATGGATCTGGAGATGGAGCGCCGCCTGGCGGCCGAGGCGGAGGCGGCGCAGCCGGCCGCCGACGTCTGACCGGCTCGCCCTGATGCGTTACGGCCGAGCCGCGACCTCGACGCCGACCGGCGGCGCGCCCCGCAGCGTCTGCAGCACTACGCAGTAGCGCTCGGTCAGCCTGATTAGCGTGTCGAGCTGCTCCGGGGTCGCGTCGCCCTCCAGCTCGAACCGGAGCCGGATCGCGCGGAACCCGACCGGCGCCTCCTTGCTCACGCCGAGGGTGCCGCGGAAGTCGAGATCGCCCTCGGCGCGCACCACGCCGCCCCGCACCGGGAGGGCGAGCGCCGTCGCCACCGCGCGCAGGGTCACCCCCGCGCATGCCACGAGCGCCTGGAGCAGCATGTCGCCGGAGCAGGCCTCGAGCCCCGTGCCGCCGGTCGCGGGGTGGAGCCCCGCCGCCACCAGCGCTCGGCCGGTGTCCACCCGGCAGCTGATCGCGGTCTCGTCCAGCCGGCCCGACGCGGTCAGCGTCACGAGGGCGCGGCCCGGCTCGGTCCGGTACTGTTCCTTGAGCGGCGCCTGGAGGGCTCGCAGGTCTTCGGCGCGCATGCAGGTCGCTCCGTCGCGGATGAAGTGGAAACGTGGGGCCGCGGATCGGCGGTGTCGATGGCGAAACGGTCGACTGAGAGCGCCGGGCTTCTGCTCTACCGCCGGACCCCCGGCGGGCTCGAGGTGTTCCTCGCCCATCCCGGCGGCCCGTTCTGGCAGGGCCGGGACGACGGCGCGTGGACCATGCCGAAGGGGCTGCTGCACGCCGGGGAGGACCCGCTCGCCGCCGCGCGGCGTGAGTTCGAGGAGGAGACCGGGATCACGCCGCGGGAGCCGTTCCTCCCCCTCGGCAGCGTGCGGCAGAAGGCGGGCAAGGTGGTGCACGCGTGGGCGTGCGAGGGCGACGCCGATCCGGCGCAGGTCACCAGCAACACCGCCAGGTCGGAGTGGCCGCGGGGCTCGGGTCGCTGGGTCAGCTATCCCGAGGTGGACCGCTGCGCGTGGTTCGACCCCGCCACCGCGCGGGTCAAGCTCAATCCGGCGCAGGCCGAGCTGATCGACCGGCTGGAGGCGGCGCTCGGCTGAGCCGCGTTCGACGACCGGCGGGCCGAGGGGGTGGGCCCTGGAGCGCGCATTAGGCTATCAGCGGCTCAACAGCCCGGCGTCCAGCACGAACTGCGACCCGGTCACGAACCGCGCCCGGTCCGACGCGAGGTAGAGCACCGCCTCCGCCACATCCTCCGGCTCGATCCAGGGCACCGGCTGCAGGTTGCCCGCGGAGCGCTCCGCGACCTGCTGCGGCGTGAGCCCCTCCAGCTCCGCGAGCCCGGCGTTCATCGGCGTGTTCACGCCGGTCGGGTGGATCGAGACCACCCGGATCCCGTGCGGCGCCAGCTCGATCGCCCAC
>DASUAH010000177.1:0-3105 GCA_035763885.1 Gemmatimonadales bacterium
GCGCCGCTCGGGCGTGACCATCCGTGCGAAGGGCGGGATCGCCACGTCGCCGGTGCTCCGGCAGATGGAATTCCGCGCGGGCGGGGTGAATACGGTGCGCGGGTTCGAGTACGGCACCATGCGGGGCCAGGCGTTCTGGGCGGCGCAGCTCGACGTGGCGCCGCTCCCGGGGCGGATCCGGCCGGTCGTGTTCCTCGACGCGGGGCGCGCGAGCGCCGCGGGGGACCTGTTCGAGGGGCGCGTGCTCGTGGGCGCCGGCGCCGGGCTCTCGATCTTCAACGGCGCGCTCCGCTTCCAGTTGAGCCGCGCATTGTCGCCGGACGACGCGACGCTGCGGTTCGACATCGTGGCCGGGGCGCCGCGGTGAGACGGGCGGACGGCCGGACGGCCAGGGGCGTGGTGCTGTTGCTCGGGCTGGTCGGCTGCGGACCCGCGTCCGGCTCGGGACCCCACGGCCGGATCGAGGTGAGCTGGCGCGGGGCCGACAGCGGCGCGATGAGCGCCCCGGCGACGGCGCTGTGGTGTCCCGGGGAGCGCTTCGTCGAGATCACCGGGACCCGGGGCGACACGGGGATCGGCATCGCACTGCATCCCACCGACTCCGTGGTCCCGGGGGTCTATCCCGTGGCCCGGCCCGACAGCACTCCGCCCCCGCCCCCCTGGTCGGCGGTCGGGCTGCGGCTGCTGGCGCGCACGTCGGTGGCGGGGTACCAGGGCGACTCGGGGACCGTCACGGTGGAGCCGGCCCCGGCGGGCCGGCTCGCCGCCCGTTTCGCCGTCGTCGCGCAGGCGGTGGGCGTCACCGGCCGGGTGACCGTTCGCGGGCGCCTGGACGGGGTACCGGTGCACCGGGGCGGGGCGGAGTGCACACCCCCGCCGTGAGCGGCGCGCGGACGGTGTAACTTTCGCCGATGGAGTCCACCTACTTCCGCAAGGGCTTCGGCCTCAAGGGCGCAATCGAGTCCCAGCTCGCGAGCGACTATCACAGCAACGTGGTGGACGCGCTGCGTGCGGCCGACTACCGGCTCACGGTCGGACCGCTCTCGTTCCGCCTCGCGCGGGAGTTCGGCTTCTGCTACGGCGTGGATCGCGCCGTGGAGTACGCCTACGAAGCCCGGGTCCAGTTCCCCGATCGGCGTCTTTTCCTCGCCGGCGAGATCATCCACAACCCCCACGTCAACACCAAGCTCCGCCACATGGGGGTCGAATTCCTCGGCCACGGGCCCGACGGGGAGTTCGACTTCCGGGCACTGGCGCCGGACGACGTGGTGATCATGCCGGCCTTCGGGGTCACGATCCGCGATTTCGAGCGGCTTCGCGCGGTGGGATGCGTGATGGTTGACACGACCTGCGGGTCGGTGCTCAACGTGTGGAAACGGGTGGACGCCTACGCGCGCGACGGCTACACCGCGATCATCCACGGGAAGCACTGGCACGAGGAGACCAAGGCCACCGCCAGCCAGGTGACCAAGTACCCGCAGGGGCGCTACCTGGTCGTGCTGAACATGGCCGAGGCGCGCATGGTCTGCGATTTCATCGAGGGGCGGGGCGACATGGCGACGCTGGCGGCGCGGTTAGCCACGGCGGTGTCGGAGGGCTTCGACTTCGAGCGCGACCTCGTCCGGGTGGGGCTCGCCAACCAGACGACGATGCTCTCGGGCGAGTCGCTCGCGATCGCCGAGGAGTTCCGGAGGAGCATGATCCGGCGCTACGGCGAGGCCGCGGTCGCCGACCACTTCCGTACCTTCGACACGATCTGCTCCGCGACCCAGGAGCGGCAGGACGCGGTGGTGCGGCTCCTCGAAGAGCCGCTCGATCTCATGGTCGTGGTGGGCGGCTACAACTCGAGCAACACCTGCCATCTCGCCGCGCTGGTCCGGCACAAGGGCGTGCGGGGCTACCACATCGAGGATGCCGACTGCATCGATGCGGGGACGGGCACGATCCGCCACCAACCGGTCGGCAGCAAGCAGGAACAGACCGAGTCCGGCTGGCTGCGCGGGGTGCGCACGCTCGGGCTGACGGCCGGGGCCTCCACGCCGAACAACAAGATCGGCGAGACGGTGCTGCGGATCTGCCAAGCGGCGGGAGTGGAGGCGGAGCTGCGGGCGGCGGTGAGCAGTGAGCAGGGAGCAGTAAGCAGTGAGAAGTAAGCAGTGAGAAGTAAGCAGTGAGCAGTAAGCAGGGAGCTACCGTAATCCGCGGCGCCTCCTACTCACTGCTCACTGCTCACTGCTCCCTGCTTACTGCTTCACACGCCCGCCTCAGCGCGGCAACGTAGCCGGCGACGTGGTCCGGCGCGGGCGGCGGCGCGATGAGAAACGGATCCATTACGGTGGATCGCAGCACCACGAGCCCGGCGGCGCCGCTCGCGCGCCACGCCTCGTGGGCCACGCCTGCCTCCGCGAGCAGTTCCGCCACCGCGCCGTCGTACATCGGACTCTGAAAGCGCGTGCGGGTCACGATGTACTCGGGCGCCGCTCCGGTGCGGCTGAGGCTGAGCTCGAGGTAGACGCGCTCGTTGAACCGGTTGAGCATCTCGAGCGTGGCGAGCGCCGGATGGGTGACGACATAGTTGACGATGTTGATGTCCGGCTCGGGCAGCAGGACGACCCGGAACGGGTCCAGCGCGGCCGTCCGCAGCGCCGCGTGCAGCCGGCGGGCCCCGAGCACGGTCTGCTCGATCAGATAGCCGTAGCCCCGCTCGTCCAGCGGGAGCACCTTGTGACTGAGCCAGACCGCGGCGGCGGCCGCGCCGGGCTTGGACCCCTCGAAGATGTACCGCCCGAGAACGCGCTCGTCGGCCGCGTCGGCCTGGTCGGCGGGGGCGAGATAGGGCGGATCGACCGCCACCAGTTGGCGCGCGCGCCGGTCGCGGAGGAGGATCGCGCCCGCGGGGTAGGGGACGTAACCGAGCTTGTGCGGGTCGATGCTGACGGAGTCGGTCCAGCCGAGCGCGACGATCGACTGCACCCACTCCTCGGTGGGCCAGTCGCTCGCGGTCGCGGCCCGAATCGCGTCGGCGCGCCGCCGGGTGCCGTCGGCGCTCCAGGTGTCGGCGGCGGCGTAGCCGCCGTAGCAGGCGTCCGAGTGCAGGTGGAACGT
>DASUAH010000178.1:0-5471 GCA_035763885.1 Gemmatimonadales bacterium
CACCGGCATCGCCGCCGCCCGCGCCCAGGCGGAGCGGGCGGAAGCGATGCACGGCCAGGGCCTCGTCTCGGGCTTGGACGCCCGTCTCGCCCGGCTGCGCGCGGCGGCGCTCGAAGCGCGGCGCCTCGCCGCCGCGGCGGAAGCGGAGAACGCCCGCGGCACCGTGCGGGCGCTGCTCGCGCTCCCCGACACGACACCCCTCACGCTCAGCGACGTGCTGCGCGACGCACCGCTGGACGAAACGCTGCCGGCGGCGGCCGGCACGGCCGCCCGCGCCGATATCCAGGCGCTCGCGCTTGGCGAGCGGGCCGCCGCGCTCGGCGTCCACCGCGCCTGGGCGCAGAACCTGCCCTCCCTCGCCGCGTTCGGCAGTCTTGCGGAGCACAGCCGGCGGGCGCCGTTCGGCGCGGGGAGCGGCGACTGGACCGTCGGCGTCGGACTCGTGTGGCGGCCGTTCGTGGGGCTCGCCGGCGTGGGCGCGGTGGCCCGGGCGCGCGCCGAGCGGGATGCGGCCGCCGCGCGCCGCGAGGCGGCCGAGCGCGCGGCAGGGCTCGAGATCGGCCGGGCGGCGCGGCTCCATGCCGCCGCGCTGCGCGGCCTCGCCGTCGCCACGGATGCGCTGGGCGAGGCCACCGAAGCCCTCGCCCAGGGGGAGCTGCGCTATCGCACCGGCGCCGCGCCGATTACCGAAGTCCTGGACATCCAAGCCGCGCTCACCAACGCCCAACTCGACCTGCTCGCCGCACGCCACGACGTGCTCGTGATGCGCGGCGCCTACGACTTCGCGAACGGAGCACTCGACCAATGAGCCACCGTCTTCTGATTCTCACGGCGCTCGCGCTCGGCGCGGCCGGTTGCGGCCGCGGCGATGCGGCTGCCACTACCCCAACGGCGGCCCCGCCGGCGACGCTCGCCATCCGCGCCGACACGCTCACGACCCTCGTCCCGGTGGCGGGCTCGGTGGTCGCGCGGCGGCGCGCCGAGCTCGCCACCCGGCTCACGGCGCGCGTCGGCCGCGTTCCGGTGGAGGCCGGGACGGCGGTGCGCGCCGGGCAGCTGCTCGTCGAGCTCGGCACCGAGGACGTCGCAGCGGCCCGGGCTCGGGCGGCAGCCGGTCGCTCGGCGGCGCAGGCGGCCCGCGACGAGGCGGCGCGCCAGGCCGACCGCATGGACACGCTGCTCGCGCACGACGCGGTGGCGCAGGTGCAGCGGGACGGCGCCCACCTGGCGCTCGCCCAGGCCGAGGCGCAGCTCGCCACGGCCGACGCCGCGTTGCGCGACGCCGCGACCGCCGAGAGCTACGCCGCGCTCACCGCGCCGTTCGAGGGCGTGGTGGCGAGCCGCAGCGTCGATCCGGGGGACCTGGCCGTGCCGGGAGCGCCGCTCGTGGTGGTGGAGGACCGCGGCCCGCGCGACGGCCTGTTCGCCGTGCCGGCCGACCTCGCCGCCCGGCTCCAGCCGCGGGACACGCTCCAGGTCGCGGATCTGGACGGCCGATCGGTCGCCGCCCCGATCCGCGTCGTGGCCCGCTCCGCGGATCCGGCCACCCGCACCGTCGAGGTGCGCGTGATCGTGCCGCCCGATTGGCCCACCGGGGTCGCCCTCACCGGGCTCGTGCCGGCGGGAGTGCACACCGGCGTCGCGGTGCCGGCGAGCGCCGTGGTGCGGCGCGGCCAGCTCACCGGTGTGCGGGTTCTCTCCGGCGACCAAGTGGTGATGCGCTGGGTCCGGCTGGGACGGCCGGTGGCCGGTCCGAAAGGCACGGCGCGCGTGGAAGTGCTGAGCGGCCTCGAACCGGGTGATCGGTTCGTCCCGTGAAGACCGGGCCCTCGGGCGCGCTGGCGCAGCGCTTTCTCGACTCGAAACTTACGCCACTCCTCGTGGGCGCCGCGCTCGTCGCGGGCATCGGCGCCATGCTCATCACGCCGCGCGAGGAGGAGCCGCAGATCCGCGTGCCCATGATCGACGTGGCGGCGGGGTTGCCGGGCGCGACGCCGCGGGAGGTGGAGCGCCGGCTGGCGGAGCCGCTCGAGCGCGCGCTGTGGGAGATCCCGGGAATCGAGTATGTCTACAGCGCGTCCTACCCCGACGGGGCGCTCGTGACCGCGCGCTTCAAGGTCGGTACCGATCCCGAGACTGCGCTCACCCGGCTCTACGGCAAGCTGCTCGCGAACATGGACCGCATGCCGCCGGGCGCGACGCCGCCGCTCGTGAAGCTGCACGGCATCGCCGAGGTGCCGATCCTCACGCTGACCCTCTCGGGCGGCAGTGACGCCGGGGACGGCTACCTGCTGCGTCAGCAGGCGGCCGAGCTCGCGGGCGAGCTGAAGCGGATCCCCGATGTCGCGGAGGTGTGGGTGACGGGAGGCGCGCCGCGCGAGGTCGCGGTGACGCTCGACCCTCAGGCGCTCGCGGCGCGGGGACTCTCCGCCGGAATGCTGCTCGGGGCGCTGGTCGCGGCGAACGCGGAGGCCCCGGCCGGCAGCATCGTCGCCGCGAACCGCACCGTGCCCGTGCGGGTGGGCCGGCTGCTGCGCGACGCCGAGGACGTCCAGGAGGTCGTGGTCGGCGTGAGCGGTGGCCGGGCGGTGCGCCTGCGAGACGTGGCGCGAGTGACCGACGGCCCGGCGGAGCCGACGCAGTACGTCGGCTTCCTGGCAGGGGGCACGTTCGAGCCGGCCGTCACCATCGCGATCGCCAAGCGGCCGGGGACCAACGCCGCGACGATCGCCGATCGCGCGCTCCGCCGCGTGGGCGATCTGCGCGGCCGCCTGCTCGCCACGGACGTGCGCCTCACCGTGACGCGGAACTACGGCGCGACCGCGAGCGAGAAGGCGCGCGAGCTGCTGCTCCACATCCTGATCGCGACCCTGGGCGTGGTGGCGCTGGTGTGGCTCGCACTCGGCTGGCGCGAGGCGGGGGTGGTCCTGGTCGCGATCCCCGTCACTCTGGCCCTGACGCTGCTCGTGTACCGGCTGTATGGCTACACACTGAACCGGATCACGCTGTTCGCGCTGGTGTTCGCGATCGGAATCTTGGTGGACGACGCGATCGTCGTGGTCGAGAACATCGCCCGCCATCTGGGGCTGGGCGAGCGGGCGCCGCGCGAGGCCGCGGTGGTGGCGGTGGACGAGGTCGGCAATCCCACCATCCTCGCCACCCTCACGGTGATCGCGGCGATCCTGCCGATGGCGTTCGTCTCGGGGTTGATGGGACCCTACATGCGGCCGATTCCCGTGGGCGCGTCGGTGGCGATGCTGTTCTCGCTCGGCGTCGCGTTCATCGTGACACCGTATCTCGCGCTGCGGCTGGTGCGGCCGCACGCGACTCCCGCGGCTCAGCCGGCGACCGGGGCCTCCAGGGATCCCGCCGCGACCGGCGGCTGGCTGGCGCGCTGGTACCGCCGGCTACTCACGGGTCTCCTCGCCGACCGCCGCCGCCGCATCGGGGTGTACGGGACGCTCGCCGGCCTGCTCGTCCTATCGTCCGCGCTCGTCCCGCTCAAGCTCGTCACGGTGAAGATGCTGCCGTTCGACAACAAGAGCGAATTCCAGCTCATCGTCGACATGCCGCAGGGCACCACACTCGAGCGCACCGCGGAGGTGGCGCAGGCGCTGGCGCTCGCCGTGGCGCGCGACCGCGCCGTGCAGGACGTCGAGACCTACGTCGGCGTGCCGGCGCCGTTCAACTTCAACGGGCTGGTGCGGCACTACTTCCTGCGGCGCGGGCCCAGCGTGGCCGACGTGCAGGTGAACCTCCGGCCCAAGCACGAGCGCTCGGAGCAGAGCCACGCGGTGGCGTTGCGGCTCCGTCCCGTGGTTGACTCGCTGGCGCGCCGGTACGGCGCCGCCGTGAAGCTCGCGGAGATCCCGCCGGGGCCGCCGGTCCAGGCGACGCTCACGGCGGAGATTTACGGCCCCGACTACGCCGCGCAGATCGCCGCGGCCGACAGCGTCCGCTCCGTATTCCGGCGCACCGCGGGCGTGGTGGATGTGGACTGGTCGGTGGAGGCGCCGCACGCCGAAGTGCGGGCGGCGGTGGCGGAGGCGGAAGCGGCGGGCGCGGGCACGAGCCCGAGCGACGTGGCCCAGGGCATCGCGGCGGCGATGGGCGGCGCCACCGCTGGGCTGCTGCACGACGACCGGGCGGCGGAAGTCGTGCCGATCCGGCTTGATCTGGCGCCCGAAGCGCGCGGCTCGGTGGGCGAGCTCGCGGCGCTACCCGTCGCCACGCGCTCGGGCGTGCGGCGGCTCGGCACGCTGGCCGCGCTCGACAGCGGGCCCGCGCCCACGCCGATCTTCCACAAGAACCTGCGGTCCGTGGTGTACGTGACGGGTGATGTGGCCGGCCGGCTCGAGAGCCCGGTGTACGCGATGCTCGCCATGGGCGATTCGCTGGCGCGCATCGACCGCGGTCTGCCGATCCACTGGGCGGGCTCGCCCACACTCACTGAGCGGCCGCTGCTCGCGTGGGACGGGGAATGGCGCATCACCTACGAGGTGTTCCGCGACCTCGGCGTCGCGTTCGCCGCCGTGCTGGGCCTGATCTATCTCCTCGTGGTCGCGTGGTCCCAGTCGTTCAAGACGCCGCTCGTCATCATGGCGCCGATCCCCCTCACGCTCGTGGGCATCCTGCCGGCGCACGCGCTGACGGGGGCGTTCTTCACCGCGACCTCAATGATCGGGATGATCGCGCTGGCGGGGATCATCGTCCGCAACTCGATCCTGCTGGTGGATTTCGTGGAGCTGGGGTTGGACCGCGGGGAGTCACTCGTGGACGCAGTGATTGCGTCGGGGCTGGTGCGCGCGCGGCCCATCGTGCTCACGGCGGCGGCCGTGGTGATCGGGGGCCTCGTGATGGTGGCCGACCCGATCTTCCAGGGGCTCGGCATCGCGCTCATCAGCGGGGCAATCGTGGCCACCGCGCTCACCCTCATCGCCATTCCGCTTCTCTACTACGAGGCGCACCGATGACCGCGCTCTTGATCTTCGTGGACGCGGACCGCGCGGCTGACGTCGAGCGGCTGCTCGAGACGCGCGGGCTGCCCGGCTACACCGAGATTCCCAACGTGCTCGGCAAGGGCCGGACCGGCCGGAAGCTCGGCACCCGGGCGTTCCCCGGCTCGACCACGCTGTACTTCACCGTGGCGGCGCGTGCCGACGGCGAGGGCTTGGTGCGGGCGCTGCGCGAGCTGCGGGACAGTCGCGGGCCCGCGGAAGGACTCAAAGTGTACGCCTTCAATTCGGAGGAGCTCTTGTGAACCGTGAACATCTGATCCGGCGCTTTGCCGGAGCGTTCATTCTCGTGTCGCTCGCGCTGGCCCATTGGGTGAGCCCCTACTGGCTGTGGTTCACCGCTTTCGTGGGACTCAACCTGTTCCAGTCGAGCTTCACGCGCGTGTGTCCGCTCGAATGGGTGCTCGACCGGGCGGGGATCGGCGGTCGGCGCGCTGGCGGCGTGGAAGGCTGAAT
>DASUAH010000179.1:0-18796 GCA_035763885.1 Gemmatimonadales bacterium
CCGTCAAGGGACGCCTTCCCGCGCGCGTCGGGCTGGGCGATGGGGGCCGGGCACTCTGGCGCTGGCGGGCCGACGTCGCGGCGGCACTGGGGAACGGCCCCGCCCGCCACGGAGTGGCCGTGACACCGGCCGCGCCGTGCGGCATCCTCGCCGGCTTCACGCTACACGCCTGGCCGGGGCCCGGTGCGCCCGCGCTCGCGGCACATGTGCTGTGGTGGGACGGGCAGGAGTGGAGCGAGGATCCCGAGCTCATCGCCCGGCGGCTCGCGGCCGCACAGGAGGCCGGAGCCGACGAGCCGGCTCCCGCAGCGTGCGCTCGCGACCCGGTGACGGCGGCGATGCGGCAGATCGGGGCCGCGGTGCGGGCCCGGGTGCGAGTGCTCCGCCGGTCGTGCTGGGATGCACCCCGCCCCGCACCGGCCTCCCGACGGCTCCTCGCGCGGCTCGACGCCCTGGCCGCGGCGGCCGCCCGGCGGCGCGACAGCGCGCTGCTCCCGGCGGTACAGCGGGCCGTCCGGTTCGCGGCCGGGGGACACACCGCAGGCGAGAGCGTCTACGTGCGGCGCCTCGCGGCTCTGCCCGATCGCGAGCTGCTGGCGTGCCTCGGGCGGCTACCGGAACCGACCGCGCCACCCGACACGCTGCAGGCCCGGCTCACCGGAGTGATTTTGTTCGGCGGCGTCGCTACGTTCCCCCGATGCCGGACATCCGCACGCTGCTGTTCGATCTCGACGGCACCCTGATCGACTCGGTACGTCTCATCCTCGACAGCTACCACCACACCCTCGCCGCTCACGGCCTGCCTCCCCGGAGCGACGACGAGTGGCTCCGCGGGGTCGGTACGCCGCTCACCGCGCAGTTCGCCGAGTGGAAGGACAACCCGGAACAGCTCGACGCGCTGGTCGCGACCTACCGCGAGTACAACCTGGCGCACCACGACCGGATGGTGCGGATCTACCCCGGCGTGCTCGAGGCGCTGGTCCTGGTGAAGGCGCGGGGCGCGCGCACCGGGCTCGTCACCAGCAAGAATGAGCAGGGTGCGCTCCGGGGTCTCCGGGTGGCAGGGCTCGAGCGCTTGATCGACGTGCTGGTCTGCGCCGACCACGTAGAGAATCCCAAGCCGCACCCCGAGCCGGTCGAGCGCGCCGTGCGGCTGCTCGGCGCGAGCCCCGGGACGACCGTGTACGTGGGGGACAGCATCCACGATATGCGGTCGGGCAGGGCGGCGGGCGTGCTGACCGCGGCGGTGCTCTGGGGCCCGTTCGGGCGGGAGCACCTGGAGCACGCGGATCCGGACTTCTGGCTGGAGCGGCCGGAGGAGATCGTGGGGCTGGTGAGCGGTGAGCAGTGAGCGGTGAGCAGTGCGGGTGCAGGCGGCGCGCTCACGGCGTGCGCGATCTGACCGGCGGCAATCCAGCGTCCTCCCGGATCACCGAGGCGATCCCCGCCCAGTCGTAGTGCTCCCGTCCGGCCGCCAGGGCCGCGAGGAACC
Organism: Gemmatimonadales bacterium; assembly: GCA_035763885.1. GTDB lineage: Bacteria > Gemmatimonadota > Gemmatimonadetes > Gemmatimonadales > GWC2-71-9 > DASQPE01. The sequence continues at coordinate 1,493 of DASUAH010000179.1, forward strand.
GCTCGCGAAGCAGCGCGGCCACCGGCAGCGGTGCGCCCAGCTCGTCCGCCGCCCGGAGCGCGAGCTCTACGTCCTTGAGGCCCAGTGAGAGGCGGAATCCGGCAGGCTCGAACGCCGTGTCCGCGACGAGCCGCCCGTAGCGCTCCACGACCGGCGACCCGAACAGCGTGCGGGTGAGCACCTCGAGCAGCCGCGCGGGCTCGAGCCCCGCCTTCTCCGCGGCCACCAGCGCCTCGCCCAGGATCTCGACGTTCGCCGCGATGAGGAAGTTGCCCAGCAGCTTCGCGAGACTCGCCCGCGGCGCGTCGGCAAAGCGGAAGGTCCCCTGCCCGATGGCGGCGAACACCGGCTCGCAGCGGTCGAGATCCGCCCTGGCTCCGCCGGCTACGATCCACAGGAGCCGCGCCGCCGCGGCCTCCGGGCGACCGAACACCGGCGCGGCCACGAACCCCTGGCCCGCCTGCGCGTGGGCGTCCGCGAGCCGGCGCGAGAGCGCCGTGGAGATCGTGCTCATCCCCACGTGGCAGGAGCCGCGCGGCAGCGCCCCCAGCACACCGTCGCGACCGAAGATGACCTGCTCCACCGCCGCGTCGTCGGCGAGCATCGTGAGGGCGACGTCCACCCCCTCGCAGGCGGCCGCTGGGCTGCGCGCCGCCCGCGCGCCCGGCACCTCCCGCGCCCGCTCCGCGGTACGGTTCCAGACCGCCACATCGAAGCCGGCGTGGACGAGATTGCGCGCGATCGGCGCGCCCATGGCGCCGAGGCCGAGAACGGCGAGTCGCATGTTGGCCGTCCGCTGTGCTATTCGCTAATTGCTCGCGTCGTGCAATAATAGGTCTGGAGGCGTCCCTCATCTAACGGCCGCGGGGCCGCGATCAGCCCATAGCCTGCAGCGAACAGCCGCATGTCCCTCACCATCACCGGCCCGCCGCTCCCCGGCCTCGCTCGGGTCTGCACACCCGACGCGCTGCACTTTCTGGCCGATCTCGTCCGCGAGTTCGAGCCGCGCCGCCGGGAGCTGCTGGAGCGGCGCCGCGCGGTGCAGCGGCGCATGCGCGCCGGCGTGCTGCCCGATTTCCCGCCGGAGACCGCCGCCGTGCGCGAGTCGGACTGGCGGGTGGCCCCGTCGCCGGCCGACCTCACCGACCGCCGGGTGGAGATCACCGGGCCGGTCGAGCGGAAGATGATGATCAACGCGCTCAACTCGGGGGCGAAGGTCTTCATGGCCGACTTCGAGGATGCACTCTCGCCGCCGTGGACCAACGTGGTCGCGGGGCAGATCAACTGCATGGACGCGGTGCGGCGCACGCTGGAGTACGCGAGCCCGGATGGCAGGCGATACCGGCTCGGCGAGGGGCTCGCGACCCTGGTGGTCCGGCCTCGCGGCTGGCACCTCGCCGAGAAGCACCTGCGGCTGGACGGAGCGGCGGTCTCGGCGAGCCTGGTGGACTTCGGCCTCTACTTCTTCCACAACGCGCGGGAGCTGCTCCGGCGCGGCAGCGGCCCGTACGTCTACCTGCCGAAGCTCGAGAGTTATCTCGAGGCGCGCCTCTGGAACGAGGTCTTCGCGTTCGCCCAGGAGGCGCTCGGCATCCCCCGGGGCACCGTGCGCGCGACGGTGCTGATCGAGACCGTCCTGGCGGCGTTCGAGATGGACGAGATCCTGTACGAGCTGCGCGCCCATGCCGCGGGGCTCAACGCGGGCCGGTGGGACTACCTGTTCAGCATCATCAAGAGCTTCCGCGACCGGCCGGAATTCGTCCTGCCGGACCGGGCCCAGGTGACGATGGCGGTGCCGTTCATGCGGGCCTACACCGGGCTCCTGGTCCGCACCTGCCACCGGCGCGGGGCCCACGCCATCGGCGGGATGGCGGCGTTCATTCCCAGCCGCAAGGACCCGGCGGTGAACGAGACCGCGCTGGCCCGGGTACGGGAGGACAAGGCGCGGGAGGCGGCCGACGGGTTCGACGGTGCCTGGGTGGCCCACCCGGACCTCGTGCCCGTGGTCCAGGAGGTCTTCGATCGGGCGCTGGGCCCGCGTCCCCACCAGAAGGACCGGGTTCCCGCGGGCCCGCCGATCGGCCAGGCCGAGCTGCTGAACCTTGGCGTGCCGGGCGGGCGCGTCACCGACGCCGGCGTGCGCGGGAACGTGAGTGTCGGGCTGCAGTACCTCGCGGCGTGGCTGGGCGGCTCCGGCGCAGTGGCGATCAACAACCTGATGGAGGACGCGGCGACCGCGGAGATCGCGCGGGCGCAGCTCTGGCAATGGATCCGCCATCGGGTGACGACGGCCGAGGGATCGGCCGTGACGGTGGCTCGCGTGCGGGACGTGCTGGCAGCGGAGCTGGCGAGCCTCCGCCCGAGCCACCCCGATCCGGCCCGGCTGGACGCCGCTGCCGCGCTCCTCGACGCGCTGGTGTCGGCCGAGGAGATGCCGGAGTTCCTGACCGTGGGGGCGTACGAGAAGCTGGAGTGAGGGGGTACTGGGGCGGCTGGAATCGAACCAGCAACCTCCCGGTTAACAGCCGGGCGCTCTGCCTGTTGAGCTACACCCCAAAGCGCATAGAAATGCGGAGGGCCTAGCAGGTTAAACATCGCCGTCCGGGCGGTCAAGGCGCGGGGGCGGGGGCACGTGCGCCACGCGGGGGCGGGGGCGCGTGCGGCACGCGGAGCCTTGACCGCCCCGTGAGCGGGGCGTAGCCTAGTCCTTCTCCGCTCCATTCTCGCCCACCGTCCAAGGAGACGGCCGCATGAAGCGCCCGGTCACCCTCACCATCAACGGATCGTCCCACACCGTGGCGGTCGAGCCGCGCGCGCTGCTGGTGCACGTGCTCCGCGACGATCTCAATCTTACCGGCACCCACATCGGCTGCGACACGAGCCAGTGCGGCGCGTGCACCGTGCTGATCGACGGCCGCGCGGTGAAGAGCTGCACCGTGCTCGCAGTGCAGGCCGAGGGTCAGCAGATCACCACCATCGAAGGCATCGGCAGCGCCGACCGGCTGCACCCGGTGCAGGCCGCGTTCTGGGAGAAGCACGGGCTCCAGTGCGGGTTCTGCACCCCGGGCATGATCATGGCGGCCATCGACCTGCTGAGCGCCAACCCCGATCCGAGCGAGGACGAGATCCGCCACGGAATCGAGGGCAACATGTGCCGCTGTACCGGGTACCAGAACATCGTCGCCTCGGTCCGGGCGGCGGCGGAGGCGATGCGCGCGAGCAAGGCCGCGCCGGCGCCCGCTCCGGCACCCCCGCCCACGCAGGCCGCACGGCCCGCCGGCCAGCCGGCCGGCGCCGGCGTCTGAGGAGGATCCCATGGCAACGACCCTCTTCGGCTCCGGCATCAAGCGCCGCGAGGATCCGCGGCTCATCACCGGCATGGCCACGTACACGGACGACGTCAAGCTGCCCGGGCTCACGTACGCCGCGATCCTCCGGAGCCCGTACGCGCACGCCAGGATCACCCGCATCGACGTCTCGGCGGCGAAGGCGGCGCCGGGCGTGCTGGCGGTGTACACCGGGGCGGACGTCAAGGACCGCCTGGTCCCCGTCCCCTGCGCCTGGAACGTGCCGAACTGCGATCTCAAGACCCCGCCCCACCCGCAGCTCGCGTACGACCGCGTCCGCTACGTCGGCGACGGGGTGGCGATGGTGGTGGCGGAGTCCCGCGCGGCCGCGCGCGACGCGCTCGACCTGATCGAGGTGGACTACGATCCACTGAAGGCCGGGGTCGATCCCGAGAAGATGGCGAAGGCGGGCGCGCCTCAAGTGCACGCCGAGGTGCCGAACAACGTCGCGTTCACCTGGGTGGTGGCCGGTGGGGACGCCGAAAAGGCGTTCAACGAGGCGGAGGTCAAGGTCCGGCAGCGCATCCTCCAGAACCGCCTCGCACCCACGGCCATGGAGGCGCGCGCGGCGGTGGCGAGCTACAACCGCGGCACCGGGCAGCTCACGCTGTGGGCGACGAGCCAGAATCCGCACATCCACCGGTTCGTCTGTTCGGTGATGCTGAAGCTGCCCGAGCACCGGGTCCGGGTCATCGCGCCCGAGGTGGGAGGCGGTTTCGGAAGCAAGATCCCGGTCTACGCCGACGAAGCGCTGGTCGGGCTCGCGGCGATGGACCTGGGCCGCCCGGTGAAGTGGGCCGAGGACCGTTCGGAGAACTACAAGGCGACGATTCACGGCCGCGATCACGTCGAGCACGTCGAGATGTGCGGTACGCGGGACGGGAAGATCACGGGGCTCCGGACCACCATCTACGCGGGCCTCGGCGCGTACGCCTCGACCTGTGGGCCCGGGATCCCGACGATCCTCCACGGGCTGATCTACTCCGGACCGTACACGATCCCGAACATCCACGGCACCGTCCACGGCGTGTACACGACGGCCACGCCGGTCGACGCCTATCGCGGCGCCGGCCGCCCCGAGGCGACCTACCTGCTCGAGCGCCTGGTGGACCTGTTCGCGCGCGAGATCGGCATGGACCCGGTGGACGTGAGGCGGAAGAACTTCATCCCCAGGGACAAGTTTCCCTACACCGTCGCGACCGGCATCACGTACGACTCGGGCAATTACGAGGGCGCGCTCGACAAGGCCCTCTCGCTGTTCGACCTGAAGCGGTTCCGGCAGGAGCAGGCCGAGGCCCGGAAGCAGGGCCGCTACCTCGGTGTGGGACTGGTCTCGTACGTCGAGATCTGCGGCTCGGGACCATCCCAGGTGGCCGGCGCCGTGGGGCTGGGCGGAGGGCAGTACGACTCGGCGATCGTCCGGGTCTACCCCACCGGGATGGTGCGGGTCTACATCGGCGGGAAGCCGCACGGACAGGGCGAGGAGACGACCTTCGCCCAGATCGTGGCGGACGAGTTCGGGTATCCGGTGGAGAACGTGGAGATCGTGGCGGGCGATACCGAGACCACCCCGCAGGGCTGGGGGACGTACGGCAGCCGCACCACGGCGGTATGCGGGTCCGCGGTCAAGGTCGCCGCGCAGCGGGTGAAGGAGAAAGCGAAGAAGATCGCGGCCCATCTCATGGAGGCCAACGAGGCCGACGTCGAGTTCCGGGACGGGAAGTTCGTCGTCCGCGGCTCCCCCGGCGAGGGGAAGAGCTTCGCCGAGGTGGCGACGATGGCCAACCTCGCCTGGAACATGCCGGCCGGCGTGGAGCCCGGGCTCGAGGCCGCGGCGTTCTTCGATCCCAGCAACTTCGTGTACCCGTTCGGGACCCACGTCTGCACGGTCGAGGTGAACCCCGACACGGGTGAGGTGAAGATCCTGCGCTACGTCTGCGTGGACGACTGCGGCCCGCACATCAACCCCATGATCGTCCAGGGGCAGATCCACGGTGGGGTCATCCAGGGTCTGGGCGAGGCGCTGCAGGAGATGGTGGTCTACGATGAGGACGGCCAGCTTCTCTCCGGGACCATGATGGACTACGCCGTACCCAGAGCGAGTCAGATGCCTCGCCTCGAGACCGCATTCACCGTGACGCCGACACCGGTGAACCCGCTCGGCGTCAAGGGCACCGGCGAGGCGGGTACGATCCCCGCCGCCGCGGTGCTGGTGAGCGCGGTGTGCGATGCGCTCGCGCCGCTCGGGATCCGGCACATCGACAAGCCGCTGACGCCGGCCCGGGTCTGGGCCGCCATCCAGCAGGCGAAGGGAGGCCTCCAGTGATTCCCGCCACCTTCGAGTACGTGCGCGCGGGGTCGCTGCGCGAGGCGCTCGCGGTGCTCGCGACGCAGGACGGGACCAAGGTCCTCGCCGGCGGCCACAGCCTGCTGCCCATGATGCGATTCCGCCTGGCGCAGCCGCCCCGGCTGGTCGACATCGGGCACCTGCCGGAGCTCAAGGGCGTGACCGAGCACCGCCGCGGGGCGCGCATCGGTGCCGCCACGCCGTACCGCGACCTGCTCGAGTCCGAGCTTCTGCGGGAGCGGTTTCCCATCATCGCGGAGGTGACGCACTCGATCGGCGACGTGCAGGTGCGGAACCGCGGCACCATCGGCGGGGGCCTGGCCCACGCCGACCCCGCCGCGGACATGCCGGCGGTGATGGTGGCCCTGGATGCCACCTTCAATCTCCGGTCGAAGCGGGGCAGGCGCTCGGTGCCGGCGCGCGGGTTCTTCAAGGGGCCGTTCGAGACCGCGCTCGAGCCGGACGAGCTGCTCATGGACATCGTGCTCCCGCCGCTGCCCCGGGGGGCGGGCACGGCGTACGCCTCGTTCGAGCAGGCGGCCTCGGGCTACGCGATCGTCGCCGCGGTGGCGGTGGTCGCGCGCACCCGCAAGACGGTGAGCCACGCGGTGGTGGCGCTCACCGGACTCGGCGCCGTGGCGCCGATGGTCGGGGCGGCGGAACAGCTCGTCAACACCAGGGGCGAGCCGGAGGCGATCCAGCGGGTGGCGGCCCAGGCCGCCGACGGCCTGGAGATCAACGGCGACATCCACGCGCCGGCCGAGTACCGGCGGCACCTGGTGGGCGTGGCGGTGCGCAACGCGCTCCGGACGGCGCTGGAGCGGGCGAAATAGGACGGTCAGACGGTCGGACGGCCGGACGGTCAGACGACCGGGGCACCGTCTACGCGGTCGTGCTGGCCGCGGGCAGGGGCGAGCGGTTCGGGGGTGACAAGCTGCTCGCGCCGCTCGGCGGGCGCCCGCTGCTCGCGCACACGCTCGGCGCCGTTCGCTCGGCCCTGCGGGCCGGAGCGCCGGCGCGCGGCTGCGTCGTCGTCGCGGCCGACCGGCCGGCGCTGGCTGCGCTGGCGCGGGACGCCGGGCTGGAGCCGGTCACGAACCCCGACCCGGCGTCCGGGCTGGGCGATTCGCTGGCCTGCGCGGCCCGCTGGCTCGATGACGTGCACGCTCGCGGCGGCCCGGCGGCCGCCGTGATCTTTCTGGGCGACCAGCCCCGCGTGCGGCCCGACGTCGTGAAGGCCCTGGTTTCGGCCTGGCGCGCGGGATCGCCCTACGTCCGACCGCGCTACGCCGAGGAGCCGGATGCGCCGGGACACCCCGCCCTCGTGGATCGCGCGGTCTGGCCGATCGCGGCCCGGCTCGCCGGCGACCAGGGGCTCGGTCCGGCGCTGGGCGCGCGTGGGGTGCACCCCGCGATTGTCGAAGTCCCGGGCCGGAACCCCGACGTGGACACGCCGGCCGATCTCGTCCAGCTCGAAGGAAGCTCGTCATGAAGCTGCAGTTCTCGGGGGCTCCGGAGATCGCCGCCACGCGGGAGCAGGTCTGGCGCCGGCTCCTGGATCCGCAGTTCGTGGCCGGGTCCGCCCCCGGGGTGGAATCGGTCGAGTCGATCGACGCGACCCACTTCAAGGTGATCTCCGCCTTCGGGGTCGGCGCCATCAAGCTCAAGTTCACGCTCAACGTGGAGCTGCTCGACATCGTGGAGCCGGAGCGCGCGACGATGCGGGCGCGCGGCAAGGCACCCGGATCGAATGTGGACGTGACGGCGACCGTGCGCATCGAGGAGCCGGGCCCGGGACGCGTGCGGCTCAACTGGACCGCCGAGAGCGACGTCAGCGGCACGGTCGCGAGCGTGGGTGCGCGCCTGCTCGAGGGCACCTCGAGAAAGCTGACCGAGCAGTTCTGGACCGACTTCGCCCGGCGGGTCCAGGCGGACGCGGTGAGCGCAGGCGCTCAGCGGTAGACGGTGACCGGGGGTGCGAACCGCACGGGTTACAGTCGATGAGCTCGCCCGCATCGCCCCGGCCCAGCTCGAGGGCGCGGTGCTGCTCGCGCCGCTGAAGCTGCCGTCCGGAGCCCTCGCGAAGGGTGTCCGGTTCGACGCCGCAACGGCGACCCGGGTGGTCGCCGCCGCGAAGGCCGGCGATCTCGCTCGCCCGGCGCGCCTCGCCTGGCCGGACCCGGACGACGTGCACGAAGACGAAGCCGCCCGCCGGCTCGCACTCGCCGTCGCCGGCGGGGGGGTGGAGCCGCGGGCGCCGCGACAGAGCCGCCTCGATCTCGCCGCCAGCCGGGACGGCGTGCTCCACGTGCGCACCGAGTCCCTCCGCCGGATCAACGCGATCGACCCGCTCGAGGTGTTCACCCTGTTCGACGGCCAGGCGGTGCCGGGCGGGCAGGTGGTCTGCTCGGTGAAGGTGGCGCCGCACCTGGTGCCGGCCGCCGCCGTCGCCGCCGGGGTGCGGATCGCCCGGGAGGAAGGGCCCGTCGTCGAGGTGTGGCCCTACCGGGCCCACGAGGTCGCGGCGATCGCGGTGGAAGCGATGTCGCCCGAGGCGCTCGCGCGGTTCGAGGCCGGCGCGCGGAGCAAGCTCGACGCGCTCGGCTCCCGGTTCGGCGGCACCACCGTGGTGCCCGACGACGATCCGGAGCCGGCGGCGGCGGCGATCGGGGCCGCGCTCGACGAGGTGGTGGGCCGGCGGGGCCTCGCCGTGGTGCTGGTGGGCGGCGTGTCCGCGGGAGACCCGCTGTCGCCCTTCTGGATGGCGCTGGAGGCGCGGGGCGGCGCGGTGGTGCGGCGCGGCGTGCCGGCCCACCCCGGCTCGATGATCTGGCTCGCGCGGCTCGGGCGCACGCAGCTCCTCGGCCTCCCGAGCTGCGGCATGTTCAGCCTTGCCACGGCGGCCGATCTGGTGCTGCCCCGGCTTCTCACCGGCGAGGAGCTCACCGCCGAGCGCCTCGCCGACCTGGGGCACGGGGGCGTGCTGACCAGGGACATGCGGTTCCGGTTTCCGGCCTATGCGCGGGACCTGGGTGCTCCCGAGGGGTGACGGTGAGCTTCGCCTCCATCGACGACCTCCAGCGCGCCTTCGGATTGAAGGGGTACGTCGCCGACCGCGACCTCGCGACGGCGCTGTATCTCTCGCTGGCCCTCGGCCGCCCACTGCTGCTCGAGGGCGAGGCCGGGGTGGGCAAGACCGAGGTCGGCCGCACGCTCGCGCTCGCGCTCGACACCGAGCTGATCCGTCTCCAGTGCTACGAGGGGATCGACGTGAGCACCGCGGTGTACGAGTGGGACTATCCGCGGCAGATGCTGGAGATCCGGCTGCTCGAGGCACGCGGCGAGGCGAAGTCAGCGGCGACACGCGACATCTTCAGCGAGGAGTTCCTGATCCGGCGGCCGCTGCTCCGCGCCATCGAGCCGCGGAACCAGCCGGCCGTGCTGCTGATCGACGAGGTGGACCGCGCGGATGAGGAGTTCGAGGCCTACCTGCTGGAGGTGCTGGCCGACTTCGCGATCACCATCCCGGAGATCGGAACGCTGCACGCGGAGCAGCCGCCGCATGTGGTGCTCACCAGCAACCGCACCCGCGAGGTGCACGACGCGCTCAAGCGGCGCTGCCTCTACCACTGGATCGACTACCCCAGCTACGAGCGCGAGCTTGCGATCCTCCATGCGCGGATGCCGAACGTGCCGGAAGCGCTGGCGCGCGAGGTAGTCGCCTTCGTGCAGCGGCTCAGGTCCGCCGATCTCACCAAGGTGCCCGGCGTCGCCGAGACGCTGGACTGGGCCGCGGCGCTCACCGCGCTCGGCGCCACCCGACTGGACGCCGCGCAGGTGGAGCAGACCCTCGGCGTGCTCCTCAAGTATCAGGAAGACGTGAGCGCAATGCGGGCTGGGGGGGCGCGGACCACGCTGGACGAGGCGCGGGCGCTAGGAGCAGCCGGCAAGTGACGGCACCAGCAGCTCGACGGCCTCGTCGATCGGGCGCGACACGGCGGCCGGCAGGCGGGCGATGACGAGATCGGCGGCGTGAAGCTCGGGCGCGGCGTGGGTGCCGGCCAGCGCCAGTGTCCGCATGCCGGCGCGCTGCGCCGCTTCGATACCCGCCGGAGCGTCCTCGATGACCACGCAGCCCGCGGCCGGGACGTCGAGGCGTTCAGCCGCGAGCAGGTATCCCTCGGGGTGCGGCTTCCCGTGAACCACGTCCTCCGCGGCGATCAGGACCGCAGGCACGCGCAGCCCCGCCTCGCGAAGCCGCCGCACGGCGCTCGCCCGGACGCTCGACGTGATCACGGCCCACAGGCCGGCAGGGAGGCGCTCCAGCAGCTCCCGGGCCCCGGGAAGCGGCTGCAGGCTCCGGCCATCCTCCACCACGAACTCCGCGAACCGGGCGACTTCGGCCTCGGCGTCGAGCTCGGGAGCGGCCAGCCGGATGGTCTCCAGCGCGCGCCGCCCGTGACAGACCCGGACGAAGCGGTCCGCCTCCAGACCCCGCTTCGCGGCCCATTCGCGCCACTGCCGTTCGACGTGGCCGGTAGAATCCACCAGCACGCCGTCCAGATCGAACAGCACCGCCGAGCAACTGATCCGCATCGTCGCCGACCTGCTCATTCCCGGCCTGAGGTGATACCCGGTGTCCGCTGAGTCGGACCGGCCGCGGGCGCCGGAGAACCCGTCCCACGAGCCCGGCACCCTGGCCGACAACGTGGTGTGGTTCGGCCGGCTCCTGCACCGGGCGGGCCTGGGGGTCGATCCCGCGCAGACCCGTCTCTTTCTACGCGCAGCGCTGCTGCTGGGATTGGACCGAAAAGCGGACGTCAGAGCGGCAGGTCGCGCAGTCTTCGTGCAGCGCCGCGAGGAGCGTGCCATCTACGATGCCGCGTTCGAGCTGTTCTGGCGGCGGCGGGGTGATACCACCGGGATCGCGCGGCAGCTGCCGCGCCCCCGGCAGGGGGAGCCGCCGGCGACGACCCAGGCCGGGCGCCAGGGCGAGGCGGGCGGCGAGCCGATCGAGCTGGTCACTCCGCTCGCCCTCCAGGGTCCGAGCGAGCGCGAGCGGATCCGCACGGCCGATTTCGCCGCGCTCACGTCCGACGAGGCGCGGGACGCGCAGGCCATGGTGGAGGCACTGCGGCCGCGGGTGCCCAGCCGGCCGGCGCGCCGGGCCCGGGTGGCCCGGCGGGGTCACCGTCCCGCGGCGAGGAGCATGCTGCGCCGGGCGCTGGGCACGGGGGGCGAGCCGCTCGACTGGCGGTGGCTCCGGCGCACCACCCGCGCCCGCCCGATCGTGCTGATCTGCGACATCAGCGGCTCGATGGAGCGCTACAGCCGGTTCCTCCTGCGGTTCGCCCATGCGCTGCAACGCACCGGCGCCCCGGTCGAGGTGTTCGTGTTCGGCACCCGGCTGACCCGGATCACCCGTGAGCTCCGGGTGCGGAGCCCGGACGCGGCGCTCCGGCGCGTGGCCGGGCGCGTGGTGGACTGGAGCGGCGGCACCCGCATCGGCGAGAGCCTCCGCACGCTCAACCGCCGGTGGGTGCGGCGGACCATCCGGAGCGGGGCGATCGTGCTGATCGTCTCGGACGGCTGGGAGCGCGGCGACCCGGAGCTGCTCGCGCGTGAGATGGCCGCGCTTCGCCGGGCCTGCCACCGTCTGCTCTGGCTGGACCCGCTCGCGAGCCGGCCGGGCTTCGAGCCGGCCACGGTCGGGCTCCGCGCCGCGCTGCCGTACGTGGATGCGCTGGTGCCGTGCGCGAACGTGGCCAGCCTGGAGGAGCTGGCGGGGCGGCTGGGCGCGATGGGTAGGGGGTGAGCAGTGAGCGGTGAGCGGTGACCAGTGAGCAGTAAGCAGTGAGCGGGACCGCGGCCGGCGTTATTTTCTTGGGTGCGACTTGCTGTTCACTGCTCACTGCTCACTGCTCACTGCTCACTGTCTTACTGCTCACTGCCTTCAGCGCCATGCGCGATCTCCTCGAGGACTACGAACGATTGTCGAGCACCGGCGGCCCGGTCGGACGCGCCGTCGTGACCAGCGTGTGGGGCTCCGCACCGCGGCCCGAGGGCTCGTCTCTCCTCGCCACGCCGGAGGGCCGGATCGCAGGGTCGGTGTCCGGCGGGTGCGTGGAGAGCGCCACCGCCATGGAGATCGCGGAGGCGATCGCGCGCGGCTCGCCGAAACTGGTCACCTTCGGGGTGAGCGACGAGCGGGCGTGGGAAGTCGGGCTCGCGTGCGGCGGCACCATCCGCGTCTTCGTGGAGCCGCGGGTCAGGCCCGAGGTACTCGAGGCCGCCCGCAGCCCTGGCGGCGTGGTCGTGGCGACCGTCGTAGAGGGCGAGGGGACGGGCGCGGCGCTCGTGTTCCGAGACGACGGGACTGAGACCGGCGCACTGCCCCCGGGGGTTGACCGCGACAGCGTGCGCGACGCCGCGCGCCGCGCCCTCGCACGCGAGGCGAGCACCACGCTGGAACTGCCGGGCCCGCGCGCCCCGACCCGGGTGTTTCTGGAGGTGTTTCCCCGGCGGCCAACGCTGGTGATCTTCGGTGGGGTGCACATCGCGGCGGCGCTGGTCCCCCTGGCGAAGGCCCTGGGCTACCGCACGGTGGTGGCGGACGGACGGGAGGCGTTCGTCTCCCGCGAGCGGTTCCCCAGCGCGGACGAGCTCATCGTCGCGTGGCCCGAGGAGGCGTTCGCGCGCACCGGGATCGATGCGGCCACCTACGTCTGCATCCTCAGCCACGATCCCAAGTTCGACGAGCCGGCGCTGGAGATCGCTCTCCGCGCGCCGGCCGCCTACGTCGGCGCGATCGGGTCGAAGAAGACGCAGGCGGCGCGGCGGGAACGGCTGCGGGCCGCGGGCCTCACGAACGAGCAGGTGGGTCGGCTGAGAGGACCGATCGGTCTGGATCTCGGCGGACGGCAGCCGGCGGAGACCGCCCTCGCCATTCTCGCGGAAATGACCGCCGTTCGGTACGGCGGAACCGGGCAGGCGTTGACGGGCGGGTAGGCCCGCCTACCGGTCACACTCGACGACGCCCTCCCGGGTGGGCACGCGGCCTCCGGCCTCGGTGGCCGGTGGATCGATCACCTTCCCGCCGAAGATCACGCAGCTCTTCCCGGGCAACTGGTCGTAGGTCGCTTCGCCCGACCATCCCGAGCTGTTGGCGGAAAGGATCCGGAGCGAGACGCCGGAATTCCAGAGGTACTGCACCGCCAGCACCTTGGTGTTCCGAGCATAGACGCCCTGCACCCCCCGGTACTTGCGCTGGGCGGTCGCCAGGTTCATCAGGTCGGCCCGCATGAGTCCGACCACGGCCTCGTCCGCTGATGGCGGATCCTCCGCCAGCGTGAGCACCTGGTTCAGCATCCGCGGAGGGAACTCACCCTCGGCGGTGCAGACGGGCGAGCCGGGGCGGGCGCTGCCGATTCGGCCGTCCACCGACTGGGAGGACGGCACCGTACCGACGAAGATCGCACAGGCGGGGAGCGAGTTGGCCGAGTCGCGGGCGAGCGCCGCCCACCCCCACGGCGAGGCCCAGACCACGCGGAGCTCGACGCCGGGTTCCGTGGACAGGCCGAGCCGGGAGGGGTGGCCGGAGTAGCTCCCGGTCAGGCGGTGGTGGCGGCCCTCGAGATCGCGGAGCCGAATCAGCGCGGTCTGGAGCCGGCTCGCCGACACCTCCGGCGCGGGGCCGGGCGCGAGCGCGCCCGCCGGAGCCGGGGTGGCCGCCGGCCCCGCCTGCGGGGTCGTGCCCCGCTTGGCCTTGGTGGGCGTCGCGCCGGGCGCGGCCGGCGCGCGCGGAGCCGGTGCCGTCGCCAGGGCGGTGGTCGTGGCGCTGTCGGCGAACTTGGGCGCGGCGGAGGTCGATTTCCACGGCACCCCGATCCAGCCGCTGTCGAGCGAGCCGCCGCTGCATCCCAGTGCCAGCAACGCCAGCGCGGGCAGGGCCCGGGGCCCGGTCATCCCTGAATCGACCATGGCTTCTCCCAGCGACCGCGTCGGTTCACCGCGCTACCCCGCCTGGTCGGCCGTCGGGCCGTAGATGCTCGGCAACGGGACACCCTGGAGCCGCAGATAGACGGTGAGCTGCCCGCGGTGGTGGATCATGTGATTCAGCAGGAAGGTGCGCACCACGGCCACCCGCGGCAACGTGAATGCAACATTCCCGCCGTGTTTCAACGACCAGGGGACCATGAACGACGCATCGTCCGTGCCCGAGAGGGACGCCCGGGCCTTGCCCACGTTCGCGTCGAACCGGCGCAAGACCTCGTCGCGGGAGGCAAACGGCGGGGTCCGGTAGGGCTCGGCGCCCGGCGGGGCGATGTCGAACGAGTCCGCCTCGAGCGTCCACGGCACCCAATGAGGGATGTCGGCGAGGTGAGAGCTCAGCTCCCCCAGGCTCATGGACTTGGGGTGTGGCTTCCAGCCGGCCTTGTCCCCCGGGACCCGCTCGAGCAACAGCCGCGTCGTGGCCATCTCGTGGTCGAACTCGGGCAGGATCGACTCCCTGATCGCCATGCTGGCCCTCGCGCCCGCGCCGGGTCATTGTTCTCGGGGTCCGAAGCTCATCCTACACACCGGGGACAGTATGCGCCAGAGAGCGCGCCGTTGCAGCCGGGCCGTGGTGATTTCGCTACTGCTCGCGGGCGGGTGTCGGGGAGATGCCACATACGACCTGGTCATCCGCGACGCCCTGGTATACGACGGGAGCGGGGCCGCCCCCTTCCGCGGTGACGTGGCCGTGCAGGGCGACTCCATCGCCGCCGTGGGCCCCCGGGTGGCGGGCCGCGGTCGCGCCGAGATCGAGGCCGGCGGTCTCGCCGTGGCCCCCGGCTTCATCAACATGTTGAGCTGGGCGACCGAGACGCTGCTGGAGGACGGGCGGGCGCAGAGCGACATCCGCCAGGGGGTCACGCTCGAGGTGTTCGGCGAAGGGCAATCGATGGGCCCGCTCACCGACTCGATGAAGAAAGAGATGGTCGCGCTGCAGGGCGACATCAAGTACGACGTCAGCTGGACCACGCTCGCCGAGTACCTCGACCATCTCGTGGCGCGGGGCGTAAGCCCCAACGTCGCGTCCTTCGTGGGCGCCACGACGGTCCGGATCCACGAGCTCGGCTACGAGAACCGCCCGCCGACGGCGGAGGAGCTCGCCCGCATGCAGGGGCTGGTGCGCCGGGCCATGGAGGATGGTGCGCTCGGCGTGGGCTCCTCGCTCATCTACGCACCCGCGTTCTACGCCGGGACCGACGAGCTGATCGCGCTCGCGAAAGTCGCCGCGGAGTACGACGGGATGTACATCTCCCACATGCGGAGCGAGGGCAACCGGCTGCTGGAGGCGGTGGACGAGCTGCTCACCATCGCGCGCGACGCCGGGATCCGGGCCGAGATCTACCACCTCAAGGCGGGGGGCGAGCCGAACTGGCCCAAGATGGACCGGGTCATCCAGCGGGTGAACGCTGCGCGCGCCGCCGGGCTCCATATCACGGCCGATGTCTACACCTACCCGGCCGGTGCGACCGGCCTCGACGCCGCGATGCCGCCGTGGGTGCAGGAAGGCGGCTACCTCAGGTGGGCCGGGCGGCTGCGCGACCCGGCGATCCGGGCGCGGGTCAAGCGGGAGATGAACCAGCGGACCGACGCGTGGGAGAACTTCTACGCCGCCGCGGGGCCGAACCGCATGATCCTGGTGCAGTTCAAGGCCGACTCGCTCAAGCCCTACACCGGGAAGACGCTGGCCGAGGTCGCGAAGCTGCGCGGCACGGGGCCGGAGGAGACCGCGATGGATCTCGTGGTGCGCGACGGCAGCCGGGTGGGAACGGTGTATTTCCTCATGTCCGAGGAGAACATCCGCAAGGAGATCGCGCTCCCCTGGGTCAGCTTCGGGTCGGACGAGGGGGCGCCGGCCCCCGAGGGTCTGTTCCTCCAGTCGAACCCCCACCCGCGTGCGTACGGCAATTTTGCGCGCCTGCTCGGCCGGTACGTCCGCGACCAGAAGGTGATCCCCCTCGAAGAGGCGATCCGCCGGCTCACCACGCTGCCGGCGACGAACCTCGGCATCGCGCGCCGCGGCGCGCTCCGGCCGGGCCACTACGCGGACCTCGTGGTGTTCGATCCGGCGACGGTCGCCGACCATGCGACGTTCGAGCGTCCCCACCAGTATGCGACCGGGGTGACGCACGTGTTCGTCAACGGCGTGCAGGTGCTCAAGGATGGGGAGCACACCGGCGCGACACCCGGCCGTGTGGTGCGCGGGCCGGGCTGGCGTGGCGCCGGCCCACGATAGCGCGCGATGCGAGCCGCCCTATTATTGTAGGGCAGATGCCCCTTTAGGGCAGATGCCCCTTCCGGGACGCTTCCTTGAGTGATGCGCTGGTCGGCGATACCCTCGAGCGCCTTCGCCTGACGCTCACGGACCGCTACGCGGTCTCGAAGGAGATCGGCCGGGGCGGGATGGCCGCGGTCTATATCGCCGAGGACCTCCGGCACGGCCGGCAGGTCGCCATCAAGGTGATGCGACCGGAACTGGCTGCCTCGATCGGGGCGGACCGGTTCCTGCGCGAGATCCGCGTCGCTGCCCAGCTCCAGCATCCCCACATCCTGCCGCTGTACGACTCGGGCGAGTCGGACGGGCTGCTGTTCTACGTCATGCCGTTCGTCGAGGGCGAGTCGCTCCGCGACAAGCTCACCCGGGAGCAGCAACTCGAGATCGGCGAAGCGGTCCGCCTGGCCGCCGAAGCGGCGGACGCGCTGGGCTACGCCCACTCCCACGGGGTGGTGCACCGGGACATCAAGCCCGAGAACATCATGCTCTCGGGGGGGCACGCGCTCGTCGCGGACTTCGGCATCGCGAAGGCGCTGAGCGTGGCGGGCGCAGAGCGGCTGACCGAGACCGGCATGGCGATCGGCACGCCGCATTACATGAGCCCGGAGCAGGCGACCGGGGAGCACATCGATGGACGGACCGACCAGTACAGTCTGGCATGCGTGCTGTACGAGCTGCTCGCCGGGGCGCCGCCGTTCACGGGACCGACGCCGATGGCGGTGCTGGCGCGGCACTCGCTGGAGCGGGTGCCCAGTCTCCGCATCGTCCGGCAGTCCATCCCGGAAGCGATCGAGGCCACGATCGGCCGGGCCTTGGAAAAGGTTCCCGCCGACCGATTCCCCACGATGGCGGAGTTCGCCGAGGCGCTGCGGACCGCGGAGCTGGAGCGGATCTCGCTGCGTACCGGCGCGCGCCCGGTGCCCACCGCCGAGCTTCCGCGCCCGCGGGCAAAGCCGAGACGACGCGTGTGGGCCCTGGGGGGGGTCGGCGTCGCGCTGGTCATCGCCATCGCGGGGGCGGTGGCAGTGTGGCGGCAGCTCCACGGCCCGACGGACGCGGCTGCGGGCGAGGGGCCCGACCCGAGGCGAGTCGCGGTGCTCTACTTCCAGAATCGGGGTGGATCGGACTCCCTCCGCTATCTCACGGACGGCCTGACCGAGGCGCTCATTACCGAGCTTGCCCAGGTAAAGGCGCTGCAGGTCATTTCCCGAAACGGCGTTACCCCCTACCGCAACACCTCTGCTGGACCCGACAGCATCGGCCGGGCGCTCAAGGTAGGCACG
>DASUAH010000180.1:0-3379 GCA_035763885.1 Gemmatimonadales bacterium
GGCACAGTGGCCCGGATCAGGGCGTCCCGAAGGTCACTGTCGAGACCGAGTGCCGCCAGCACCGCCCGGGTGATGTCATCGGCAGCCAGCAGCGCCATCCCGGATCCGGCCAGTTCGGTCCGCAGGGTAGCGATGGACCGATCGGTCCGGAAGTCTGCGAACAGCAGGTGGCCGCCTGTCTTGAGCACGCGGCGGACCTCCGCGAGGAGTCGCGCCATGGAAGGATAGCAGGCCGAAGACTCTACGTTGACCACTGCGTCGAATGAAGCCTCCCGAAACGGGATAGCCTCGGCATCCGCCGCCGCCACGAACGTCGGCCCTGAGGCGGCCGCCGCCCGCGCCAGGGCGACAGCGCGCGCGGCGAAGTCCAGCCCCACCATCCGGTGCGGGCCATGATAGCGCCACAGATACCACGCTCCGCCGCCGCGCCCCGATCCCACCTCCAGCACGTCGCGACCGCGCAGGTCGACCCTCCGGACCACACGATGGTAGAGCTGGATGGCGAGTCTGTGGGGTTCGTCCTCCGGCGCCAGGTCGGGTCCTCGCTCGCCGGCCATCTCATAGCCGTAGTTCATGAACAAGAAGTCCGGACCGGGGTAGCGCCGGGCGATCGCCTGGTAGCCGGCCTGCCACAGCGCACGCTTCAACGACGGCATCGACCCCAGCATCCGCCGCACCAGATCCGTGAGCACGGACAGAGCGTTCCCGCTGGTCCGGGGACGGTCCTGCCTTCGCCTGCGGATGCGCGGAAGGAGGAGTGGGAGTCCCGGGAAGAATGAGCGAGCCATGGTTTCGCGCGCGGAGGCGATCCCGGCCCGGGTACACCCGGCCGCGTCCACTGCCGTGCATGCGACGCGTCGGGCGGTCGCCGCGCTCCTGGTTGCCGCCGGCGCGCTCGTGATGTACGGCATCGCCTGGGACGCCACGTGGCACAGCAGCGTGGGACGTGATCAGGGATTCCTCTCCCCTCCTCACGCACTGATGTACGGGAGCGCGGCGGCCGGCGGCCTGGTCTGCATCGCCGCAGTGCTGATCGAGACCACTCGATACCACCGGCGCAGCGGGGTCGACGACGGCAACTCGGTCCGCCTCTTCCGGCTCTTCCACGCGCCGATCGGCCTGCTGGTGGCCGGGTTCGGCATCCTCGTCATCGTCGTCGCCGGACCCCTGGACAACTACTGGCACAGCCTGTACGGCATCTTCATCGACGCCTGGAACCCGTTCCATCTCATGGGCGAGTTCGGTGGGGCGATCTGGGGGTTGGGCAACTTGTATCTCTGGGCGGCGCTGCTCCTTCGCGCCCGCCGCCGGCAGGCGCGCGACGCCATCGAGTGGTGGGGATTCCTCGCGGCCGCCGCCGTGATGATGCGGCTCATGATGCTGCTGGCCTCCCCGGCGCTCCACGTCGTCCAGACGCTGCCCCTGGGCTCTCTGCGCATCATGACCTATCCGGTGGTCCTGTCGCTCAGCACGATATGGCTGCTCACGGCGGTGGGGGCGATGGGGCGGCGGTGGACAGGCCCGATCGTGGTAGCCCTGCTGCTCGGCTTCCATCTCATCGTCCAGCTCACCGTGCCGGGCATCGTCCGCGCGCAGGCCGCCGCGGAGGGCCGCACCTTCTTCCATCCCACGCTCATTCCGACGTTCAGCCTGGACCGCCTGGCCCCGGACGTGGGCCTGCTGATCGGGACGGTGCTGCTCGCCGTTCTCTCGCGCCGCTCCGGCGCCCCTGCCCGATCCTCCGGCGCGGCCGTTTCAGCGGCTCTCATGGCCTCGGGAGGGTTCTGGCTCATCGGCCTGGTCACCACGGTGCTCGCCCAGCAGGTGCTGACCCGCCTCGTGCTGCCGCCCGCTCTGCCGATGACCCCGCTCGCCACGTGGCGGGATGGGCTGGCTGCGCTGCCGCTGACGGTTGCCGCAGCGGGGATGAGCGGCTGGATGGGACGGGGCATCGGCAGAGTCCTGGCCCGCAATCCACGATGAGACGCGCCCCTTCCCTTGCCGCGCTGCTCTCTGTCACGCTGCTCGCCGCCGGCCGACCGGCGCTCGGGAACGATGGGCCCGGCCGGGTGGAGATCCTGCGCGGCGGAGCCTACCGTCTGAGGATTGGAATCTACGACGCCCGGCCGACGGTCGTGCGGCCGCTTCACGTCGAGGTGCAGGCCTTGCCGGGGAGCGCGAGCCTTGACGGCGCGACCATCACGGCGCGCGGCGTACCCGGACCGGAGACGAACGCTGTGGCGACACGCGCGATCCGGCTTCGCCCCATGCCCGGAGGAGCCCCAGGCGTTGAGGGCGCCGTGCTCTTCTCCGTGCTAGGAGGGTGGAACCTGGAGATCCGGGTGAGCGGCCCGTCCGGGACCGGCGTCGTGCGGATCCCGGTGGCGGTCACGGCGCCGTGGGTTGTTCCTCCGTGGGTGGGCTGGGCCCTCGGTCTCTCACCACTCCTCGGACTGCTCTGGTTCGGCTGGTGGCAGCGGGGATATCTCAGGCGCCTCGAGGCGGACCCCACCTACTCCGACTGATCGGTCAGGAGGCCGAAGGCAGCAACCGGGTGGCACGCTCGCGCTCCAGCTGCGCGCCGATCTGCGCAAAGATCTGCGCGGCCCGCCCCAGCGGTGCGGGATCTCCCGTCCGGTATCCGACCTCCAGCAGCGTCAGGCCGAGATCGTAGGGGGCGCCGAGACGCTCGGCGATCGCGAGGCTGCGATTCCACCAACGCTGGGCGGGCCCCCGGCGCCCGCGCAGCCACAAGAGCGTACCGGTCAGCCGGCACGCCGCGGGCGCGGCCTCGATGTCGATCCGGCTCTGCCGGAGGAATACCCGGACGAGGCGATCGGCCTTCGTTAGCCATCCCCTCCGCACTTCACCCCGTGCCGCCTCGGCCGTCGTCAGATACGCCTCCACGAGCGCGCCGCGCGGGACAGCGCCGAGGAAACCGTGGAAGCCACGCGCCACAATCGTCTGCTGCATACGCTCGAGGACGTCGAGCGCTTCGTCCAGCCGGCCCTGGCGAAGGTAGCACATCCCGATCCCGCCGCCCGCATACACGACCCACCGGTCGTCTGGCACGGCTCTGAAGAGGTCCTGGGCCTCGACCAGGAGCGGGAGCGCCTCGGACAGCCGTCCTGCCTGGCAGAGCGTGTTGCCGAGCTCCGTGAGCCCCCAGCCGCGGAGGACAGGGTCGGCCGTTTCCTCTCCCACGCGGATGAGCTCCTCGTCGATCGCCGCCGCCCGGGCGAAGGCTCCCCGCAGGCGCAGCAGCCAGGCCTCCACGGAGGTGGCGGCCCCCCACTGGCGCAGCTCGCCGGCCTCCCGGTAGATGGTCGCGGAGCGTCCGAAGTGCGCGAGTGCGTCATCCCAGGTCCCGCTGTGGAGC
>DASUAH010000181.1:0-5737 GCA_035763885.1 Gemmatimonadales bacterium
CGGGCCGCAGCGCCCGCGCCGCTTCGACCGCGGCCCGGCCGTCGGTGACCGTGCCCGCCACCTCGTGTCCCAGACCCTGCAGCCGCGCCGCCAGATGCGAGGCAACGTGGAGGCGGTCGACGGCAAGCAGGACCCTCATGCTCCACAGATAGACGGAGCGCAGGCCACCGGCAATCGGGAAAAACCTGCACTCAGGGGGAGATTAGACCCTGGCGGACGGCGTAGCGCACGAGGCCGGCCGTGTCGCGGATGCCCAGCTTCGTCATGATCCGCGCGCGGTGGCCCTCCGCCGTGTGGACGCTGATGCCGAGGACGGCCGCGGCCTCACGCGTCGTCCGGCCCTCCGCGACGAGCCTGAGCACCTCGCACTCGCGCGCGGACAGCGTTTCCCCGGCGGCGCGGTCACCGCTGAGCCAGGCCTGCGCCACGGAGGCCGAGATGTCGGGCCCGAGATAGATGCGGCCCGCGGCCACCTCTTCGATCGCCCGCAGCAGGTCGTCCGGGCTCTGGCTCTTGAGCACGTAGCCGCTGACGCCGGCCTGCAGCGCCCGCGCGATGAACGGCTCGCCGCCGTACATCGTGAGGAGGATCGTGCGCGTGCCGGGCGAGATCCGCGTGATCGCCTCCGCCGCCTCGGGCCCGTTCAGCACGGGCATGCGGAAATCCAAAATGGCGATGTCGGGCTGCGTCTCGCCGGCCAGCCGCACCGCTTCCCCGCCCTCGGCCGCCTCCGCCACGACCTGCACGTTGGCCCGGACGAGGAGCGCCTTCACGCTCTCGCGGAAGAGGAGGTGATCATCCGCCAGCAGGACCCGCCGCGGCGGGGGCGGGGAGCCGCCGGGTGCGTGCGCGCCGCGCTCGGGGAGGATCATCGCCGCCCGCGCCTCAGGCCTGCACGAGGCCCTGCCGGATGGCATACCGGACGAGCCCCGCCGTCTCGTGGATGTCGAGCTTCGCCATCAGGCGCATGCGGTGCGACTCCGCCGTCTTGACGCTCACGGTCAGCAGCGAGGCGATCTCCTTGGTCGTCTTCCCCTCGGCGATCAGCTGCAGCACCTGCCGCTCACGCCGCGTGAGAGGATCGGGATCGGGGTTCCGCCGCATCAGGTAGGCGTCCACCAGGGTGCGCGACACGCCGGGGCTGAGGTAGATCCCGCCCCGGGAGACCTCGCGGATGGCCTGGACCAGATCCTCCACGGCCTGGCTCTTCAGGACGTATCCGCGGACGCCGGCCTGCAGGGCCCGGATGACGTACGGATCCTCCGTATGCATCGTCAGCAGGACGACGCGGGTGTGCGGGGAGGCGTGGCCGATCTCGCGCGCCGCGTCGAGGCCGTTCAGCAGCGGCATGCCGAGGTCGAGGACCGCGACGTCGGGGAAGATCGCGGCGGCCAGGGCGGTCGCGGTGCGCCCGTCCCCGGCTTCCCCCTCCACGGTCAGCCCTTCCCGCTCCAGCAGCGACCGCACGCCCTGGCGGAAGATCGGATGGTCGTCGGCCAGCAGGATCCTTACGGACATGGCGCTCCTCCCACGGGGATGGCGATGCGCAGCACGGTCCCCGCGCCGGGCCGCGACTCGATGTGCACGGCTCCGCCGAGTGTGCCGACGCGCTCGCGGATGCCGAGCAGGCCGAGGCCGCCGCGCGCGTCGGGAGGGCGCAGCGCCTCAGGATCGAACCCCACGCCGTCGTCCACGACGGCGCAGCGGAACTCGTCGCCCGCGTGCTCCAGCTGGATGCGGACCGCGGTGGCGCGGGCATGCCGCACCGCGTTCGTCAATCCCTCCTGTACCGCGCGATACACGGCGATCGCGGCCGCGGCGGGGAGCGCGCACCCGATGTCCCCGCCCACCGTGATGGCTAGGCCGCTGCGGCGGCCCACCCCGGCGGCGAGGTACTCCAGGGCAGGCCGCAGCCCCAGGTCGTCGAGGATCGTCGGCCGCAGCTCGTGCGAGAGGCGCCGCAGCTCCTCCTCGATCTCGCCGAGGAGGCGCTTCACGGGGGCCAGCCTCTCGCGCGTCCCCGGCGGCAGCTGCTGGGCGAACTCCATGAGCGCCAGGTGCACGGAGCCCAGGAGCTGGCCGGCCTCGTCGTGCAGGGCGTGCGCGATCCGCTGCACCTCCTGCTCCCGGCGCTCGGTCAGCTGCCGCAGGGCCTGCTCCATGCGGCGGCGCTCGGTGATGTCGCGCGCGATGCCGTGCACGCCCACCGGCCGTCCCTCATCGTAGAGCAGCGCGGTGTGCACCTCGATCGGAACGGCCCGGCCGTCGCGGGTGAGGATCTCGATCTCGAACTTCGCGCGATCGAGCTCGCCGCGCGCCGTCCGCGCGAGCATCTCTCCCACGAGCGGGAGATACTTCGGCGCGACGACCTGGGTCAGATCGAGCTCCCTCACCTCGTCGCGGCTGTAGCCGCTCAGCTCCTCCGCGGCCCGGTTCACGGAGGTGACCCGGCCCGTGAGGTCGACCGAGAAGACGATGTCGTTCGCGTTCTCGAAGAGCTCGCGGTAGCGCCGCTCGCTGGCCTTCCGCTCCAGCTCCGCCTCGGTGTAGCCCCGGTGCGTGATCTCGAAGGGGGACAGGCTCTCCAGCAGGAACTGCCCCGCCGCGGCGAGCCGGCCGGCGCAGCGCGGGTCGTCCTCCAGGATGCGGGCCAGGGCCTGGGTGTGGCACGACGCCATGTCCAGCACCCCCAGCCCCGCGGCCAGCGCCGCCCGGCCCAGCGAGTAGGCCTGCTGCAGGTGGGCTTCTTCCTCGTCCTCCATGAAGGCTTCGAGGGCGCGGGTGTACGCCTCGAGCAGCGTGCCGGGCGCCTGCGCCCGCTCAGTGTCCCGTCCAGCGACCGATGAGGACGAGGGCATCGTCGTGCTCCCTTCCATGCCGGGCGAGGAGCCGTTGGGCCGCCGCCTCGGGTGAGCCATCCAGGAGGAGCTCGTGCACCGGCGGCAGGCTCACGCCGTCGGTGGCCAGGATCAGGGTGTCTCCGGGGGTCACGGGGATCAGCGAGGCGTGCAGCGGCGGCAGCGCGCCGCCGACCACGCCGCCCCGCAGGAGGAGGAACTCGCAGCGCGGGGCGATCTCCGGGTCGGCGCGTACGAGGCGGCCCTCGACGTTGCCGACGCCCAGCCAGGTCATCGTCCGCTCCGCGGGGTTGAAAGCGGCCAGGCTCATCACGACGCCCCGCACGCCCCGCAGCCGCTCGTGGCAGCGCCGCACCAGCGCGATCACCGACTCGCCGGGATGAGCGCGCAGCGTCTGCTCCGCCAGCTCCGCCGAGGCCAGGGCCTCCCGGCCGTGGCCCAGCCCGTCGATCACGGCCAGCAGCAGCCCCGACTCGGAGGAAAGCACCACGCTGCGGTCGCCGGACTCGCGCTCGCCCAGCCGGGGCGAGGTCGCGGCGTGCCAGGATAGCAGCGCGCCGGCCCTCACCGCTTCCATCGGGTCACCGTCACGGTGGTGCCCCGATCGCGCATCGAGGCGACGTGGAACTCGTCCATCAGCCGGCGCACGCCGGACAACCCGAGGCCCAGGCCCCCCGACGTGGAGTATCCGCCGGAGGCGGCCAGGGCGGGGTCGGCGATCCCGGGTCCCTCGTCACAGGCCACGATGCGGATGCCGCGCCGGCCGTCCTGTGAGACCGCGCGCAGCGCCACGGTTCCGCGTCCGGCGTAGAGCACGATGTTCCGGGCCAGCTCGGAGATCGCCGTCGCGATCAGCGTCGCGTCCATGGGCGAGTACCCGAGCTGGAGGGCGAGCCCCCGGCCGCGCTGGCGCGCCTCGACGATGTCCAGGTCGGCGGTGATGGAGACGAGGATCTCCTCGGTCGCGGCGCGCAGGACGTCGCTCACGGGGCTGCGGGTGCGATCCATCAGGATCCGGTCATCAGGGCTGGCGCCCTCGCGGCATCGCGCCGGCCGAGGGCCCGCGCCGGGCCCGCCGGTCCAGGTAGGCGAGGCCTTCCTCCAGGTCCAGGGCCACCGCCACGCCTTCCAGCTGCAGCCCGAGCTGCGTCATTGCGAACGCCACCTCGGGCTGGATCCCTACGATCACCGTCTCGGCCCCGCGCAGGCGGGTCATGTGGGCTAGATCGCGCAGCGTCCGGGCGGCGAAGGAGTCCATCACGTCGAGCGCGGTGACGTCCACGATGACGCCCCGCGAGCGGAACTCCCCCACCTGCGCCACCAGGCCGTCGCGCAGACGGCGCAGATCCTCGTCCGTGAGCGCGGCCTGGATGCTCGCGATGAGGTAGTCCCGTTGCTTGAGGATCGGAACGGGCATCAGCGTTGGCTCGCGGCCGTCAGTTCACCGCGGGCGGAGCCTCCGGAACCGGTGCGACCTTGTATCCGAGGAGCCGCTCGGCCTGCTCCATGCCACCCTGCAGGTCGCCCACCGTGCTGATCTTGGCCAGGTCCACGCCGATGTTCACCAGCGTCTGGGCGATCTCCGGCGACAGGCCGGTGACGATGACGGTGGCGCCCAGCAGCCGGGCCGCTTCGACCGTCTGCACGAGGTGGTTCGCGACGGTAGCGTCCATCGCGGGCACGCCGGTGATGTCCATGACGACGACCTTGGCGCGGTTGACGCGGATGCCGCGCAGCAGCTGCTCGGTGAGCTGGCGGGCGCGCTGCGGGTCGATGATGCCGATGATGGGCAGGATGAGCAGCCGCTCGCGCACCGGCAGGACCGGCGTGGACAGCTCGCGGATGGCCTCCTGCTGCTGGCGGATGATGCGCTCGCGCTCCTGGACGAACCCGACCGCGACGGTGATCGCGATGCGGTTGGCGGCGGGCTCGTAGGCGTCGAGGACGAGATTCAGCAGGTCGAAGTCCTGATGGTACTTCGCGAACAGCGACCGCGCCAGGACGTCGCGGAGCAGCAAGACGATGCCGACGACCTCGTGCGTCTCGACGCCCCGGGGGATGATCCGCTCGGAGAGGTTGCGGGCGTAGGTCTCGAGGGCTTCGATCGATCCGGTCTCCAGCGCCTCGAGGTAGTTGTCGTATACCGCCGTGGCCTCGGCGAAGATCTCCTCCGGCGTCATCGCCGTGAGCAGCCGGGCTTCGGTGATCCGCCGCGCCCACTCCTCCCGCAGCTGGGTGCGGTTCTGCCGCAGGTGCGCGACCAGTTCGCGCAGCAGGTGCATGGTGGACTCGTCGCGCACCCGCTGCGCCATGACCGTGGCAACCTCGCCGTTCATCTCGACCGCCATCTCCCACCCTCCCTCGGGGCATTCCGCCCCGGCCGTCGGGTCCTTCCCGGCCCACAGGCCGGGAAACCCCGGCATCACAGCCGGTACCTAGCACGATTGCAGGTCGATTGTGGCAACCCAATCAGGTAAAGACCTGACCCCGCGTCGGGAAATCCCTGAACAGCCCCCAAATCATCTGCCCGGGTGCGGGCGGTCCTGGTGGGACAATTGAGGCCTATGTTACCCAGTCTCGGGGGGCGTCAAACGCAGGGACGGCTCGAACGGAGAGTCAGCGCGCGGGGCCCAGGGCTAGTGCGGAGGCCAGCGCCAGGGAGCGGGTGTGGGACAGGGTGATGTGGATCGTGCCGATCCCGCGCTGCTCGGCCGCCCGGGCGGCCCCGCCTGTGAGCACCACCGTGGGCCGGCCGAGCGGATCGTTCCGGATCTCGATCTCGTGCCAGGCCATCGTCCGCCAGCCCAGCCCGAGGGCCTTCATCACCGCTTCTTTGGCCGCGAAGCGCGCGGCCAGGCGCTGGCTGCGGGCGCGGGGAT
>DASUAH010000182.1:0-17302 GCA_035763885.1 Gemmatimonadales bacterium
CGACTACACCCGCGCGACCACCTGCCAGAAGTGCGTGCGCGCGGGCGGCAAGCACAACGACCTCGAGCAGGTCGGCCATACCCGCCGGCACCATACGTTCTTCGAGATGCTGGGGAACTTCTCCTTCGGCGATTACTTCAAACGCGAGGCGATCGCCTACGCGTGGGAGTTCGTCACCTCGCGGGAGTATCTGGGGATCGAGGCCGACCGCTTGCGCGTCACCGTCCACCACAGCGATCACGAAGCCCGCGCGCTGTGGCGCGAGATCGCCGGGCTGCCCGACCACCGCATCTACGGGCTGGGCGACGAGGACAACTTCTGGCAGATGGGCGACACCGGGCCGTGCGGGCCGTGCACCGAGATCTACGTTGATCTGGAGTGGCCGGGACCACGGGGCGGCGGGGCGGACGGGGTCGTGCCCCAGGAGGAGTTCGGGCGGTTGGCGGAGGAAGGGCAGTTCCTCGAGATCTGGAACCTGGTCTTCATGCAGTACGACCGCGCGGCCGACGGGACGCTCACGCCGCTGCCCCAGCCGTCGGTGGACACCGGCGCGGGGCTCGAGCGCATCGCGGCGGTGATGCAGGGCGAGGACGATAACTTCCATACTGACCTCTTTCTCCCGCTCATCGCGCGCGTGGGCGAGCTGGTCGGGCGGCAGTACGATCGGACCGCCGCCGACCGCGGCTCCTACCGGGTGCTGGCCGACCATGCGCGCGCGGTGAGCTTTCTGCTGGCCGACGGGATCTACCCGAGCAACGAGGGGCGGGGGTATGTGCTCCGGCGGATCCTCCGTCGCGCGGTGCGGCATGCCTGGCTGCTCGGCCGTCGCGAGCCGACGCTGGCCCCGCTCACCGAGGTGGTGGTGCGCGAGATGGGCGCGGTCTATCCGGAGCTCCCGGCCAGAGCGAGTTACATCCGGAGCACGACCGAGGCCGAGGAGCGCCGCTTTCTCGACACCATCGCGGGCGGGCTCGAGCGGCTGGAGCAGATCTTCGCGTCGGGCGCGCGGACCATCTCCGGGGAGGACGCGTTCAAGCTCTACGACACCTACGGCTTCCCCATCGACCTGACGCAGATCATCGCCGAGGAGCGCGGGGTGGCGGTCGACGTGGTGGGCTTCGAGCGGGCGCTGGCTGAGCAGCGCGAGCGCTCCCGCGCGGCGTGGGATTCGGCGCGGCTCGCGGAGCGGGCGGAGGTGGCGAAGCGGCAGCCGGGCGCCCCCGCGGTCCACATCAAGAAGCCCGGCGCGTGGCGCACCCTCAAGCGCGGCAAGCAGAAGTTCGTCGGCTATGACCGCACCGAGATCGAATCCGACATCCTCGCCTTCCGGCAGGAGGGCGATCGGGTCGAGCTGCTGCTCCACGAGAACCCGTTCTACGCCGAGTCCGGCGGGCAGGTGAGCGACACCGGTGCGGTCGAGGGGCAGGGCTGGTCGCTCGCAGTAGACGCGGTACGGAAGGCCGAGAAAGGCACGGTGGTCGGCGGCGTATTCGGCGAGGAGTTCGAGCCGACCCTCGTGGATGCGCGCGTGGACGCGCCGCGCCGGCGGAACACCGAACGCAACCACAGCGCCACCCACCTTGTACACTGGGCGCTGCGCCGCCACCTCGGCACCCATGTGCGGCAGCAGGGGTCCCTCGTGGCGCCCGAGCGCCTGCGCTTCGATTTCTCGCATCACGGGCCCATCGATGCCGAGACGCTCCGCGCCATCGAGCGCGACGTCAACGAGCAGATCTGGGCCAACCATGCGGTCCGCACGCGGCAGATGCCGTATCCCGACGCCCTCGCGCTCGGCGCCATGGCGTTCTTCTCGGAGAAGTACGGCGACGTGGTGCGCGTCGTGCAGATGGGTGACTCGATCGAGCTTTGTGGCGGCACCCATGTGCGGAGCACGGGCCAGCTCGGTCTGTTCCGCTTCACGGGCCAGGGCGGCATCGCGGCCGGCGTTCGCCGCATCGAGGCGGTGACCGGTCCCGAGGCGTACGCGGTGCTCGCGGGTCTCGAGGACCGGCTGCAGCGGGTGGCTGAGCTGCTCCGGGTGCAGCCGGAGCACCTCGCCCGCAAGGCGGAGCAGCTGGTCGAGGAGCGGCAGAAGCTCGAGGCGAGGCTGCAGGAGGCGCTCCGTTCCGGGGGTGCCGGGGGCGCGCCCGAGGGCGAGGTGCTGCAGGTGGACGGCGTGCAGCTCACCATCGCGGAGACCACCACCGAGGATCGGAACGAGCTGGGCCAGATCGCCGACCGCTTCCGGGAGGGGAAGCGCAACGCCGTGCTCGTGCTCTTCGGGACCGCGGGACGGGGGGCGATTCACGTGACGCTGAGCGACGATCTCGTGAGCGCCGGCCGCAAGGCGGGCGACCTCGTGAACCGGATCGCTGCGGTGAGCGGCGGCAGGGGTGGCGGCCGCCCGCACTTCGCCTCGGCCGGCGCCGGCGATCCGGCGCGACTCGCCGACGCGAGGCAGGCGACCCCCGCGCTCGTCGCCGCGTGGCTCGGGAACGGCGGGTGAGCCGGCGCGAGCCGGCACCCGCCACGCTGCGCGACTGGCTCGAGCGGCACACGGCCGCGGCGCCGGAGGCGCTGCGAGTCCGCGTGCTGGAGTACGCGGCTCCCCTGGCGACGCGTGCCGATTTCCCCGCGGCACTCGCCGCTGCAGGCGACGAGGCGCTGGCCCGGGCTCTTTCCGGCGCCGGCGACCGGTCAGTGGCGCTCGATCTTCTTGCGGCCGACGCCCTGATCACCCTGGCTCTTCTCGCACAGGCGGAGCAGGCCCCCGACGCCCTGCAGGCGTTCGCGGCATCCCGCCTTCGGGTGCATCTTCCCACCCGGTGATCGACCTCCATTCGCACCTGCTCCCCGGCGTCGACGACGGGGCGCGCACTGTCGAGCAGGCCGCCCGCGTGCTCGGAACCATGGCGCGCCATGGGCTGACCGATATCTGCCTCACCCCTCATCTCACCGCGAGCCAGGCCGAGGCGGGCGTGCCGCCGACTCACGACCTCGCTTTCGAGCGACTGCTCGCCGCCGCGCCGCCCGCACCGCGGCTGCACCGGGGGCTGGAGCTCATGCTCGACCGACCGCTGGGCCGGGCCGCGGCGGTCGACCCGGCGGTCCGCCTGGGCGGCAGCCGCTACATCCTGGTGGAGTTTCCCCGGCTGGTCGCCGGGGAGACGGTGATTCGCGCGCTCCGGCACATCGTGGGTCTCGGGCTGGTCCCGGTGCTGGCGCACCCCGAGCGCTACAGCTCGTGCACGCCGGCGGCGGTACGCCGCTGGCGTGACATCGGCGGCGTCATGCAGGTAGACGCGACCACGTTGCTCGCCGTCCGCCGTCGCGGCGAGCGTGCCCGGACGCTGGTGGCCCAGGGCCTCGCCGACATCATCGCCGCCGACAACCATGGGGACGGACGCCTGCTCGACGCCGGGCGGGCGGTCCTGGTGGAGCACGGCGGCGCCGCGCAGGCCGAGCTGCTCGCGGTCCGGAACCCTGCTGCGATCCTGGCGGACGGGCTGGTGGAGGAGGTCCCGCCGCTGGAGTTCCGCACCTCGCTGCTGGAGCGCCTCCGGCGGCTCTGGCATCTGGCCGGCGAGGAACTGTGATCGATTTGCGGGGACGGACCGCGCTGGTCACGGGTGGCAGCCGCGGGATCGGGCGCGCGGCTGCGCGCCTGCTCGCGCAAGCCGGCGCTGACGTTGCGCTGACCTATCGCACCCGCACGAAGGCCGCCGAGGCCGCCGCGGCGGAGGTCCGATCGGCCGGCCGGCGCGCGGCCGTGCTCGGCGGTGACCTCGCCGATCCCGCGGCGGTCGAGCGGATCATGGACGCTGTGCGGCGGGAATTCGGCCGGATCGATCTCTTCGTGGGGAACGCCGGCGCCTGGCCGACCGAAGAGGTGCCGCTGCGCGACATGGACCCGGCGCGCTGGCGCGAGACGATGGCCGCGAACCTCGACGCGATCTTCCTCTCGACCCGCGCGGCCCTGCGGCTCATGCCGCCCGGCGGCCGGGTCGTGCTGGTCGGCAGCACCGCCGGCCAGCGGGGGGAGGCATTGCACACGGACTACGCCGCCGCGAAGGGCGCGATGATCGCGCTGGTGAAGTCGCTCGCGGTGGAGTGCGCCCCCGAGATCACGGTCAACTGCGTCGCGCCGGGCTGGGTGGACACCGAGATGAGCGCGACGGCCTTCGCTCGCGGCGGGCTCGAGCGGATCGCCGCGACGATCCCGCTCCGGCGCGTGGCGACGGCGGAAGACGTCGCGGGACCGATCCTGTTCCTCTGCAGCGACCTCGCCCGCCACGTCACGGGGGAGATCCTCAACGTCAACGGCGGCGCGGTCCTCTGCGGATGATCCACCTCCTCTTCACCGGCGGCACCATCTCGATGCAGCACGACGCCGCGGCCGGCGGCAACGTGCCCGCCCATGGCGGCGCCGCCCTGGTCACCTTGGCGCCGGGGCTCGAGCGGATCGCACCGTTCCGGATCGAGGACTGGGCCCGGATCCCGGCCTGCCATCTCGATCACGCGCGCCTCTGGGCGCTGCGCGAGCGGGTGCGCGAGATCCAGGAAGGCACAAGCGCCGACCGGCCGAGCGGAGTCGTCATCACCCACGGCACCGACGTGCTCGAGGAGACCGCGTATCTCCTCGCGCGCACCCTCGACCCGCGGATTCCGGTGGCGCTCACCGGTGCGATGCGCACCTCCAGCGACGAGGGCTGGGATGGCCCGCGCAATCTGCTGGACGCGGCCGCCGTGGCGGCGAGCCCCGAGAGCGCCGGACGCGGCGCCATGGTCGTGTTCGCGGGCAGGGTGTTCGCGGGCCACGAGGCGGTGAAGGTGGAGGCCACCGCGCTCGATGCGTTCGGCGCGCCGCATGCGGGACCCATCGGCGCGGCGGAGGAGGGACGGGTCGTGTATTCGCGGCCCGTCCGTCCATCCGTCCATCTGTCGCTCAGCGGTTTCTCTGCCCGCGTGGCCCTCGTCTCTGCCGTCCTCGGCGACGACGGCCGCATCCTCGACCTGGCGCGGCCGCACCACGACGGCTGCGTGCTGGTAGCGTTCGGCAGCGGCAACGCGCCCCCCCGGCTCGTGCCGGCGGTGCGCCGGTGGCTCGATGAGGGCAAGCCGGTCGTACTCGCCAGCCGGTGCCCACTCGGCCAGGTCACCCCGGTCTACGCGTTCGAAGGCGGGGGCGCGCAGCTCGTCTCCCTCGGCGCCATCCCCGCAGGCCCCCGCACGCCGTCGCAGGCGCGAATGGAGCTCGCCATCGCGCTCTCGGCCGGCGTCCCCTACGGCGCGGACGCGGCCCGGTCCGCCGCATGAGCTTCCCGGCGCGGCTGGAGATCCCCGAGGACGTGCTCGAGATCGCCCGCCGGCTCGATGCGGCAGGCCACGAGGTCTGGTGCGTGGGAGGCGCGATCCGTGATGCGCTCGCGGGCGCGCGGGGGACCGCGGTAGAGCCTTCCGACGTCGATTTCGCGACCTCGGCCACACCCGAGGAGGTGCAGCGGCTCTTCCGGCGAACCGTGCCGGTCGGGGTGAAGCACGGGACGGTCGGTGTCCTCGACCGGCGGCGGGCGCTGCACGAGGTCACCACGTTTCGCCGGGACGTGACCACCGATGGCCGGCATGCCGTGGTGGCGTACGGGGTCTCGCTCGATGAAGACCTCGCCCGGCGCGACTTCACGATCAACGCGATCGCCTACCATCCGCTGCGCCACGAGTGGCGCGATCCGTTCGGCGGCGCGGACGATCTCGCGCACGGCGTGGTGCGCGCGGTCGGCGACCCGGCGGCGCGGTTCCGGGAGGACTATCTCCGGATCCTGCGGGCGCTCCGGTTCGCGGCGCGGTTCGAGTTCCGCATCGACCCGGCCACGTGGGAGGGCGCGCGTGCGGCGGCGCCCGGTCTGGCTCAGCTCTCCGCCGAGCGGGTGCGGGACGAGTGGTTCAAGGGACTCGAGAGCGCCCGGTCGGTGGCGCGGCTCGTCGAGCTGTGGCAGGACGTGGGCGCAGCGGCGGTGTGGCTTCCCGAGCTCGGCGCGACCGGACGCTATTCGGAGCCCGAGGCCGATCGCCCGCCGCGCGACCCGCTCCTGCTCACCGTGCTCTTCTGCGCCCAGCCGGGGACGGTCTTGCGGCGGCTGCGCGCATCGAACGCAGAGGTCGCCCGCGCCGAGGCGATGGCGCGGGGACCCGAAGCGCCGGCGGACGCGACCCCGGAGGCGGCGCGGCGCTGGCTCGCGCGAGTGCAGGGTGCGGCCGACGATCTCCTCGCGCTCTGGCGGCTGCGGCACGGCGCCGAGCCCCCCTGGGCTTCGGTGGTGGCGGGCGTGCGCGCCCGGGGCGAGCCCACGGTGCGGGGCGATCTCGCACTCGACGGCAACGACCTCGTGGCGCTCGGCCTCCCGCGCGGGCCGCGGATCGGGGAGATACTCGACCGGCTGCTGGATCGCGTGCTGGCCGATCCGTCGCTCAACACGCCCGAGCGGCTCGCCGAGCTGGTGCGCACGTGGCTGCGGGAGCTCGGGTGAGCGCGCTCGCCTTCGCCGCCGCGGCCGCGGCGGGCAACCTCATGGGCGCGCTCGCGGTGGTGCGCCGCCTCGAGCGGAGCCTCCAGGCGATCGACGTGGGTATCGCGTTCAGCGCCGGGTTCATGCTCGCCGTGGCGCTGCTGGGCGTGCTGCCGGAGGTGTTCGGCCACGGCGATGCAGCGGCGGCCTGGGTGCTCGCCGGGTATCTCGGCGTGCACGTCGCCCAGCACGTGCTGGCGCCGCACTTCCACTTCGGCGAGGAGACCCATCGGGTGAGTGCCCTCGCCGGGCTCTCCGCGCTCTTCGGCCTCGCGGTGCACACGTTTTTCGACGGGGTCGCGATCGCGACGGGGTTCCTCGTCTCGGCCAGGCTCGGCATCCTGCTCTCCCTCGCCGTGCTGCTGCACAAGCTGCCGGAGGGCGTGACCGTCGCGAGCCTGATGGTGGCCGGCGGGCAGGGGCGGCGGGGGGCGGTCGGCGCGGCTGCCGTCGTGGGGCTCGCAACCGTGCTCGGCGTGCTCCTGACCGATGCGGTGGCGCCGCTCGCGCGGCACGGGCTGGCGCTCTCGGCGGGGGTGACGCTCTACGTGGCGGCGTCGGAGCTGGTGCCGGCGTTCCAGAGCCGGCGACGGAGCGTGGCGACGGTGGCGTTCGTGGGCGGGGTGGTCGCGTTCCTGCTGGCCAATCGGCTGATTGGATGAGCGTCCGTTACGCCGGGCAGGTGCGCCCCAGCGAATCCGCCACCGTCCGCGGCGCGTAGCCCGGTTCCGCGCTCGCCCAAAGCTCGCGTACGCGGCCCACCAGGCGGCAGCCCAGCTCGGTGTTGCCCCGCCCGAGCGCGAGGGTTGCGCGCCGCAGCCGCGCGACAGCGCTGAGGGCCGCGTCCACCTCGCCCGCCTGCGCCTCGCCCACCGGCCAGCCCTCCACGTCCGACGCATCGCTCCAGAGCCAGGCCGCCGCCGCGCCGGCGGCGTCGCCCGTCCGGTCGAGCCATTCCCCTCGCCGCAGATAGAGCACCGCGCGCGCGAACGGCTCGCGCGCGAGGCCGTCGGCTCCCGCACGCAGCAGCGACTCGGTGCGCGCCAGCGCCGAGTCGAGACGCCCGC
This sequence comes from Gemmatimonadales bacterium, assembly GCA_035763885.1. GTDB lineage: Bacteria > Gemmatimonadota > Gemmatimonadetes > Gemmatimonadales > GWC2-71-9 > DASQPE01. The sequence goes on from DASUAH010000182.1 coordinate 7,631, forward strand.
CCGCTGCGTCCCGCAGGGCGTCGGCGAGGGGGGCGAGCGCTCCGGCCAGCGCGCCGCCATCCGCGCGCAGCCGGCTGTGCCACCGGTGTGCCGCGGCGGTGTCGCCCCGCGCGTAGGCTGCCGTCGCAAGCGCCCCCGCCGCGCGGACGCCGAGCGGCCCGCGGGCGAGGTCGCTCAGACGCGCGACAGCCGAGTCGCGCGTCGCGTCGGGCATGCCGCCGAGGCCGAGCGCCGGCGCGAGCGCCCGCCACTCCCAGCGCTCCAGCTCGGCCTCCGGCGAGGCGAACAGCAGCGCGGCGGCATCGAGCTCTGCGAGCGCCGCGCGTGGGCGCCCCTGGAGCACGAGCGCGAGGCCACGCGCCTCGTGCCCACTGCCGCGCCGCCGCGCCGGGCCGCCGCTCCCGACCAGGATCCGGCCGAACGCGCGCTGTCCGACGGGAACGTCGAAGATGGATCCCCACCGCGCGTAGCGCTCGATCCCGTCGAGCGTGGCGGAGTCGGCGGTCCAGCGGAGCATGGCCACCTTGATCCGCGCGCGCCAGGGGACGAAGCGATGATCGTACACCAGGTGGACGAACCGCCGCAGCCGGGCGGCTTCCTCCGCCTCGCCACCCACGCGGTCCAGCGCTGCGAGCGCGCGGCTGGCGGCCTCGCGGTTCCCGAGCCGCACATGCCCCAGCGCCGTGTGCGCCAGCGCGGTCGAGTACGGCTCCCGCCGGACGACCTCGTCCATCACCCGGAGCGCGCTGTCAAGGGGGACGCCGGCGAGCGGGCCGCGGTGAAACAGCTCGTCGGCATAGAGCAGCATCGCCTCGGTGCGCCGCGGGTACCGCTGGACGGCGTCCTCGAGCAGGGCGAACCGCGCACCCAGGTCGGGCTCGAGCTGCGCGCGCGCGAGCCGGGCCTGGAGCGGGGGGAGCGCTGCGCCGTAGCGCTCGTGCAGCGCACGAAGATCCGCGGCGTAGGCGCGCTCGCGCCAGCGCCGCACCAGCGTGAGCTCCCAGGCAGCTTCCGCGAACGCGGGGTCGAGCTCGAGCGCGCGCTCGAACCGGGCCTGTGCCTCCGCCCAGGCGTCGCGGCGGAACGCCTCCTGCCCTGCGAGCAGCTCGTTGTACGCCTGCACGTTCGCGCTGCCGCGCGCCGTCAGCTCGCGGAACTGGTCCACCTGTGCCGGGAAGAGCCGCTGCACGATCGAGTCCGCCGCGGCGGCGCTCCAGCCGAGCAGGTCGGTCTCCCGGCCCGGGACGCTCAGCGCCTGGACCAGGCGGCCGGTCGAGTCCCGGATCGTGAGTCGCAGCAGCTCGGTCCCGCCGTCCCGCGCCAGCTCGCCTTCCGCATACGCGCGGGCGCGCACGCCCTGCGGCAGCCGCCCCTCCCGTCGGGCCGGCGGTGTGGAGTCCCACCAGGCGAACGTTTCGGCCACCGGCGCGAGGCGCCAGGCCGGGAACCACTCGAGCCGGTTCGCCACGTGCCGGGCGAGCCGCCGGCCGAACGCGCCTCCCCCGGCCGTATCGCTGAACGGCAGGACCGCGAGGTCGCCGCCGGCGGGCGGCGCGCCGGCCGCACTGTCGGGCCGCCACCAGACGAGCAGCGCTGCGCCTGCCAGCGCCGCCGCGGCCGCGCTCGCCACGAGCGAGCCGCGATCGCGCCGGGCCGTCAGCGCGGCCCGGAACGCGGCTGCGTCGGGCCAGCGCTCGGCTGGGGCCACGGCCAGTGCGCGCTCGAGCGGGCGGGCGAGGCGCCGCGGCACGCCGGACCAGTCGCCCTTCTCCGGCGGCGTGGCGGGCTGCCAGCGCTCGCCGGTGCAGGCCTCGTACAGGACCAGACCGAGCGCGTAGAGATCGGTGCGCGCCGAGACCGGGCCGCCGGTGAGCTGCTCGGGCGCCATGTAGGCCGGCGTGCCGATCAACGCGTCGGAGGCGGTGAGCGCGCTGTCCTCGGCGTCGGCGCGAGCGACGCCGAAGTCGGCGAGCCGCGGCCGCTCGCCCACGAAGAAGATGTTGGCCGGCTTGATGTCCCGGTGGACGATGCCGCGCAGGTGGGCCGCCTCGAGCGCGTCGAGCATCGCGCTCCCCAGCGCGCGCACGGCTTCGGGATCGAGCGGGCCCGCGTGCAGTGCGGTCTCGAGCGTGTCCCCCTCGACGTAGTCCATTACGTAGTAGGGCACGCCGTCGGCCACGCCGGCCTCGTGCACCGGCACGATGTTCGGGTGGCTGAGCCGGGCGAGCAGCTTCGCCTCGCGGGCGAACCGCTCGGTCGCGACCGCCGTGGCGAGCTCGGGGCGGAGCACCTTGATCGCCACGAGACGGTCGAGCTGGAGGTCGCGCGCCAGTAGCACCACGCCCATGCCGCCGCTGCCGAGCTCGCGCTCGACGGCGTAGCGGCCGGCGAGTGCGCTCCGCAACCGTTCGAGGAGGGATGGCATGGCCGGGATGGAAAGATATTAGCTTCGCGTCGTGCCTTCTCCTGTCTTTGGACGCGCGTCCGGGGGAGCGTGGCGGCGGGAGGCGCGCTGGGAGGGGACGGAGCCGGGCCGCTACCGCCTGCTGCTTGCGGCGCGCCCCGGGGTGCCGGAGCTCCGGACCGAGGCGTGCGAGGTCACGGCGCCCGCCAGCCGATCTCCGCGCCCACGTACACGTTGAGGCCTGGTGCGGGCTCGATCACCCGCGCGGAGTTCGTCGGCTGATCGAACCCGTTGATCGTGACCGAGCCGATGTAGGTCTTGTCGAACAGGTTGTTCACGCCCGCGAACGGCCGCACCACCGCCCGGCCCAGCTCGCCGCTCCAGCTCACGCGCACGTTGGTCACGCCAGCGCCCCACCCGTCGATGAGCACCGTGTTTGCGTCGTCCGCGTAGAGGTCGGAGCTGAGCGTGTGATCGACGTCCACGCTGAACCCGTAGCCCGGGTCCGTGCGGAGCCCGAGCCGCGCGAAGTGCTCCGGCACGCCGGGCAGGCGGTTCCCGTCGAGCGTGTCGGTGACCGCCCCGCGCACCACCTTGTAGTCCGCGAAGGCATACCTCGCGTACGTATAGGAGCCGATGATCCGCACCCGCGGGTGCGGCGTGACGGCGAGGCCCAGCTCCACCCCGTCGTTGTGGGTCCTGCCCGCATTCGTGAAGAACGCGGTCGCCCCGATCTGCTGGAATGAGACGATCGCGTCGGTCACCCGGCCGAGAAAGCCGGAGAGGGAGTACTCGACCGTCGTCCCGATCCGGCCGCGGGCCCCTACCTCGTAGTTCCAGGCGCGCTGTGGTCCGAGCTGGTCGTTGAACCCGCCCGATTGGTCGGGCCGGTTGACCAGCTCCGTCGTCGTGGGGGTCTCGAATGCGCTGGAGACGGTTGCGTAGGGAACGAAGGCGTCCGAGAACGACCAGCTCAGGCCGAGATTGCCGTTCCAGGAGTCGAGCGTGCGCTCGCCGCTGTTGTCGCGGCCATCGGTGAAGTGCCGGTCGGCGACATCGAACTCCACCCGGTCGTAGCGGCCGCCGGCGATCACGAGCAGCTCGGCCCGCGGCGACCAGTTGAGCTGCACGAACGGCCCCAGCTCGAGCACCTTCTCGCGCTGGTCGACCAGGACGCTGTCGGTGGCCGAGCCGTTCACCGAGCGGAACGTGGTGCGGTCGTCGTGCTGGTACTGCAGGTCCACGCCCGCGCTCGCCCGTGGGGCGAGGGTGCCGCTCCCGATGCGGCGGGTGCCCACGGCCCGCACCCCGCCGACCGCGCGATCGATCGCGTTGTAGGTGCCGATCGCGCCGCCCTCCCCGCGCGGGGGCGTGGCCAGCGGGTTGTCGAGGTAGCGGAGCAGCCCGAAGGTGGTCAGGCTGTACTCGTTGCCGGCGTCGTCCGCGTGGTGGAGCAGCAGGCCGAGCTGGTACTGCTGCACGTCCTTGTCGGCCCCGCGCCGGATGTTGCCCGGGGCCGCGGAGTCGGGGTTCGCGGCGTACTCCGCGAGGGTGAGCGCTCCGGGATTCTGGGCCTTGGGATTGTCGGCGGCGTTGAAGCGCAGGCCGAGGAGCGTGTTGCCCGTGAGCACATAGTCGATCCGCGTGTTGAGCAGCCGCAAGTCGGCCTCGCTCTGCTGGCGGAAGCCATCCCACAACGTGCGCGAGAGCGACAGCGTGCCGCTCGCGGCGCCCTTTCGTCCCGACGTCCGCGTCTGCCACTTGAACAGCCCGAACGAGCCGGCCTCGGCGCGCGCGTACTGCGAGAACGCGTTCGGGTCGGCCCCCTGGCTCTTGAACGCGATCACCCCGCCCGAGGCGTTGCCGTAGAAGGACGAGGACGGGCCGCGAAGCACTTCGACCCGCTCGAGGGCGCCGAATTCGACGTTGGTGAGCTGGCTCTGGCCGTCCGGCAGCGTCTGCGGAATGTCATCGAGCAGGATCTTGACCCCGCGCCCGCCGAAGTTCGCCCGGCTGCCGAATCCGCGGATCGAGAGACGCTGATCGAGCGAGAAGTTGTAGCGGTTCGCGACGTACACGCCGGGCAGGCTGGTCAGCGCCTCGTCGAGACCGAGGGTGGGCTGGGCGCGGCGCAGGTCGCGCTGGCCGACGATGCCCACGGCGGCCGGCACGCGGCTCAGCGGCTCGCTGGTGCGGGTGACAGTGACCTCGATGGTCTCGAGCCGCTGCGCGACGGTGTCTTGCGCGGCCGAGTCGGGAACCTGGGCGATGGCGGGTGCCGCGAAAACCGGGAGGATCAGGAGTGCGGCGAGTCGGGGTGCAGCCGAGCGGAAGCAGGGAGTCATGGGCGATCGTCTGGGTGAAATGGCGCAGCGGGCTGGCTGGAGGGCCATGTATGGGCAGGGGCCATGCCAGGGCGGGCGCGGGGCGCACCTGGGCCGGCACCTACGTGCCGGACAACGGGTTGGACGCCCGCCCGCGGGGCGCGCCATCCGGCGAGGCCCGGGCGTGGTGGGTGATATCACCCGCTTGAATCCCCCTATCCCGGGACCTAGCTTTCGCGCCGCCTATGAGCGATTCCCTCTACAAGCTGCCGGACTTCAGCAAGCCCCCGTTCGCGGGCGCACCCGAGGCCCGCTTCGCGCCGCTCCCGGCCGATGGCGTCCTCCCTGAGGATTTCTTCTCCACGTCGAACCTGCCGACGTACGTGCGCGTGGGCGACCGCTGGCTGATGCCGGAGCGGCCGCGGATGGACTGCGTGATCGTGAAGCGGGATGCCCGGCTCGAGACCATCGAGCCGCGCCGCCTCCGCAAGGGCGAGCTGGTCGCGATGGGGCTGGCCGAGGACGGGAGTCAGGGCATCGTGGTGCACGCGGAGGGCTTTCTCGGCGGCAGTCACGGCGCCAACGAGTTCCGGTTCATGGCCACCGAGGTGAGCCGCGAGCGCCCGGTCAACTATGAGGAGCTCGCCGCGCGGGTGGGCGAGGAGAAGCGGGACGGCGGCTTCCTCATCTGGGTGGTCGGGCCGGCGCTGGTGCACTCCAGGGCGCGCGCCGACTTCGAGTGGTTCATCGCGAACGGCTACGTGCAGTCGGTGCTGGTGGGCAACGCGGTCGCGGTGCACGACATCGAGGCCGCGATCTACGGCACCACGCTCGGCATGACCAGCACCGGACAGCCCACCGAAGGCGGGCACGGGCTCCACATGCGAGCCATCAACAGGGTGCGCGCGGCCGGGTCGATCGAGACCGCGGTGCAAACCGGCGTGATCCGGACCGGCATCATGCACGCGCTGGTGACGCACGGTGTGCCGTTCGTGCTGGCGGGCTCGATCCGCGACGACGGCCCCCTGCCGGGGGTGGTCAGCGACACGCTCGCCGCGCAGGACGCGATGCGCGAGCACACGGTCAAGGCCACCGGGGCGATCTTCATCGCGACCGCGCTGCACGCCATCGCGGTAGGCAACATGCTCCCCGCCTTCCACACGCGGCGCGGCGCGCCGGCGCCGCTGATGACGATCTGCGTGGACCAGACCGAGTTCGTGGTCAACAAGCTCAAGGACCGGGGCACGCACCAGGCCTACGGCGTGGTGACCAACGCGCAGGACTTCATGCACGTCTTCCGGCACTACGTGGAGCGGTGGGAACGGGCGCAGGACTGATCGGGCCGGCCACCGGCCCCGGGGCCGGTCCCGGCTGGCGCCGCCTCGCCGACGAGGTCGCGCGCGCCCTCCCGCGCGCGGAGCTCGACGGGCTCTGGGTGTTTCCGGTGATCCGCCGCGACGGACAGGAGTGGGGCACCGCCGTGCTCACGCGCGTGGAAGGCGACCGGCGCCGGATCTATACGGCGCGGTACAGGCTGACGCTCAAGGGCAGGGAGCGGGGCCAGTTCGAGTGGGGGCTCGAAGAGGTCGGGAGCGGCCCGCTCGAGTCGCTCCCCGCGCTGCTGGCGGAGGTGCACAAGCGCACCGACGACGAGCATCCTCCGCTGCCGCTCGCCGTCGCCGAGTGGCTCCCGGGGTGGGCCGATGGCCCGCCTGGGTAGGGGCGAGGGCGCGGCCCTCCTGGATCGGTTTCGCCGTCATCTGCGCGACCGGCACCTGCCGGTGACCCGGCAGCGCGACGTCGTTGCCCAGACCGTGCTGCTCTCCGACGAGCATCTCTCGGTCGAGGGCATCCAGCGCCGGCTCGGGGAGCGGGGTGAGCGAGTGGGGCTGGCGACGATCTACCGCACGCTCGAGGTGCTGGTGGAGAGCGGGCTCGTCCGGGCGCACGATTTCGGTGAGGGATTCAAGCGCTACGAGCCGATGGCGCAGCAGGCCGGGCACGAGCACCTCATCTGCGTGCGCTGCGGCAAGGTCGTGGAGTTCCAGAACGAGCGCCTCGAGCGGATGCTGCCCATCATCGCCGACGAATACGCCTTCCAGCACCAGCGTCACCGGGTCGAGATCCACGGCGTCTGTCCCGACTGCCGGCGGCGCGACCTCGGCCCGCTCGCGGAGTAGTCGTGGAGCAGCCCGCCGCGCTCGGCGTGTTCGTGGCGTTCGCCGCCGGAATCCTGAGCTTCCTCTCGCCCTGCGTGCTCCCGCTGGTGCCCTCGTACGTCGGCTTCCTGACCGGCATGACGCTGGAGCAGACGACCGAACGCCGCAGGGTCGCGGTCGCCCACGCGCTGCTCTTCGTCAGCGGGTTCTCGCTCGTCTTCATGGCGCTCGGCGCCAGCGCGACGGCGCTGGGTGCCGCGCTCAAGTACTACCAGGTCTGGCTGCAACGCGCCGGCGGTGTGCTGATCATCCTCTTCGGGCTGGTCTGCCTCGGCGTCTTCCGGGTCGGGTGGATGGAGCGGGAGCGGCGGCTTCAGCTCCAGCGCAAGCCGCTCGGTTATCTGGGCTCCGCGCTGGTCGGCATGGCCTTCGCCTTCGGCTGGACCCCCTGTATCGGCCCGGTGCTGGGGGCGATCCTCAGCCTCGCCGCCACGAGCGACAGCGTGAGCCGGGGCGTCATCCTGCTCGGCGTCTACTCGGCGGGGCTCGCCGTGCCCTTCCTCGCGGCCGCGCTCGCGCTCGATCGTTTCCTCGAGTGGTTCCAGCGGTTCCGGCGCTACTTGCCGTGGGTGATGCGGCTGAGCGGGGCGCTGCTGGTCGTCGTCGGGCTCCTGCTGGTGACGGGCGAGTTCACCCGGCTGGCGGGGTGGCTGCAGTCGCTGACGCCGGACTTCATCCGCGAGCAGATCTGAGGCCGAGGAAGTGTGAGCCGGTACCGGTCATCGCTCCCCCGCGGTTTCGAACTCCTCCTCGAGCTGCTGCCTCCGCAACAGCTCCCAGTACCGCCCGGCGCGCGCGACCAGCTCCGCGTGGGTGCCCTGCTCGACGATGCGGCCGGCGTCGAGCACGATGATACGGTCGGCGTCGCGGACCGCGGTGAGCCGGTGGGACACGATGATGCTCGTGCGCCCGGCCAGCGCGCGCCGCAGGCCCGCCAGGATCCGCGCCTCGGTGTGGGCGTCCACCGCGCTGAGGGCGTCGTCCAGCGCGAAGATCGGGGGGTCCTGCGCCAGCGCCCGCGCGATGGCCGTGCGCTGCTTCTGCCCGCCCGACAGATTGATCCCGCGCTCGCCCAGCATGGTGTCGAACCCCTCGGGAAGCAAGGGGAGCGCCTCGCTCAGCTGAGACGTCTCCGCCACCGCCTCGAGCCGCCCGTCGTCGGGCGCGCCGAGCAGCACGTTCTCCCGCAGGCTCGCGCTGAAGAGAAAGGTCTCCTGCGGCACGAAGCCGACCGCCGCGCGCAGCTCGCCGAGCGCGAGGCGGCGGAGGTCCACGCCGTCGATGAGGATCCGGCCGCGATCGGGGTCGTAGGTGCGCACCAGCAGGTCCACCAGCGCCGACTTACCGGCGCCGGTCGGTCCCACGATGGCGAGGGACGTGCCCGCCGGGACCTCGAACGAGATGTCCTGCAGCACCCAGCCCCGATCGATCGCGCCGGGGTAACGGAACCAGACGCCTTCCACCGCGAGCGCTCGTCCATGCGGGCCGCGGGGGGGAAGGGGGATCGGGTGCTCCGGGTGCACGATCGACGGCTGCTCCCGGAACAGCTGGTTGATCCGCGCCATCGACGCGGCGCCGCGCTGCACGAGGTTGATGGCCCAGCCGAGCGCGATCATCGGCCACACCAGCATGGCCAGGTAGACGCCGAACGCCACGAACGCGCCCACGCTCACCGTGCCGGCCATGACCAGCCGGCCTCCCACGTACAGAATCACGAAACCGCCGATCCCGCCCATGAACGTGAGCAGGGGATAGAAGACCCCTTGTACCTTGGCAAGGGCGAGATTGCGGCGTAGATAGTCCTGGTTCAGGACGTGGAACGCCTCGGTCTCGGCCCGCTCCTGCCGGTAAGCGCGCACCACCCGAACGCCCGACAGGTTCTCGTGCACGAAGTTGCTGAGGTCGCCGAACTTGTTCTGGATATCGAGGGTCCGCCGATGGATGCGCTGCCCCAGCGAAACCATGGCCACTGGCAGGGCGACCAGGGGCAGGAGCGCCAGGCCGGCCAGCAGCGGGCTGATGCCCGCCATCGCTGGTATGATTAATGCCGAGCGCACCAAAGTGTCGATCAGGTACATCAGCGCCGGCCCCGCGACCATGCGAACTGCAAGAAGGTCGTTCGTCGTGCGGGCCATCACATCGCCGGTGGGATAGCGGTCATGGAACTCCGCCGAGAGCCGCTGCACATGCTCGAACAGGGCGTTGCGCAGATCGTACTCGACCCGGCGGCTGGCGCTGTTGAGGATCTGGCGCATGAAGTAGCGGGCCACGCCGCCCGCGAGGGCGACACCGACGAGCAGGACGGCGAAGAGCCGCACCCTGGCGAACGGCGCGCCCGCGCGGAGCGCGTCGATCCCTCCCTGGAGGTAGCGGGGACCGAGTACGTTAAAGGCGTTGGAGACGACGACCATGGCCAGTCCGGCGGCCATGATGGCACGATAGGGCCGGAGGTAGGGCAGCAGCGCCCGGAGTTCACGCATCGCGCTGCAATGTCACCGAGAGGCGACACCCGAGCAAGTCACGTAAAGGAGGTTGTGATGTCGAGAATCCTGTTGGTCGCGCTCGCGCTCGGCGCGTTCGCCGCATGCGGTCGCGACCGCAATGATAACGTGTCGGCGGCCGACAGCCTGAGCCGCGATCTGCAGCTCGCGCCGGTGGACTCGAGCGCGCCGCTCGCCGATCAGCCGGTGGCCGAGCCAGCGCCAGCCGCGGCCCCGGCGCCCGC
>DASUAH010000183.1:0-4651 GCA_035763885.1 Gemmatimonadales bacterium
GCTGCTCGACGAGTTCATCGAGGCGGTGGAGGAGGTCTTCCCCGGCGCGCTGGTCCAGTTCGAGGATTTCGCCACCGCCAATGCCTTCCGCCTCCTGGCCCGCTACCGGACGCGCGCCTGCACGTTCAACGACGACATCCAAGGCACGGCGGCCGTGGTCCTGGCCGGGTTGCTCAACGCCGGCCACTTGACCGGCGTGCCACTGGCCCGGCAGCGGATCCTGTGCGTCGGCGCGGGCGTCGCGGTCGGCGCCGCCGATCTGATCGCCGCCGCGCTTCGCCGCCGGGGCGTCGCCGATGCCGAGGCCCGGAACCGCTCCTGGTTCTTCGACCGCCACGGGCTCATCGTGCAAGGGCGACCCGGGCTCCCGGCTCGGCAGCAGCCGTATGCGCATGCGCATGCGGGTGCGGCGGACCTGGTCGAGGCTATCCGCGCCCTGCGTCCGACCGCGCTGGTCGGCCTGTCCGGCCAGCCGGGGCTCTTCGGCGATCCCGTGCTCGCGGCCATGACCGAGAGCAACGCGCGGCCCATCGTGTTCGCGATGTCCAACCCCACGTCGCAGGCCGAATGCACCGCCGAGCAAGCGTACCGAGCGACTGATGGCCGCGTCGTCTTCGCGAGCGGGAGTCCGTTCGGCGCCGTGGAGTGGGCTGGGCAGCGCCATGCCGTCGCCCAGGCGAACAACGCCTACGTCTTTCCGGGTCTCGGGCTCGGGGTGGTCGCGTGCGGGATCCGTCGCGTGACGGACGCGATGTTCCTGGCCGCGGCGGACGCGCTCGCCGCCGCCACGGCGCCGCCCGAGCTCGAGCAGGGCGCGGTCTATCCGCCGATCTCACGGATGCGGGACGTGTCGATGCAGGTTGCCGAGGCCGTGGCCCGTACCGGCTACCACGAGGGCCTCGCGGCCGTCCCGGAGCCGGCCCACCTGGGCGAGCACATTCGCGCGGCGGTCTACGAGCCGGCGTACCCAGCGTACGCTGGAGGATAGGGGGTAGCGGGAAGTGGCCGCGCCTCGGTCCGAAGCGCGTCAGACTCCTGCGGGGTGCGCGCGCGGCGCCGGCGTCCGGTTCGGCTCCGTGCGCCCGGGCACGGCCCGACTTCGTTCCAGCTCCCGGGCCAGCAGCTCGACCAGCGCATCGACCAGAGCGACCTCCGGTGCCCGGAACGACCTGGGTTGCATGGAATGCAGGGTGAGGCATCCGCGCAGGTCGGGGTCGCCGGCGCCATAGAGGAACGCATGGAGGCGGCTCACAGCCCCGTCCACCGGCGGCGCGATGGGGGGCTCCAACTCGTTCCGGAGGTCGGGCCACGAGAGGGCGGTGGCGCCGCCGGGGTTCGCATAGAAGACGGTGTGAGGCCGCGTGTCCGAGCCGATGGCGAGCGTGACGTGATCGACGGCGAGCGTGCGGCTCAGAAGACGGAGCGTGTGGGGGATGACGGTGGTGGGGGCCAGGCGGCGGGCCTCGGCAAGGAGCTGGTGGGCGTTGGCCTCGGCCTGTCTCCGGCGCTCGTCACGGACTCGGGCCCGTTCCGCCGCGCGCTTCGACTCCCCGTTGCCCGGTGAAGCCTCGACCGCGCGTGGATCGGTTCGCCAGCTGGCCGCCATGTGCACGCTCCCTGCGGGCAGGGTATTGACCCGCCGTTCAATGTACGTTCTATTGAACGACCGGTCAATGCCGCCCGCCGGTGGGTCAGGATACGCCCGCTTCCTCGCCACATTAGGCCGAGTCGGCTCGCCGGAAGGGGAAGACCATATGCCGGGACAGCGCGCCGCTGAGGCGGTCCGGCGTGAGCAGATCCTGAAGGCCGCCTACGAGGTCGCCTCTCGCAAGGGACTCGCCCGGCTGACTGTGCGGCAGGTGGCTGCCAGGGCCCGGCTCAGCGCGGGCCTGGTTCTCTTCCACTTCAAGAGCAAGGACCAACTCGTCGTGGCGCTGCTGGATTGGCTGCTCGCCACGACCACGGTCCTGCACATCGGTCCCGACATCCAGCGGATCGGCCCCCCGCTCGACCGCCTGCTGGCCCTCCTGCGCCAGGAGATGGATCGCCTGGCGAGTGAGCCGCGGCGGATTCGTCTGTTCTTCGAGTATTGGGTGCTCGGGGGGCGTCACGCCGAGATTGGGGGGAAGATGCGGGCGGAGCTCGCGCGGTACCGGGAGGCCTTTCGGCCCATGGTGCAGCAGGTGCTCGTTGCGGAACCGGATCGGTTCGCCCACGTCACGGCCGATGGTCTCGCGGCGGTGGCGGTGAGCTTCATCAAGGGGTGCGCCGTGCAATCGATGATCGACCCGGCCCGCTTCAACATCCGGCACTATCTGGCGGCCGCGGAGGCGCTGCTGGGTCAGTTCATGGCATCGCCGGGATCGCTGACCGCATGACGTCTCCCGGCTGAATCCGCCCGCCGCAGTGGTCGCTCATCGCATCATCCAGGTTTGCTACGCCGTGTCCAGGAGCTCCCGCACCATGCGCGTGAGCTCCTCGATGGTGAACGGCTTGCGGAGAAAGTGCTGGTGCCGCCCCATCAGGTCGGGCCGCCGCACTAACTCCTCCGCGTGGCCGGAGATGAACAGCACCCGCAGGTCGGGCTCGGTTGCGCACAGGCGCTGGACCAGCTCGACGCCGCCGATCTCGGGCATTACCACGTCGGTGACGAGGAGCCGGATCGCGTGCCCGTGCCGGCGGTACAGATCCAGCGCCTCCGCCCCGCCCGCTGCCTCGAGCACGTGGTAGCCGGACCGACTCAGTGCGCGCTTGGCTATCCGCCGCACCGCCTCGTCGTCATCCACCAGCAGGATCGTCTCCCAGACGGTCTGAGACGTCCGCACATCGCGCCGCATCTCCGCTCCGCAGGTCGGCGAGCCGCATCTCGCAGCTCTGCCGGCTCACCATCAGCAGGTTGTTGAAGCCATGCGCGATCCCGCCGGCCAGGCAGCCAATCGCTTCCATCTTGTGCGCCTGGCCACGCTGCGACCCGAGGCGCCGCCCCGCGCGAGCGAAGTGGCCCAACCGAATCGCGGCTGCGTGATACATCCTACCGCGGACCGGATGAAAGGGTGCTGAAGATGGAGCGAAGATGGGCTGAAAAACGAAAGCGCCCCTCTTGCGAGGGGCGCTTCGCGTTCCGCCCGGGATCTTACTGGTTCTCGACGATCCGCTTGCGGTGACGACGGAGCTGGAACCCACCCATCCCGGCGAGGCCCGAGGCCAGGAGCGCCATGGAGGCGGGCTCCGGGGTCACGGTCACCGGATCGCCAACCGAGCCGGTGTTGTCCGCCGGGGTGTCGGCCGGCGTGCCGGTCGAGCCGCTGAACCCGTCCGAGCCGCCGGTGCCGCCGGTGCCGCTGGTGCCGCCCGTGGGGCCGCCGCCGGTCGTGCCGGGCAGCTCGGGGCTGAACGGCGACTCGGGGTTGTTGTTCCCGCCGGGGTTGGCGAGATCATCGGACGACCCGCCGGTCACCGCGGCGATGAACACGCCGAGCCCGACTGCGGCGCCGCCAGCGATGACATAGATCGGCACGCCACCCTTCTTCTCCTCGTCGTCGTCGTCGGCGCGGCGAGCCTTGCTGCTCGTGGTCGCAGCGTTCGACCGGCCGTTGACGGCCAGCGCGAACAGGGAGTTGCTGGTTCCCAGCGGTCCCAGGCGGCCGATCGAGACCAGTTCGGGCGTCCAGCCGTGCAGGCTGGGGTAGGCCGGTGCGTCAGCCGCGGCGCTACCGGCACCGAATGTGATCGCGACGAGCGCCGCAGCGAATGAGGACAAGCTCTTCATAGGGCGTCACCTGGCTGTTGAGGGCGGAACGACCGCCGTGCCATTGAGCAACTCGCAGGCCACCCACGGACCACCCTGCGATCGGGAGGCGCAAACTGTTATCTGACAGTGACTTATGCTTCCGCCGCTAACCCATCGGCTGGTCCGGCCGAACTGTAACACCAGCGCGTCCGCGCAGCGCGAACTGTTGGGGTGACTCTACATTACCTCCGGGGTCTACATTACCTCCGCTGGGAGAATCGGCAAGGCTGCAGGTCACACTCGGCTCGCATCGGCTCACGCCATCGCTACTTGCTCGACCCTGGAGCGGGCATTAGTATGCGCCTCCCCGAACCGGGCGATTAGCTCAGCTTGGTTAGAGCGCGCGCCTCACATGCGCGAGGTCGGGGGTTCAAGTCCCTCATCGCCCATACGCCAGGGCCGTACCCCGCCGCGCGTTTCGCGCGGCGGGGTTCGTGCTTCCGCCGGCCTCGGGCGGTCGACGCGCGGGCGCGGCAACATAGCGAGAGCATCGGCCGGTCAGCGCAGCCGCCCCTCCCGCCGCCACGCCACGGTGGCCTGCACCCGCGCCACCACCCGGTCCACCGTCGTTCCCGGTTGGTTGATCGCGTTGGTCACGTGATGGTAGGCGACGTCACCCGCGAGCTCGACCGGCCCCCGCCGCCCCGCGACGCCCACCCCTACCCGAAACGTCTTCTCGACCGTTCCGATGAAGAGACCGGGCACATCGATGATGCCCAGCTCTGTACGGGGGTCCGGGATCCTCGAGGGGAACGGATCGTCGAGGCTGCCCTCCCCCTGCCGCTGGAATCCCAGCTCCGGAGTGACCAGAAAGCTGCGGAGCACCGGGACGCTCACCCGCACGATCGCGAGGTCCATGTC
>DASUAH010000184.1:0-5335 GCA_035763885.1 Gemmatimonadales bacterium
GCGCTCGGTGACCTCGGTGCGGCCGCCGCCCATGACGCCGGCCAGCCCGATGACGCCCTCGGCATCCGCGATGGCGGTCATGTCGGCGTCGAGGGTGCGGGTGGCCCCGTCGAGCGTGGCCAGCGTCTCGCCCGGGCGCCCGCGGCGCACGACCAGCGCCGGTCCCCGGAGCGTGGCCGCGTCGTAGGCGTGCATCGGCTGGTTCAGCTCCAGCATGACGTAGTTCGTGGCGTCCACCACGTTGCTGATCGAGCGGACGCCCACCGCCTCGAGCCGCCGCTGCAGCCACGCAGGCGAGGGCCCCACCCGGGCGCCGCGGATCAGCGCCGCGTGGAAGCGCCGGCACCCGTCGAGGTCCTCGAGCGCGAGCCGGATCCCGCCCAGCTCGCCGGCGGCGCCGGCGCGGCGCGCGGGCGGGACGTCGATCCCCTCGGCCCCGGGGATCGCCGGCAGCCGGAACGGCACGCCGTACGACCAGGCCAGCTCGCGCGCGATGCCCTTGTGGCCGAGGAGGTCCGGGCGGTTCGGCGTCACGTCCACGATCAGCCGGTCGTCGGCCAGCGGCACCGCCTCCAGGAACGGCGTGCCGGGCGCGGCGTCGGTGTCGAGCTCGAGGATTCCGTCGTGCTCCTCGCCGAGTCCGAGCTCGCGGGCGGAGCAGAGCATCCCCTCGGAATACACTCCGCGCAGCTTCGCGCGCTTGATCGCCGCCGGGCCTCCGTCCTTCCCCGCCGGAATCGTCGCGCCCACGCGGGCGAACGGGTACCTGCGCCCGGCCGCGACGTTGGGCGCGCCGCACACCACCTGCAGCGAGGTGCCGCTGCCGTCGTTCACCAGACAGACCCGCAGGCTGTGCGCGTCCGGGTGCGGCCGCACCTCGTCCACCTGCGCTACGACGATGTCCGCCAGGTCGGTGTGCAGCGGCTCCACGGCGTCCACCGGCGCGCCGAGCATGGCGAGCCGGTGCGCGACGTCCTTCGCGTCGAGCGGACGGCGGAGGAACTCCTCCAGCCAGCGCCGGGAGACGTTCATGCCTCCTCCGGGCCGTCCGGCCGTCCGGCCGTCCGGCCGTCCGGCACGAACTGCTCCAGGAACCGCATGTCGCCCTCGTACAGCAGCCGGATGTCGGGCAGCCCGTGCCGCAGCATGGTCACCCGGTGCGGCCCCATGCCGAAGGCAAACCCGGTGTTGCGCTCCGCGTCGGCGCCGCCGACGCGGATGACGGAGGGGTGCACCATCCCGCAGCCGAGGATCTCCATCCAGCCGGTGCCCTTGCAGGCGGGGCAGCCGCCGCCGTGGCAGAGCTGGCACTCGACGTCCATCTCCGCCGACGGCTCGGTGAACGGGAAGTACGAGGGCCGGAAGCGCACCTTCGTGGTCGGGCTGAAGAACCGGTGGGCGAAGTGCACCAGGGTTGCCTTCAGGTCCACGAACGAGATGCCCTCGTCGACGGCGAGGCCCTCGATCTGGAGGAAGGCGGGCGCGTGCGACGGATCGAACGCGTCGTTGCGGTATGTCCACCCGGGCATGACCGCGCGGATCGGCGGCGGGGAGGCGAGCAGGGTCCGGATCTGCACCGGCGAGGTGTGGGTCCGCAGCAGCAACCGCCCCGCCCCCGGCGTCTCGTCGACCGGCGGCGCGTCGAGGTAGAGCGTGTCGTGCAGGTCCATCGCCGGGTGGTCGGGCGGGAAGTTGAGCGCGCCGAAGTTGTACCAGTCGGTCTCGACCTCGGGCCCCACCGCCACGACGAAGCCGAGCTGGCGGAAGATGTCGAGGATCTCGTCCACGACGCGGGTGACAGGATGCTCGCTGCCGGTCCAGCGCCGGCGGGCGGGCATGGTGAGATCGACCGCCTCCGCGCGGGCCCGCCGCTGGGCGTCGAGCTCGGCGCGCCGGGCGGCGATGCGCTCCTCGGCGTCGGCCTTGAGGCGGTTGAGCGCGGCGCCGAACGCCCGCCGCTCCTCCAGCGGCAGCTCGGCGACCCGGCGGAGCAGCAGCGTGAGCGCGCCGCCCTTGCGGCCGAGGAGCGCGATCTGCTCTCCCTCGAGCGCGGCGGCGTCGAGGGTCGGGATCTGCTCGAGCCGCGGCAGCAGCGCGTCGAGCTCAGGATATCCGGTGGTCACGGCCATGGGTGTCGGGGTTCGGAGCCGAGGGCGCCCGGGCGCCCCCGCGTGCGCGCGTGGGGCCACCCGCGCCCGGCGGACGGCCCCACGTCAGCGGAGATCGCGATCGGCGCCGGGCGCACGAGCGGGCGCCCTAGGACTGTGCCTTCGCGACCTCCGCGATCCGGGCAAACGCGTCCGCATCGCGGACCGCGAGATCGGCCAGGACCTTGCGGTTGATCTCCACGCCCGCCTTGCGCAGCCCCGCCATGAGGCGGCTGTAGCTGAGCCCGTTGACCCGCGCAGCGGCGTTGATCCGCGTGATCCAGAGGGCGCGGAACTCGGACTTCCGCTTGCGGCGGTCGCGGTAGGCGTAGCGCATGCCGCGCTCGACCGTCTCCTTCGCCGCCTTGTAGAGCTTGCTCCGGCCGCCGCGCGCTCCCTTGGCGGCCTCCATGTACTTCTTCTTGCGGGCGTGGTGCGCGACGCCGCTCTTGACGCGAGGCATGGCTCGTCCTCAGGCCTGAAGGAGACGGTTGACCCGCCGGAAGTCGGCCGAGCTCACCAGGTCAGGCTTCTTGAGCCGGTTCTTCCGCTTGCGCGTCTTCTTGGTCAGGATGTGCGAGTGGTTCGCGTGATAGCGCTTGAGCTTCCCGGTCCCGGTCCGGAGAAAGCGCTTCGTCGCAGCTCGCTTCGTCTTCTGCTTGGGCATAGTCTCCCGTCCTACTTCGGCGCGATGACCATCGTCATGTTGCGGCCCTCGAGCTTCGCGTCCATCTCGATCTTCCCCACATCGGCCAGCGTCGCCGCGACCCGGTCGAGCACCGCCCTGCCCAGCTCGAGGTGCGCCAGCTGCCGCCCGCGGAACATCATCGTGACCTTGACCTTGTTGCCGTCGCCCAGGAACTCGCGCGCGTGCCGGGTCTTGAACTCGAAGTCGTGCTCGTCGATCCCGGGCCGGAACTTCACTTCCTTCAGCTGGATGATGTGCTGCTTCTTCTTGGCCGCCCGGGCCGCTTTGGCCTCCTCGAACTTGTACTTCCCGTAGTCCATGATCTTGACCACGGGCGGGCGGGCCATCGGCGCCACCTCCACGAGATCCAGTCCGCGGTCCAGCGCGGCGGCGAGCGCCTCCTCGACCGGCAGGACTCCCAGCTGCTCACCCCCGGGGCCGATCACCCGTACGGGGCTGATCCGGATCATCCGGTTGACGCGGACCCGTCGCTCACGCTCGTTCGTGGACAGCGGCGCTACCTCCCGACGCAAAAGAAAGGTTCGGACACCCCGAGCGACGGAGGTCCGAACCACGTGACGGGTCGCCGCGGCCGCGGCGCCTCGTGCGCGATACCAGGACCCGGTCGCACCGCGCGCCGAAGCCGCGGGCTGAGGGTGAGGGACCAGCGGTCCCCGCTTTGCGAGCGTGGAATGTCGCCCGGCCTCCCCCGGCGTGTCAACCGACGGCGGCGGTCGCGACCCGGACTTCGTCCCTCAGCTCGAGGCCCCGGGTGGTCCGCTCAAGGCGCGCCGTGGCGATCACCGGGTCGTGCTCGAAGACCAGCAGCCAGTCCCGGCTCGCCGCCTCCTCCAGCAGCGCCCGCTTGCTCTCGAGGGTGCGGAGCGGCTCCAGGTCGTAGCCCATGATCCAGGGGAGCGGCAGGTGGGCGGCCGTGGGGACCAGGTCGGCGAGAAACACCGCGCTCTCGCCGCCGTCCCGCACCACGATGCACTGGTGATAGGGCACGTGCCCCGGCGTCACGCGGAGCGCGATGCCGGGGACCACCTCGCCGTCGCCGTTGAACAGCCGCCACCGGTTCGCCACCGAGACCGGCTCGAAGTTCTTCGGCAGATAGCTCGCGCGGGTGCGCTCGTTGGTCCGGCGGGCGAACTCGAGGTCGCCGCGCTGCACGACGTAGGTCGCGTTGGGGAACGCCAGCTCCGCGGCGAACTCCGAGGAGTCCAGAATCGCCGCATCGACGTTCGCGAGCCGGGTGTTGCCGCCGGCGTGGTCGAAATGCAGGTGGGTATTGACCACCAGGCGGACGTCGTCCGGCGCGACACCGACGGCGGCGAGACCGTCTTCCAGGCGGGTCGGGCCGGGGTCGCCCGCGTTCTCGATCCCGTAGATGTCGTGGAACTTCGGGTTCTCCTTGTCCCCCACGCCGGTGTCGATCAGCACCGGCCCGTCGGGATGCTCGACGAGCAGGCAGCGCAGCGCGAGCGGGATCCGGTGGCGCTCGTCCGGGGGGGCCCGCTTCTCCCAGAGCGGCCGGGGGACGACGCCGAACATGGCGCCGCCGTCGAGACGCTGGAGACCGGCCTCGAGGGTGTGGCAGCGCAGCCGCCCGACGGAGAAGGTGTGGACGAGGCTCACGCCGGGCCCTCCGGGCAGGAATCGGCGCGCGGCTCCGTCGGCGTGGCCCTGCGGCCGCGCCGCCGCGACCCGCGCGGCCGGATCTCGAGCGCCGACAGCTCGGCCAGCGTACGGGCCCCGCCGTCGCGGGCGAGCCGCAGCAGGCGGCCGAGCAGCTCGGCCGTGACCAGCGCGTCGCCCGCGGCCCGGTGCCGCGCGCCGTTCTCGAACCCGAAGTGGCGGGTCAGGTTGTCGAGCCCGCAGGAGCGCACCCCGCGCACCAGCCGCCGGGCGAGCCGCACGGTGCAGAGCCGGGGGCCGTCGAGCGCGAGGTCGCGCGCCCGGCGGAGCTCGGCACAGAGGAACGCCCAATCGAACCGCGCGTTGTGGGCCACGAACACCCGGCCGCCAAGCGCCGCGAGCACCCGGTCGGCCACGGCGGGGAACGTCGGGGCGCCGCGCACCATCGCGTCGGTGATGCCCGTGAGCCCGGCGACGACCGGCGGAATCGGGCGCTCGGGGTTGACCAGCGACTCGAGCACCAGCTCGCGCCGCGGGCCGTGCACCACGGCGACCGCGATCTCGGTGATCCGGTCGCCGCCCCACGCCCGCATGCCGGTGGTCTCGATATCCACGACCGCGAAGGCGCACTCCTCCAGCAGCGGCGACCCACGCGCCTCGGCCACGAGCGACCAACGGCCGTCGGTGAGCTGCCGGACCCGCGGGTCGGCACCGAGCAGTGCCACAGCCAGTCGCTCCGCCACGGCCTCGGGCGCCGCCGCCAACCCGAGCACCTCGGCGCAGAGCACCCGGGCCGGCTGCGGCCCGCCGTCGGCCAGCAGCAGGAGGACCCGCTCCGCCAGGGTCGTGGCCGGGTGCGGCT
>DASUAH010000185.1:0-9901 GCA_035763885.1 Gemmatimonadales bacterium
GGTTGGCGAAACTTAGAGGGAAGCCAGGCCCGATCAGCGAGGAGCTGCGAAAATGGATCGCGTAGCGCTCCGACGGCTTCTCCGGGTGAAGTGGCACGAGCAACGATGGTTCGCACTTCAGCAATGAACGATCGGAGGGCCGGGCTGTCGACGTAAAATTCATCTTCCGGTTGTCCGGCAGACATGGACGCAGCACCTCCCACAATAGAGAGACGATTGCCCGCGCAGGGCGGGACCACAGGCCGCAATTTCGCATCGAACCCGTCGTGGTCCTTCACGACCTTCGCGAGTGATCGAATGGTGCGCTGTGCTCGATGCCAGTGTGCCGCACGGGTTGCACTATCCTTGGAAGGGTCATTATCTCTCCGCGTTGCGCGCCACTGGCTGCTTACCCCTTGGCTACTGCCCATGCCGTCCGGACGAACGTGTCCTTTCGTTCGGCCGATGCTCGTGGGAAGGCTCGCGCGCGATCCTGATCTCCGAATGACGGCCGAAGGCGTGGCCCGCGCCTGGTTCGTGCTCGCCGTGCCCCGGCCCTACGCTGGCCGCGACGGCGAACGCGAGGCGGACTTCATCAACATCGTAGCCTGGCGCCAGCTTGCCGGCGTGATCGGCGAGCATCTTACGAAGGGCCGCCTCGTGGGGATCACCGGCCGCATGCAGGTCTTCAGCCAGGAGAACGGCGACGGCACGTGGCGCACCACCTCCGAGGTCGTCGCCGATCAGGTGGTGTTCCTGGACGCCCCGCGCCGGAGCCCCGCGGAGGAGTGAGCGCAGATCAGCCGGTCTGGCCGCCGTGCGGGTCCGTCTCCGCGGATGCGGCGATGTCCCCGCACGGCGCTTCGCTTAGATCACCGGCAGACCGCGCCGGCCAGCGCAGGGTCGAGGACCCTGATGCTGAAGGCCTGGCGCGGCGAGCCCTTCAAGAAGATGAACAGCCCGCTATAGTACCAGCCGAGGTAGGCCTCCCCGCGGAGGTCGCGGACGGATGAGCACGTCGGCGCCCCATAGGCGCGGATCAGGTCGGTGTCCGTGGAGCCGACGCGGATGCCCGCCGGCGTGGCGAGCGTCCGGTCCTCGGTGTCGATCATGAACGCCTTGCCGTCCTTGAAGTACACCCACAGCTGGCGGTTCTTCCACTCCATCCAGCCGTTGGACAGGCGCGTGGACGGGGGCACGCCGAGAGACGCTTCCACCTGCGCGGGCGTCATCCCCAACTGCACGGGGCCGACGCTCGTTCCGGGCAGGATCCCCGCATCGGGCTTGGTCGTCGTGGCGGTCATCTCGGCGGTAGCGGCCGCCGGAGGCAGGCCTCCCAGCAGCGCGAGGACGGTGCCCGATGACGCCGCGTGCTTGAAACCGGTCGGCGCCTGCTGGGCGTTCCAGGTGCCGAGCAGCACGCCGACCACCTGGCCCTGCTCGTTGAGGACGGGCCCTCCGCTGCTGCCGGGGGCACTGCTCACGTCGAGGGCGAAGGTCCCCTCGGCCACGCCCGCGGCACTGACGATGCCGGCGGCCAGCGAGGGCTCGGCGGCGATTCTGGTGCCCAGCGGATAGCCCCAGACCCAGATGGGCTGGCCCTGGGCGGGGGCGCCCTCGGCAAGCGGCAGGATGGCCGTTCCCTCCGGCACGGCGACGCCGATGACGGCGATGTCGTGCCGTTCGTTGCACAGCAGCTGCCGTCCGGCCGCCTGGACTCCGGACGCCCAGAACTTGATCTGGATCGAGGCCGCCCCGCGGACGACGTGGCAGGCGGTCACGACGGTCGAGGTCGAGACGGCGAACCCCGTGCCCTGCGCGCCGCCCGTGTCGATGAGCGCGACGCCCCGCTTGGCATCGAGGTACGGCGGCGCCGTGCCCTGCGCCTGGAGCGGCGGCACCGCGGCCGAGAGCAGGACTGCGATGAGGACCGACGCGAGATACTTCATGGCTGGATCCCCTCCTCGTGGATTCTCCTCTGTCGCGCCCAGCGTAGCGGAGGCCGGCCGCGCAGCCATCGGGCCGGAGTCCCGGACGGGGTGGAAAGATGTCCTGTCTCGGTGGGACACGGCACGCCGGGGAGGGGGTGCCGGGGGGAGGGCGTAGTGCACAGTGATGCCGGAAGAGCCCATCTCGCGGTTGATCGAGGGCGGCCCGTCAGGATGTCTCCTCCTGCACGGGTTCTCCGGTTCTCCGCTCGAGATGGTTCCTCTGGCGGACGCGCTCGCCGGGAGCGGTTGGACCGTCGCGGTCGCCCAGCTGGCCGGCCACCGGTCCCCGGCTGAGCTGGCCCGCGCGAGCGCAGAGGACTGGCTGCACTCCGGGCGGGCGGCCTACGATGCGCTGGACGCGCGCTGCGCGCGCGTCGCCGTCGTGGGGCTGTCGATGGGCGGGGCCGTCGGCCTCGTGCTCGGTGCGTCCGCGCATCCCGCGGCGGTCGTGGCGATCTCGACGCCGGTCCGCATGAAGCGTCTCATCGCCCGCGCCTCCCGGGTCGCTTCGCGCGTCCTCCCCTACGTCCCCGTCCTGATGAAGCTCGGCCCGCGGGAGCGCGAGATGCGGCCCTATCGCTCTCCGGCGCGGCGCATCCCGCTGCGCGCCACGGCCGAGGTAGATCGGCTGTTGGGGACGATGCGCCGGGCGCTTCCGCATGTCCACGTGCCGGTGCTGGTCGCGCAGGGGCGGCGGGACTGGATCATCCCGCGGGAGAGCGCCCGCGAGATCGCCGCGGCGACGGGCGGCGAGGTGCTGTGGCTGCCGCGGTCGGGGCACGTCGCGACGCTGGACCGCGACCGCGGGCTCCTGTATCGGGAGGTGGCGGCGTTCCTGCGCCGTCATCTGGACGGGAAGGAGGGTGGGTCGGATGGAGCAGCAGATTGAGCGCAGTAAGGTGGTCGTGCGCTGGATCGTGGGCGCCGCGCTCGTCGGCGCGGTCGTCGTCCTGAAGGGGCGCGGCGAGGTGGCCGTCGGCTGGCCGGTGGTGATCGGCCTCACCGCGCTGCTGGCCGCGCTCAACCTGACGTACTGGGCCATCCTGCGCCGCGGGGCGCCGCGGTGGCTGAAATACCTCACCACGGCGACCGACCTGGCGCTGATCTCCGCCCTGATCGCCTTCACCGGCGGGAGATCCAGCGTCTTCTTCTTCGCCTACTTCATCGTGCTGGTCAGCAACAGTTTCCGCTACGGGATGGGGATGGCGCTTTACGTGGCGACGGGCTTCAACCTGCTGTACGCCGGCCTGCTCGCCGCCGCCCCACCCGAGGGCGATCTGACCATCGAAGCCGTCAAGATCTTCGCCTTCTGGGGGATCGCCCTCTACGCTGGCTACCTGGCGATGCGCTTCCAGCGGCAGGCCCGCATCCTCCAATCCTACGAGGAGGTCATCGCGGCGCTGCGGCACGAGGTGGCCGAGCTGCGCCGGGGGCCGCGGTGAGGGCGCATCGCGCGCCGGTCCTCACCGGGCGCGGGGCCGGGGCCATCGCGCTCGCGGGCCTGCTGCTGCTGGCCGTCCTGGTGGGCATCGCTTGGCGGGCGACGTCGGCGCTGTGGTTCCTGGTGTTCCCGGTGCTGCTGCTCGGGCTGCTCGCCGCGGCGGGGATGGCGGTGCTGTGGATCCTACGCCACTTCTAGGGGAGCGGCGGGGCGCCCGGCCCCCTGGGCGAAGGCCTCCAGCTCGGCCTGCGCGGTGAGGTCGTTGAGGACGGCTTCGAGATGGTGCGAGAACGCCTCCAGGCCCGCCTCGTCAAGCTCCTCGGGCACCTCCATCGCCTTGCCGATGGCGAGGGCCGCTTTGGTGAAGACCCGCGGGATCTCGAAGCCGTCCCAGGAGTCGAGCACGATTGGGTCGCGGATCGCCGCCCCCACCGGCACGAGGGCGATGCCGGTCTTCCGGGCCAGGTAGGCCGCGCCGGGCTTCGCCCGAAAGACGGGACCGCTGGGACCATCCGCCGCGATCACGCCTCCGTGCCCGCGTTCGAGGTGCTGCAGGAAACGGATCACCCCGCGGGACTCGGTGCTGAACTTCGCCGCGTCGAGCACCTCGTAGCCCAGGTGGGCGAGGGAGGCCAGCGTCAGCTGCCGCACGGCGCGGGAGAGCGCCGGCATGGCACCGTTGCGCGGCTGGCTGGAGTAGACGACCAGCGGCAGTCCCTGCAGGAAGAACACCGGCAGCAGCCCCTTGCCGTGCCAGACGACGATCAGGACCGGTCGCCGGGCGCGCAGCAGCGCGCCGAGGTGCTCGTAGCCGAAGATGCGCAGGTCGAGCGTGGCGTCCACCAGCCGGAACATCGCCACGGCGAGGAGGGCGAACAGCCAGACCGCCGCTTCACCCGCGCCATCGCGCAGCCCGCGGAGGATGGTCACCGGCGCTACGCGTCCAGGCCGTAGTCCTGGGTGCGGTGGGTCTTCAGGTACATCTCTTCGATCTGCGGGCGGTAGCGCTGGGCGACCACCTTGCGCTTGACCTTCAGGGAGGGCGTGATCTCGCCGGACTCCTGGCTGAACTCGACAGGCAGCACGGTGAAGCGGCGGATGCGCTCGTAGGAGGCCAGGCGCGCATTGACCTCCTTCACGGTCTGCGCGACGAGCGCCTCGGTGACCGGATGCGCGGCCATCTCGGCGCGGTCCTTGCCGTTGATGCCCTGCTCCTTGAAGTGGGCCTCCAGGGCCTCGAAGTTCGGCGTGATCAGCGCGGTGACGTAGGGGTAGCTGTCCCCCACCGCCACGGCGTGCGCGATGTAGGGGCTGGTCGCCAGCTGCGCTTCGATCGGCTGGGGGGCCACGTTCTTCCCGCCGGCCGTGACCAGGATGTCCTTCTTGCGGTCGGTGATGAACAGGAAGCCGTCCGCGTCCAGGTGGCCGATGTCCCCGGTGTGCAGCCAGCCGTCCCGGTCCAGCACCTCGGCCGTGGCCTCGGGCTTCTTCCAGTACCCCTTCATGATGTTGGGGCCGCGGGCGAGGATCTCGCCGTCGGGCGCGATCCGCACCTCCACGAAGGGCGCCACCGGGCCGACCGAGCCCAGGCGGTTCGTCTCCAGGCGGTTCACGGCGATGACCGGCGCGCTCTCGGTGAGGCCGTAGCCGTTCAGCAGCGGCAGCCCGACGATGTCGAAGAACTCCGCGATCTCCCGCGCCAGCGGGGCCCCGCCGGAGACCGTGAAGCGCAGCCGCCCGCCGAATCGCTCCAGGACCTTCCGGAAGACGAGGCGCTTCGCGGCGAGGTAGTGGAGCCGGGCGCCGAGCGGGGCGCGGCGCCCCTGCCAGTGCGCTTCCTTCACCCGCCGGCCGGCGCGCGTGGCCCAGGTGAACAGGCGCCGGAGCCGCGGGTTCTTCTGCACGCGGCCCATGATCTGCACGTAGGCGCGCTCGTAGACGCGGGGGACGGAGGCCATGATCGTCGGCCGCACCAGCGGGAGCATCGGTCCCGCCTTCTCCACCGCCTCGACGTAGGTGATGCGGCACCGGCAGTAGAGGAAGAGGTAGTCCAGGATGCGCTGGAAGACGTGCGCCAGCGGCAGGAACGACATCACCTCGTCGCGCTCCGTGATCGGGTAGAGCGGCTGCAGGGCCACCAGCTGCACGACGAAGTTGCGGTGGGTGAGCATCACGCCTTTGGGGTCGCCGGTGGTGCCGGAGGTATAGATGAGGCTGGCGAGGTCATCAGGCTTCGGTTGCACCGGCGGGGGGGCGTCCACCGGGAGGTCGTTGAGGTGATCGAGCCCCAGGCCCGGGTCGACGCCGATGAGGCGCACGCCCGGCGTGCCTCCCAGCGCCGTCCGCGCCAGATCCGCGCGCTCCCGCCCCGACACCAGCAGGACCTTCGCGCCGGCGTCCCTGACCACGTAGCCCACCGTCGCCGCCGGGATCGAGGGGTAGAGCGGCACCAGCACGGCCCCCAGGAGGTGGCAGGCGAAGTCGACGGCGTGCCACTCCGGCCGGTTCTCGCAGAACAGTCCGACGCGGTCGCCCGCCCGGACCCCGGCGTGCGTCAGGCGGCCGGCGGTCTCCCGCACCGCCTCCTCGAAGCGGGCCGTGGTGTAGCCCCGCCAGTCCCGGCCGGCCCGGATGCGCAGGATCTCGCGGTCGGGCGGGTTGGACGCGACGATGTGGGCGAAGAGATCGGCGAGCGTCTCCACAGCGGTCCTCCTCACCGTGTTGTGGTGCCAGCGTACGAGAACGGTGGCCGGAGAGCATCCGCCTGCCGTCCCGATCGGATGCGGGGAGTGTCCCAGGTTTTCGGGACGGTGCGAGGCCTTTCCTTGGCGCTCCCGCGCCCGCGCAAGTCAGGCCGGCGGCTCGGGCCTGCCGAGGCCACCCCGGGCGGCGATCAGGGCCGCCTCTGTGCGGTCGTTGGCGTGGAGCTTCCCGAGGATGGCGCTGACGTGGTTGCGGACCGTCTTCTCGGAGAGGAACAGGCGCTGGGCGATCTGGCGGTTGCGCAGGCCCGAGGCCAGCAGCTCGAGCACCTCGAGCTCCCGGCGGGTGAGCCGGGCGAACAGGGCGCGCTGGCCGCGCGCCATCTGATCGATGCGGGTGAACTCCCGCACGACCCGGGCGACGAGGCCGGGGGAGAGGAATCCCTCTCCCCTCCGCGCCGCGCGGACCGCGGCGGCGACCTCCTCCAGCGAGGCGTCCTTGAGGACGTAGCCCAGGGCGCCGGCCTTCAGCGCCGCGAACAGGCTGTCGTCGTCGTCGAAGGCCGTGAGCACGACCACCGCGGTCTCCGGCAGCTGCTCGCGGACAGCCCGGATCAGCTCGATGCCGTCCATCACCGGCATCTTCAGGTCGGTGAGGAGGACGTCCGGCCGGTGGGCGAGGGCTTCGATGAGCGCCGCCCGGCCGTCGGGTGCGGCCGCCGCGATCCGCAGCTCGGGGTCGCGGGCGAGGAGCTCGGAAAGGGTCGTGCGGAGGAGGCCCTCGTCCTCCGCGATGATGAGGCTGATCACCGGCGGTCGCCCCGGAGAGGAAAGGCGGCGGTCAGGGTCGTTCCGCCGCCGGGGTGGGATTCCACCTCGAGCCGGCCGCCCGCCTCCTGCACCCGGCCGCGGAGCCCGGCCAGGCCGCCCGCTCCCGGCAGCGCTCCGTCGAAGCCCGCGCCGTCGTCGCGGACGCGGCAGCGTACCTCGCCGTCCACCTGCATCACGGCCACCTCGACCGAGGAGGCTCGCGCGTGCTTGGCCGCATTCGTCAGGCCTTCCTGGATGACGCGCAGGATGGCATGCTCGGCGTCGGCGGCCAGATGCGGCATGCGGTCCGGGATGTCGACCTCGAGGGTGAACGGCCAGCGCTCGGCCGTCGCGGCGATCTGGTTGCGCAGCGCCGCGGCGAGATCGGCACCCGCCGCTGAGCGCAGGCGACGCACCAGGTACCGCAGCTCATCGGAGGCCGCCCGCAGCGTCTGGCGCTCCTCGCCGATGATGCGCCCGGCCCGGTCGGGGTCTTCACGGACGAGATGGCCGGCCAGGTCCAGGCGGGCACCCATCGTCACCAGGAAGTGCTGAATGCCGTCGTGGATCTCGCGCGCCAGCGCGGTCTGATACTCAGCGCGCTCCGCGGTCCGCGCGTAGTCGGTGACGACGCGGATCACCCCCGCGTACAGCGAGGCCATGAGCAGGATGAAGACCAGGCGGTAGGCCAGGCTGATCGTCCACGGCTCGAGCGAGTAGACGATCACCGCCACGTAGCTGCCGGCGGCCGCCCCGGTGACCGTGGCGAGGTGGCGGCTGTCCAGGGAGGCCACCGCAGAGGCGAGCGGGATGAAGTACATCGTGGACAGCGGGTCGGTCGGACTGCGCAGGACCAGCAGCGCCGCGGCGACGAGGGCGACGTCGATGAAGGGCCACACCCTCGCGGTGCCGAGACGGCCGCTGAGGGTGAGCCACGTGCGCAGCAGGATGTAGGCGGCGTCGGCGCGGGCGAGCCAGGTCAGTTCGCGCACGTCGCTCGGGGCCAGCGGGCCGCGCCAGTCCGGCCGCGTGAGCCACAGCAGGGCGACGGGAACCAGCGCCCAGATGTGCGCCAGGATGATCAGCTGGAGCCGACGCTGCACCGCGCACGCTCCGTCGGCACGTTCCTACGCCGCCGCGCCGCCGCATCCCTGCGCGCCTGCGCGCCTTGACAGCCCCGGTGCGCCGTGCGGAAGATGAGGCCATGACCCTGCTGCTCCGCGAGTCCGAGGTCGCCGCGCTGCTGCCGATGGAGGCGGCGATCGGGATCATGGAGCGCGCGCTCGCCGCCTTCTCGTCCGGCGCCGTCCTGCAGCCGGTCCGCCAGGCCCTCGCCATCGACCCCCACGCCGGCTACCTCGGGCTGATGCCGGCGCACCTCCGGTCGGGTGGGGGAGGGGGGGCCGAGGCGCTGGGGGCCAAGGCCGTCACCTTCTACACCGGCAACGCCGCGCGCGGGCTGCCCACGCACATGGCCGTGATCCTCCTCTGGGACGCCGCGACCGGCGCGCTGCTCGCGATCATGGACGGGCGCCTCATCACCGAGGTGCGCACGGCGGCGACCTCGGCGGCCGCGGCGAAGATCCTCGCGCGGCCGGAGGCGGGGATGCTGGCGCTGCTCGGATCGGGCGTTCAGGCGCGCAGCCACCTCGAGGCTTTCCGGCACGTGCGGGCGATCCGCGAGGTGCGCGTCTGGTCGCGCACCCCCGCCCACGCCGAGGCGCTGGTCCGCGAGGCGGGCGCATCCGGCGTGGCGGCCCGCAGCTGCCCGACGGCGGAGGAGGCGGTGCGCGGCGCGGATCTCCTCGTCACGGTGACGTCGTCGCCCACGCCCGTCCTGCGGGGACGGTGGATCTCCCCGGGCGCGCACGTTACCGCGGTGGGCGCCCCGCGGCCGGACTGGCGGGAGCTGGACGCCGAGGCCGTGGCGCGCGCGCGGGTCTTCGTCGACTCGCGCGCGGGCGCGCTCGCGGAATCAGGCGACCTGCTCGGTGCGTTGAAGGAAGGCGCGATCGACGAGGGACACATCGCGGGCGAGATCGGCGGCGTGCTGGCCGGCGCGGTGCGCGGCCGCACGACACCGCAGGAGATCACCCTGTTCAAGTCGCTGGGCATGGCGGTGGAGGACGTCGCCACCGCCTCCTACGTCTATCAGCAGGCCCGCGCGCGCGGCGCCGGGCGGGAGGTCGAGCTGTGAAGATCGTCATCCTCGGCGGCGGATTCGGCGGGATCACCGCATCGCTCGAGCTGGGGCGCGCGCTCGGCGGGGAGCACAGCGTCACGCTGCTCGACCGCGCGCCGAGTTTCATGATGGGGCTGCGCAAGCTGTGGATGGTCACCGGCGCCGGGAGCCGCCGCGACGGCGAGCGTCCGCTGGCCGCCCTGCGCGCGGAAGGGGTCGAGATCCGGCAGGCGAGCGTGCAGGCGATCGATGTGCGCGCCCGAGTTGTGCGCACCGACGCCGGCGACGTCTCCTTCGACTATCTCATCATCGCCCTCGGCGCCGAGCCCCGGCCGGATCTCGTGTCCGGCTTCTCGCCGGCCGCCTACAACCTGTACGGGGTCGCGGACGCGGAGCGGCTGGCCCAGCGCGTCCGGGAGTTCCGCGCCGGCCGCATCGTCATCGCCATCCTCGGCGTGCCCTACAAATGCCCGCCGGCGCCGTACGAGGCGGCGATGATGCTCGACGACCTCTTCCGTGCCCGCGGCACGCGGGGCGCGATCCAGATCCAGACCTTCACGCCGCAGCCGATGTCGCTGCCCGTCGTGGGGCGGCAGAACTGCGCCCAGGTGGAAGGCCTGCTTGCGGCCAAGGGCATCGGCTTCGCCCCCAACCGCAAAGTGGCGCGCCTCGAAGGCCCGGTCCTGGTCTTCGACGACGGCTCCCGCGTCGAGGCCGATCTGCTGATCGGGGTGCCGCCGCACCGCCCGCCGGCGGTGGTCCGGGAGAGCGGTCTGGAGATGCGCGGGGAGTGGCT